>JAJDET010000071.1 GCA_029259655.1 Planctomycetota bacterium
CGCCGCCGCCGGCGCCGGGCGCGCCGTCACAGAAGGGCGGTCGCGCCACGGGTACGAGCACGCGACGCAGGAGCAGCGCGAGCTCTTCCGTCGTGACCTCTTCGCTCCCGAGCACGTCGGCGAGCTCTTCGAGGACGCCGCGCGCGCGTTGCTCGGCGCGATCGCCGGCGCGCCAGCCGAGGTCCTTCGTGCGCAGGCGCTCGAGCTCCGCGAGGTGTTTCGCGAGCGAGGCGCGTTTCGGCCAGCGCGCGAGCCGCCGCCGCAGCGCTTTCGCGGCCTTCACGGCGCCGTGCAACTCGTAGCCGGGGACCTTCGCGCGCCGCGCGTGGAAGCCGATCCCGGGTCCCTTGTCGTCGGCTTCTCCGGTCGAAACGGCGACGCGCACGGGGAGCGGCATCTTGCCCTTCTCGAGGTGCACGGCCGGATCGAGCTCTGCGGCCTCGTCGAGCCGTCCGGCACCGGCGACGCGCAGGGCGAGGCGCAACGCGTCCGACGCGCCGCGCCGAACCTCCTCGCCGTCCTTGTCGAAGACGAGCCGGCGCGTGGCGTCGAGCCAGCGATCGGCGGGAATGCGGTCCTTCTCCTCGAACAGCTCGACGAGCGCGACGAGCGCGCGCCCCGCGCCGTCGATCGGTGCGCGCGCACGCAGCGCGGACGCCGGGACGCCGAGGCGGTCGAGGTGGCGGCGCAGCGCGACGGTGTGCGCGCCGAGGTCGCGAGCGACGACTCCGATGCGCTCGGGTCGTACGCCGTCGGCAATGAGGATGCGGATGCGCCGGGCCACCTCACGTGCTTCCGCCTCCGCTCCCGGCGCGCGAAAGAGCGCCGGGAGTGCGGTGCCTGGCTCACTTCTATCACCTATCGAAGAGTCGGATCGATTCTCGTGAGCCGTTCGGATAGGTGATGGAGGTGTGCCTGGCACCGTACTCCCGGCGCGTCCCGCGACGCTCGCGGTCCCGAGCACGCCCTCCAACCGCTCGACCAGCCGGTCGGTGTACGCGCACCCGAGATCTGCGCGCGACGCATCGTCCGGATCGGACGGGTGATCGATGAGCGCGATCGTCCGAACGCGCCGCGCCACCGCCTCGAGCAAGTCGCTCGCGCGCCCCGTGGCGTCCGCGAACCCGTGAACGACGACGAGGCGCACCGGCAGGGCGCGGTCGGAATCGTCCTCGAACGCTTCGCGTGCGAGCCGGAGCAGCGCGGCCCTGCCCCCGCGACCGCGAGCCTCGAGCGCAGCGGCGACGCGCGCGGCGGTCTTGACCACGGCCTCGGCGCGCCGTCCTTCATCCCGCGGCAGCCGCGCCTCCCCCACGCGCTCGAGCGCGGCCTCCTCGTGCCCGGCCTCGAAGCCGGCGTCGAGGAGGTCGCGGACCGTACCGGCGACCGTGCCGTATCCGTCGACGAAGTCCGCGAAGGCTTCCTCGAGCGCGCGCTCGTCGCGCGCAAGCCGCCGCGCGAGCACCTCGACCAGGAGATCGGCTCCGCCTTCCTCTTCACCGGCGCGATCGAGGATCTCGACCGCCGCCCCGTGGAGCGTCTGGACGACGATGCCGCAGACGGCGCCGAGCTCGCTCGCGATACGCTCGCAGACGTGCAGCCGGAGCGACCGGGACGGCACGAGGACCCGCACGGGTTGCGCCAAGACGGTCGGATCGGCGCGGGCCTCGTCGCGGAGCCCGGCGAGGATCTCGAGCAGTCGTGCTTCGGTCGCGAGGGCGCCGGGGTGGACTTCGATCGCGGAACTCACGCCGGATCCTAGAATCCGGGAGTTCGCCCTGGAACCTCACGCTGCGTGAGGTCGTACAAGCGGGAACGGACCGACCGGCATCTCGTGTCGGAGGCAGGACATACGTGAAGGACGAGTACCTCAAGGTGGGCGAGCTGGCGCGGCGGAGCGGGGTCTCCGTCCGCACGCTCCACCACTACGACGAGATCGGGCTCCTCTCGCCGGCGCTCGGCGGGCACGGTTCTCACCGGCTCTACGGGCGCGCCGAGATCGAGCGGCTGAGGCACATTCGTTCGCTCGTCGCGCTGGGTCTCTCGCTCGCGGAGGTCCGGGACTGCCTCGACGACCCGCGCTTCGCGCCGCTCCCTGCGATCGAGGCCCACCTCGAGCGCCTTCGAAGGGAAGAGCGCGACGTGCGCCGGCTCCGCGATCGTCTGGAGGCGATCGCCCGGTCCCTTCGCGCGGCGGAAACCCCGTCCGTCGACGAGCTCCTCCAGGAGATCGAGGTGGTGAACGAGATGGAAGCGTTCGAGAAGTACTACACGCCGGAGCAGCTCGAGTACCTGAAGGAGCGCCGCACCGAGGTCGGCGAGGATCGCATCCAGGCCGTGCAGCAGGAGTGGCAGGAGCTCTTCGCGTCCTACCGCGAGGCGATGGAGCGCGGGGACGATCCGGCGAGCGAGGCGGTGCAGGCGCTGGCGCGCAAGGCACACGCGCTCGTCGAGGAGTTCACGGGCGGGAACGCGGGAGTGCGCGAGTCGCTCGGCAAGATGTACGCCGATAGCCCGGAGACGCCGTCACGCTTCGGCGTCGAGCCCGCGCTCTGGGAGTACATGGGGCGGGCGGCGAAGGCGTGGGAGGAGTCCTGCTAACTTGGGTTTGACGTCCAGGGCCTCACCCCCCCCCGGAGGCCCCGAAAGTCTCGATAATGAAATTCTCGGGTTCCTCTGTCATTAAGACAGCAACCGAGACTCGAAAGCACCTATAGGATTCATGTGTCCTGCGGGGGGGGAACCCGCCGCTCTTTGGTTTCAAACTCGACCGCTCGCAACGAGAGAGGAGAAACGCATGAAGCTGATCCGTCGCGCCCTCCTGGCCGCCATCCTGCTTCCGCCGTCGATCGCCATGGCGACCGACACCTGGGAGTGCAAGGCACGGAAGGAGGAGGAGTGCACCGCGATCATCGTTACGCAGAACGGAACACGGGTTCCGGTGACCGTCCGGAAAGGGCAGAAGCTCGTCCGGGGAGAGGGCCATTCGGTCATCCTGACGAGCGAGAACTGGAACAAGGTCAGCTCCTGAACCCAACACGAGAACCGTAGCGCCCTGTTCGTGAGCCGGCGGCCTCGCGCCGCCGGCCAACCCCGGAGGAGAGGACATGGCAGGAAGGTCGAGGAGACCCGTGAGGAACATCGCGGGCGGAGTGGTCCTGGCGCTCTGCATACCCGTCGGTGTTCTCCTCGTGCGCGGTACAGACGACGGCGGGGCGGCACGGGGACTCGTCAGCGGCGGTGAAGACGATCTCCACCGCGCAAAGGACCTGGTTCCAGTTCGAACCGTCCCTCCTCGCTCGGTTGCGTCGACACGTGTTCCGGACACATCTCCGCCGGTCGAGGCGATCGGCTTCCACGAGCCCGCCGCCTCGTCGCCGGAGGGCACGCTCGCCATTCGCGTCGTCTGCGACGACTACGACGTGCCGATTCCCGACGCCGACGTGCGCGTCGCGGTCTACGGCGAGTACGACGACGACCTGGAGCTCGGCGTGTTCACGGCGAAGAGCGATGGGGACGGTCGCGCGCGCGTGACGGTCCCACTCGGATCCGTCAGCGCCTTCGCACACACGCGTGACGGACAGTACGGGAGCACGCGTGGCCGTACGGACCCCGAGCGAGAGACGGAGCTGGAGCTGAGGCTCGCATCCCTGGTGAGCGTCTCGGGCGTCGTGCTCGACGAGCAGTCGAAGACGCCCCTGGCCGGAGCCCTGCTCCACAACCACGCCTCGAGCGGAATGGGCCACGAGGGCGTCGTCACCGGGGAGGACGGCTCGTTCCGGTTCCCTTACTGGTCCCTGGATTCGGCTGCGGCTCTGACCGTCCAGGCCGAGGGCTACGGGACCGCTGACGTCTGCCTGCTGGTCGACTCCGAGCGCCGTTGGGCACGGATCGGAGAGAGCGTCGACTTCGAGATGCAGTCGTCGGAACCGTACATCGTGGTCGAGCTCGTGCCCGACCAGTGGATTCGTGGACAGGTCGTCGGAAGCGATGGGTCCGGGGTCGAAGGCGCGCGGGTTCGCGTCGTCGGGACGGCACCGTCGTCCTTCTTCCTCGTCGCGGACGACCAGGCGGAGACGATCTCGGGAGCCGACGGTCTCTTCGAGCTCTCCGGACTCCGAATGGACGTTCCGCACCTCCTCGTGTGCGAGGCGCCGCCGCGCGGGCTCGCGCTCCGCTGGACGCCGTCCGACGTTCCGCTCCTCGACCTGGGCGAGGTCGTGCTCGCGCTGCCGGCGGCCGTGGAAGGAACAGCGAGCGACGCGCGCGGCCTCCCGCTCGCCGGCGCGGACGTGCGCGTCGAGATCGACGTGCCCACGGCGCTCTCCATGGAGGAGGTCGGCGCGTTGCCGCCCGGTGCGCTCTCGCACCTGATCGGAACGGGAAGGGTTGCGAGCGACGGCACGTTCGCCGTCGACGGACTCGTCGCAGGCCGAGCGACACTCGTCGTCGAGCTGGGCGAAATCGAGATCGGCGTTCGCCGGCTCGAGCTCGTCGAGGGCCAGCGCGTTCGGGTCGGCGCGGTCACGACAGAGCGCGAGTTCACGGCGATCGAGGGAGTCCTCGTCGACTTCGACGCCGCGCCCCTTTCCTCTCGTACCGTCGTCCTCGTCGTCGCGGACGAGACCTGGGCTCGCGTGCGGACGGATGCTCGAGGGAGCTTCGCCATCGCACTCCCCGAGGAGGATGCGAGGGAGGAGCTGGCGCTCCTCCTGCTCGACGAGGAGGGCAGGGTCGAAACGCGCTGGTCGAGCTCGTCAGGGAGATTCGCGAGCTTGCTCCGAGTACCGTGAGCGGAGAGATACCCGGACCGAGGCAAAGGCCGCACCTCCCAGAACACCGAAGAGGATATCGAGCATGGTGTCCTCGAGACTCTTCTGCGCGCCGGTCGAGAAGAGTCTGTCGGAGAGGAACTCCACGAGCTCCCAGGAGGTTGCCGGAGCGCTACTCATCCTCGAGGCGTCGCTTCATGTCGGTGTAGGCCGACTCGACCAGTTTCGCCAGAGATTCGGCATCGACGTCGTCGTCGGGCTTGAGCTTCACGTGGCGCATGTACTTGCCGGTACCTTCCAGCAGGCCCGCGGGATCCGCGAGCTCGGCGCCGCGGAAGAACCCGACGTTGACGTGGGCCGTGAACGCATCGACGTAGGCGAAGGCGGCATCCGCGATACACGCGGTCGGCTGGCCGTCGTGCATCAACTCGCGGACGTCGTCGCCACACCCGCGGATGACGTCGAACCAGTCCCGCGCGATCGCGCCCAGCTCACCCGGATGCTCGCCCATCCAGACACGGATCGCGGGATCGCGCTCGACCGATCCGGAGAACCGAAGGACCTGATTCATGGCGATTACGTGCTAGGCGGATGTTCTCGAATCTCCACGTCTCGCGCGACTACCCCGAACTCGGAACGATCCAGCAGTACCCTGAGAGCAAGGAGCTCCTTCGAGCCACCATCGTCCACTTCCTCGTAGAGCCAGCAGTCACCTTGGATGTCTTCCAGGCCTGACGCTACGGGGCGGCTCGGTCACTTCGCCTTCTTCGCCTTCGGGCCCGCACCGCACGTCACGTCATAGGACTCCGCCAACCACTTCCCCCAGATCCGCTTGGGCAAGGGTTTCTCGGCCGTGAAACGCGCAGTGACCCAACCGGTCGAACCCACGTCGAACCGCTCCGGATTCTCCGCGGCCAGCTTCAGCGCCTGCGGCATCGAGGCGTTCAGCTTGAACATCGCCTTGAATCCCTTCCCCTTGGGTCCAGGACCGATGAACAGGAATGTGCCCTTGCCGGCCTTGAATGAGCTCTGAGTGCAAGACGTTCCCTTCGCTACCTCGGGAAAGGTGACGGCCTGGCGGCGGATCGCATCTGTCGGGTCTTCGGATCTGGGCATGACCTGGTCCTCACAGTTCAGGGGTTCGATGCTCGCATGTACGAGCGCCCTTTGGCTCCGTCCCCTTGTCCGGCGGCTGCGCGCTCATTGCTGAATCGGCTCATGAAAATAGAAGCACAACCCATCGGGGGCGACCACGAAGAACACTTGTAGCTTCTGACCGTCACGCTCATCGATCCGCCAGTTGCCGATTCCCACGCCCCTTGACTCGAACTCTTCCTTCATACCTTGAATGTTAGTCACGAGGATGGCCGCGCCGTCCTCTGCGGGATCACTGCCGTTGACAGAGAAGCCGATCCTGGTCCCGTTACGTTCAAGAATGACGGTCGGAGCGGGATCGTCGCGCCGCTCGACCTCGACCATTCCGAAGTGTTTCGCGTACCACTCCGAGGCGACATCGAGATCAGCGACTGGAAGGGCGAGGACATCCTGCTGGTAAGGAAAGGCCGCTTTGAATTCTTGTGTCTCCCTCATTGGGCGATTTATCTCTCCGGTTCACGAGTTGCTTCGCTGTAGTGCCGCAGTCAGCGACGGCGCAGTATTCCGCGGCCCTTGCTCCTGAAAGGGGCGTGACGTGTTGCGGTGTCCGTTGCAGAGCATTGGTACGCGGCTCGACGTCCTGAATGAAGACCGCGTTCTCCTGATGAAAGCCTTGGTTCATTTGAGAATCTTGGGCCCTATGCAATGAGATGCTTAGGCAAGATATCCACGTGCAAAAGCAAGATATACGAAGGCGCCGGCGGCAAGAATCTTTGCTCCAAAGAAACCGTAGGACTTCCAAGGCGACATTTGAAGATACGGCAAGTTTGGATTGTTGAGTCTCAACACGGTGCGCGAGTCGAGGTGCCGATGAAACACTAGCAGATGGAGACCGGAAATGAGAGAGACTGCGACAGAATGGACGAAATGCAATCGCACCAGACTTTGCATTGAAGAGTCTAGATCGCGATAGAAAAGAAATCCAGACAGCAAAATAAGGAGTAAGAAAACGTCATAGATCAGCCAGGTGTATTGCGAGGCCTGTTGTGAGAAGGGGGACAGTACATGCCGTGCATCTTCGCTCATTCGTTCGATCTCTCGATGGCCGGGGCTCAGCTGCTTCCTTGCCGATCAGCGGCGGCCCGAAGGGCCGTCCGTCTGCATCGGCTTGCGTATATCACGCGAAGGCGGATTGGGCAACGAGACCTCGGCTCGTCGCCGAAGGGCGAGTCGAGAGTGTCGCAGCACCGTGTCGGCGATACCCTGCGGGCGTGAAGATTGCCCTCGTCCAACAGCACGCATCGAAGGATCGCGAGGCGAACCGCGCACGCGGCGTCGCGGCCGTACGCCGAGCGGCGGAGCGCGGCGCGGACATCGTCGCCTTCGCGGAGCTCTCGTTTTCCCGGTTCCTGCCGCAGGAGCCGGCGACGCCGGAAGCGCTCGCGCTCGCCGAGACCTTCCCGGGACCGACGACCGAGGAGTTCTGCGCGCTCGCGGCGGATCTCGGGGTCGTGATCGTCCTGAACCTGTTCGAGCGGGACGGAGAGCTCACGTTCGACAGTTCGCCCGTGATCGACGCCGACGGGGCGCTGCTCGGGGCGACTCGCATGGTGCACATCACGGAATACGATGGGTTCCACGAGCAGGGCTACTACGCGCCGGGCGACCGCGGCGCCCCGGTGTACGACACGCGCGCAGGGAAGATTGGCGTCGCGATCTGCTACGACCGGCACTATCCGGAGTACCTGCGCGCGCTGACGCTCGCGGGAGCGCAGGTGATCGTCGTGCCGCAAGCCGGCGCCGTCGGCGAGTGGCCGGACGGGCTGTACGAGGCCGAGATGCGCGTCGCGGCGTTCCAGAACGGCGTCTTCACGGCGCTCTGCAACCGCGTCGGCGAAGAGGAGCGGCTGACCTTCGCGGGCGAATCCTTCGTGTGCGACCCCTCGGGTTGCGTCGTCGCGCGCGCGGGACAGCTCACCGAGGAGATCCTGTTCGCCGACCTCGACCTCGGCGAGGTCGAGCGCTCGCACGCACGCAGGCTCTTCCTGCGCGACCGCCGCCCCGAGCTCTACGGGGACTGGCTCGGGGCCTGAGCGAAACAGAGGCCCTACGCGCTTCTTTCGTCGGGACACACGCCCGACGGTAGGGTGACGACCCATGAAGCTCCCCGCCGCAACCGCCCTGCTCGCGCTGGTCGCCTGCAACTCCACGCCCGGGTCAGCACCCGCGCCGCCCGTCTCCTCCACCGCAGCCATTCCCGAACACGCCAGCCTCGACTCCATCGTCGCCGCCACCTACGAGGTGATCTCCGGCCCCGCAGGCCCTCGCGACTGGGAGCGCTGCAACGCCCTCTTCCACCCGACGGGCGCGCGGCTGATGAGCGTCGGCCGCAACCCGGAGGGGCGCGTCGGCGTGCGCGTCATGACACCGGACGAGTACGCCAGGAACGCCGGCGCCTACTTCGCCGAGAATCCGTTCTACGAGGTCGAGGTCGCGCGCCGCGTCGAGTACTACGGACACATTGCGCACGTCT
The DNA here is from genome assembly GCA_029259655.1 of Planctomycetota bacterium. Lineage (GTDB taxonomy): Bacteria > Planctomycetota > UBA1135 > UBA1135 > OFTM220. The sequence goes on from JAJDET010000071.1 coordinate 8,401, forward strand.
TCAGCACCTACGAGTCGCGCACCGAGCCCGACGGTGAGCCGTTCTCGCGCGGCATCAACAGCTTCCAGCTCCTGTGGGACGAGGACCGCTGGTGGGTGCTCACGATCTACTGGGACGCGGAGACGCCGGAGCAACCGATACCGGAGCACTACCTCGGCGGCTAGACGCCGGGCCTCCGCGTCCGGGCTCACCTATCCCTTGTTAATAGCGGGCCGGACCAGGACGTAGAGCTTCGCGCTCTCCTCGAACCCGAGCCTGGCGGCCATCGCCAGGGAGGCCGGGTTGCTGTCCACCGCACCCCAGGCGGGCGCCACACCGTCGGCGAAGAGCGCGTGAGCGAGCGCACAGAACGCGGCCGTCGCGAGGCCGCGGCGCCGCGCGTGCTCGAGCGTGTCGACCGAGACGTCCCACAAACGCTCGGTCTTCGCGAACCCGTAGGAGAAGGCGACGGCCACACCGTCGAGCTCGGCCACGGCCATGGGCGCGCCGCGCCGGAAGCTCTGCTCGAGCTCGTCGGCGAGCGACTCGGGACAGTGATCCACGGCAACGCGCTCGCCCGGCGCGAGAACGCGAGCCGCCCCGGACGGCGCGGGCAAGCTCGCCGGGTCCGGGTGCGCGAACACCGTCGCCGGATGCACGACGCGGTCGGGGAGCATCGCGCGAACGGCCTCGAGATCCTCGGCCTGCACGAGGAGCTCCCAGGTCGGCCGCTCGCGGTCGAAGTCCAGGACTACCTCGCGATCCGGAACGCCGACCGTGCACGCGATCGGGAACGAGGGATCGACGAGGAGAGCGCCCGCACCCGCCGAGCGCACCTCGCTCTCGCTCGAGAGGAGCAGCGCACGCGCCTCGACCCAGCGCGGCTCGTGCGGGACGGACTCGAGGAGCTCGGCGCGGTCCACGCGGACCGCTACTCGGGCGCGCGGCCGATCGTCATGTCCCCCGGACCGAGGAACACGATCGCGACGGCGCCGAGCAGGTAGAGCATCGGGAGCTCGATCGCCCAGCCGCCGTAGTCGTTGAGCGCGAAGATGTCCGACGAGTGGCCGACGTAGATCGCGATCAGCATGTTGAACGCCATCACCGCCGCAGCGGGAATGGTGAAGATCCCCGCCAGGACCAGGAGCGGCGCGAGCACCTCGCCGACGTACGCGCCGTAGGCCAGCGCGGCCGGGAGACCGCTCGACTCGAGCATTCCCTCGATCCCACCCACGCCGTGTTGCACCTTCGCGATGCCGTGGAAGAGCATGAGACCGCCGATGGCGAGGCGGAGCATGAGCCGCCCCCAGTCGCCGCGTGAGAAGACACTCATGGAGAGGACATTAGGACTCGCCGGCCAGCGACTCCAGGGCCAAGAGCGCCATGGCCGTCCCATAGGCCCGCCCGAGGATCGGAGTGTCCACGAACGACCCGTCCGGCTGGCGGCAGTCGAGCACGATGTCGAGCAGACGCACGCGCGAGCGCCCCTCCGCGGGAAGGGCCGCGTGGACGTAGGCCGCGTGGGCGTAGTCGAAGAAGAGGTAGTGGCAGCCCTGACCCTGCGGCCCGGCGTGCATGAGCGTCTTGCCCTGCTCCGCCGTGTAGAGCGGCGCATCGGCCAGGAACGCGTCGAGGGCGAGGCGCAACCGCTCCGGGTCGCTCTTCCCGCCGGAGAAGAGCGCGAGCTCGCACGCGGGACCGCGCCCGACCGCGCCGAGATCGATCGACCCCGCCGCTCCGTTCCGGTCCTCGCCGTAGAGGAAGTAGGAGAACTCACCGTTCTCGCCGCGCATCGCCTCGAGCGCGCGGACGCCGCGCTCGACGAGCTCGGGGGGGACGTCGAAGCCGACGTCGCGCGCGCGCGTCAGCGCGAGCACGGCGGCGGCCGTCGTGAAGCTGATCGACTGCGGCTGCGCGGTGCTCCCGAGCGTGCCGGTGACGTAATAGCTCCACCCGCCGTTCTGCTGCCGGCGCTCGACGAGGTCGGCGAGGAGCGCGTCGGCCACCGGCGCGAGCTCTTCGCGAGTCCCGAGTCGCGCCTCGAGCGCATCGGACAGGAAGTGCAGCATCGCCGCGCTGCTCCACGTCATGTAGTCCATGAAGAAGACGAGCGGCGGAGTCTCTCGACGGTGCTCGATCGTGGCCAGCACGAAGTCGAGCGCGCGCCGCGCGGCCGGTCGCGCCGCCGCCTCCTCGGGATGCAGGAGCAGGGCGCGCCCACCGAGAGCCGCGATCGCGTCGACGAAGGGGTCGGGCCCCATGCCCTCGACGTTCGTCGAGAGCTCGCTCGGGCTGATCCACGCCCCGTCCTCCTTCTGCTCGCGCAGGAGCCAGGCGAGCGCGTCGCGCCGCGCGCGATCGAGGTCCTCGACCACGGCCGAGCTCGGGAACGCGGCGAGCTCCTCCATCACCGCCTCGTCGGGCCAGCCGTAGTCGGGGCGCAGGCCCTCGACGTCCAGGCCTTCGCTGCGGAGTCCGGCGGCCGCGATCCAGGCCCAGCGGCTGTCGGGAGTGCTCTCGACCACCGAACGCCAGGCGGCCTTCGTTGCCTCGCGGTCGCTGTCGCGCAGGTGGAGCATCCCGCGCAGGACGCGCGCCTCGGCGATCGCCTCCGGCCCGTCGCCATCGGCGATCACGCCCTCGAGCAGGGCTTGCGCCTCCTCGTAGCGCCGCTCGCGAACGAGCAAGCCGGCCTCTTCCACGAGGAGCTCGTCCTCCGGTTCGAAGCCGGCGCGGCGTGCGTCCGCAAGGGCCTCGAGCGCCTCCGCGCCCTCGCGCCGCAGGCGGTGGATGCGCGCGCGCAGGTGGTGCGCCGCCGCCGACGGGTCCTTGGAGTGGAGGAGCATCCAGGCCCGCGCGAGCTCGCCGCGGCCGACGTGCAGCCGGGCGCGCTCGAGCCCGTGAAGGTCGGTCGGAACAGGATTCCCCCTGTGCTCGGGATTCCGGTCGAGTCCGGTCGTGAGGAAGTCCCAGACGACCTCCGGCGTGCCGGTCTCGCTCGTCTCGAGCACGACCTCTCCGTCCGGCGTCGCGAGCAAGAGCGCCTGGCCGAACGTCGAGGGCCCCATCCCGTAGGAGTCGACGAACGGCGCGTCCATCCCGGGCGTGTACCAGAGCGGGACGAAGCGCGCGTTCGCGAGCTCGATCAGGTCCTCGTCCATGAAGAGCGTCGAGCGCGGCGTCGTGTTGATCGAGAAACCGGGCAAGAGCCAGGCGACGACGAGGACGAGGCGGCCGTTTTCGCGCGCGCGCTCCTCGGCCTCGGCCCAGTCCGCGGCCCAGTGAACCTCGCTCCCGCACAACGCCGCCAACTCGCCGAGCTTGCGCTCGGAGCGCGCCGCCTCGCTCAAGGGAACGAAGCCGAACGTCGCCGCAACCTCCTCCAGCTCGTCCGCGAGATCGTCGAACTCGTCGGCGGGCGCGTGGCGCTGGAGCACGTAGTCGAAGTCCTCCTCGACGAGGAAGCTCTGCACGATGCGAAAGGCTCCCTCCGGCCCGGTGTAGGTCGCCCGCACACCGGGTGCCGTTCGCCCGGAGAGCTCACGCTCCCACTCCTCGAAGTCGGAGTAGATCTCGGGGTCGCCGGTCACGCGCTCGCGCGACTCGGCGACGAGCCTCTCGACGCCGCCGCCCTCGGTCTCGAGCACGCGCACGACGACGGCGGTCAATCCCTCGGACCCCGGAGGCAACAGGTTCAGGGCGAACCCATCCTGGCCGCCGCCGCCCTCGGAGGTCGTCCAGTCGTCGGGAACCTCGATCCGAAACCCGTGCAGCTCGTCGACGTGGATCTCGCCGATCGGGGCGAGCGCGAACAGCAATGCGGCGTACATGGCACGACCTCCTGCTCGCGATTCTAGTGCGACGTGCGGTTTCCAGACGGCCCACCGCGAGGAACGTGAACGTACGAGCTCGCAGAAACCGCGAAATGTTCAGTCGGCCGGCACCGGTACGGCCGCCGTCGCGTCTTCGAGAGCCGCCGTCAGCGCCGTGAAATCGACGACGGTGCCGTCACCCTCGAGATAGCAGGGCAGGTTCCCGAGCGGGAGGTCGAAGCCGCCGCCGAGGCTGGGCGCGAGCGCGAGCTCGTTCCCCATCATGTCGAACGCGCGCACGTTCGCCGGATCGAGATCGATGTCGAGCGTGGGGAAGGAGCCGTCCTCCTCCCAGTCCCAGATCACGGACACGGGGATCCCGCCGCGATCGAAGGTGTAGGCGAAGACGCTCCCCGTGTTCGGCGCCTCGCCGCCCTCGATCTTGTGGACTCCCGACGGCGTCACGCCGCGCAAGCGCGTCATCATCCCGTTCAGCGCGACGAAGGCGTGGTTCGGCGTGCCGTCGGGCTCGAGCAGTCGCTGGCCGCCGACGTTCGCGGGCGACTGGATCCCCCAGTGGAGCGTGTGCACGAAGAAGCGCTGCACGCCGTGCGCGAGCTCGATCACGTACTGCCGCACGAAGTAGCTCGCGGTCAGGTTGGAGCGATCGAAGTCCGCGCTCATCCCGTCGTGGAAGCCCTTCGCGTTGAAGTTCGGCGGCACGCGGTTGTCCTGACCGTAGAAGCGCGTGTCCGAGCGCAGGGTCGGCATGACGTGCGCCGACTCGCTGTCCCACTGCCCGGCGACGGTGTTGCTGCCGGGGATGTTGCTGCCGACGAAGGTCGCGCCGTAGTGGTCGATCCGCCCGCGCAGCGTCTCGTCGGGGTTCTGCTCGAAGCCGTCCTCGAAGGGCGGGTCCTTCTTCGCGTACCAGTGCTCCGTCACGAACGTCAGCGCGTCGCCGCCGGCGTGGAAGTCGAAGAGCTGCTCGGTGAAGTTTCCGTCCGGCGTCGCGGGCTCCTTCACCCAGTGCTGGATGCCGCCGCCGGGTCCGGCGAGCCAGACGAAACCCTGCACCTGATCGACGGCCGCCTTCGCCGGCGCGAGGTAGTGGTCGTGGTACTGATCGACGCCGTAGTAGAAGTACGGCTCGTTCCCGATCTCCCACACGATGACGCGACCGGCGTACTGCTGCGCGATCGTCTGGACGAACGTCTCGAAGTAGCCGGCGTCCACGGGTTCGCGCGGAGTCTGCCAGTTGACGATCGGCGTCGGCGTCACGCCCGAGCGCGCCCAGTTCGGCGAGGTCCAGCCGAGAATCGGGAAGAGCTCGAGGTCGTAGGCCTCGCACCAGTCGAGCGTGTGGTCGTTCGTGATCCAGTCCGACTGGGTCGGCTGGATCGCGGCCCAGGACGCGAACGAGAAATCCCGCACCCACTTGAACCCTGCGTCGCGCATCGCGCCGAAGAGGAACTCCTGGGGGAGCGACGTCTCGACGACGTGCTCGTGGTCGTCGCCGACCGGATAGCCGTCCGCCGTTCCCTCGGTGAGGAAGTGCACGTGCACGCCGAAGGGCGAACCCGGGTTCGGACCGCTCGTGTCGCGCTCGATGACGGCCAGGGTGAGCTCCTCCGTGCCGAGCACCGCGCCGGTGCGCGGGCGTTTCGCCGTCAGGACGACCTTGAAGACTCCCTTCCGTCCCCGAAGCAGGTCGACCTCGCCGGGCGGATCCTTCGGCGCGAGCCAGGGAACGCCGAACGGACCGGGGGACTCCTCGGGATCCGGCGGAGCGAACCGGCTCCGCAGGACGACGTCCGTCTCGAGCCCATCGACGAGCGGGTGCCGGCTCGTCCCGCGCGCGAGCTCGGCTCCGGTCGTGTCGAGCACGACGTGTTCGAGCTCGACGGGGCCCGTGTAGTCGTCCGACCAGAGCCGCACGCGCGCGCGGATGACGTCGTCGTCCTCCGCGAAGAGGTTTCCGGTGCGCGGTCCATGGAAGTCCTCGCCCCACGCGCCGATCTCGACGCGCTCGTCGGTGGCGAGCTCGTACTCGCTCTCCGTTCCTGCGGCGACCTGGACGGCATCGACCCAGATCGTGCCGTGGATGCGGCGCTGGTGTCCGGGTGCGAGGCTGCTCTTCCAGGGTCCGGTGTAGAGCTCGAGCCAGGCGAGGTCGTCCTCGACGTCGTCCGCCGCGTAGGTGAACGTCGCCGCGTGGCGGGCGCCTTGCTCCGTCAACGCGAAGCTCTCCTGCAGGAGCGTCCCCGTCGCGTGATTCACCTTGTTCCCCTGGACCTTGACGGTCAGGACCATCGGCTGCGTCGAGGTCTCGGCGCGGCCCTTCTCGGCGCGCGCCCAGAGCGAGACGGTGATCTTACCGGGAGCGAGCTCCATCCAGTGGAACTCGACGCGTGCATAGTCCTCGAGCTCGTTGACGATCTCGAGGCTGCGCTTCCCGTGCGCGACGTGACTCGCACGTGTCTCGAACTCGAGCGGGCGGTAGTCCCGGTCCGGGTTCGTCGAGTGGTACATGCGACGTCCGAACCCGAAGCCGTCGAGGCCGACCTCGAAGCTCGACCCCTCGAGCAGGAGGTTCTGCCCCGTGTAGCCGGAAAAGGGGTCGACGAACTGGGCGGACGCGGGGAGGCCCAGGGCGAGGGCGCAGGCCGCGAGACTCGAGATTCGCAGGGGATGGGGCATGCGCTCGGCCTCTCCTTGATGAGCCGGGATCCGAAGGATTGTAGCTCCGCTAGACTGGCTCGCATGGGAACGGACGAAGATCGCATCGTGAAGACGGACGAGGAGTGGCGCGCGGCGCTCACGCCCGAGCAGTACCGCGTCACGCGCCGCGCCGGCACGGAGCGCCCGTTCACGGGCGAGTACTGCTCCGAGAAAGGCGCGGGGACCTACCTCTGCATCTGCTGCAAGTCGCCGCTCTTCCGCTCGGACGCGAAGTTCGAGTCGGGCTGCGGGTGGCCGAGCTTCTTCCAACCGCTCGAGGGCGCGAACCTGATCGAGATCGACGACTCGGCCCACGGGATGCAGCGGACGGAGATCCGCTGCCGGCGCTGCGACGCGCACCTCGGGCACGTGTTCAACGACGGCCCGCCACCGACGGGGCTGCGCTACTGCATCAACTCGGTCTCGCTCGACAT
>JAJDET010000072.1 GCA_029259655.1 Planctomycetota bacterium
GATGGCGTCGTCCGGCGTCGAGACCGCTGCCCCCGGTCGATTGCCCCAGGCGAGGAAGTGAACAAGCGCCCGGCGGGAGCACCGCCCGAGATTCTCTAGCGCGCCGAGCCGACGCCCGTCGGCTCGGCCGCGCTCGTTCGCGCCTCCTCCAGCAACCCGTCCAGCGCGCTCCGGTCGAACCAGCGGCCGCGCAGGAACACGCCGTCGAGCTCACGCACGTTCGACACGTCCTCGAGCGGGTTCGCCCGCAGCAGGACGAGCGACGCCGTCTTCCCGGCCTCGACCGTCCCGAGACGGTCGGCCAGCCCGGCGAGCTTCGCGGCCTCGATCGTCGTCGTGCGCAGGACGGCGGCGGGCGGGAGTCCGGCCTCGGCATAGAGCTCGAGCTCGTCGAGCAGCGAGAAGCCCGGCACGAGGTAGGGGTTGGAGAGGTCGGTACCGCTGACGATCCGGACGCCGGCCTTCCACAGGCGGTGGACGAGCTTGCGCGCGCGCAGGTGCGCCTCGCGTTCCAACGCGTAGGTCTCGTCGGTCCAGCTCTGGAAGCGGAAGTCGTTCTCGGGCGCCCACCACTCGAGGAAGAAGTCGGGCACGTACTCGAGCAGCGGGTCCTCGCGCAGAGCGGGGTCCTTCAGGCGCGAAATGCGCTCACCGACGACGAGCGTGGGGCTCTGCACCATGCCCGCGGAAGCGACGCGCGCGGCCAGCATGTCGATCAGGTCTTCGTCGAGCTCGTCGTAGGCGAGCCAGCCGCGACCCGAGTCGATGGAGAAGCGGTCCTCTCCGACGACGGGCTCGCCGTGCAGGAGCTCGTGCAGGGCGAGACCGAAGCCCATCAGGTGCTCGTTGCAATCCATGCCGACCTGGAGGGCCAGTCCGAGCGGAACGTCGACGGGAATGTGACCCGTGACGGCGAGACCGCGACGGTGCGCTTCCTCCACGATCACGCGGAAGACGTCGGGCCGGAGCCCGCTGTAGACCTTGATCTGGTCGACGCCCGCCTCGGCCAGTCGCTTCACGGCGCCGAGACCGTCCTTCGGCGTGGCGCACGCCTCGGAGAAGGGCCAGATCGGGTTCGGACCGTCCACGATCGCGCCCGTGCAGATGAGCTCGGGCCCGAACGTCTCCCAGGTCTCGAGCGAACGGCGCAGCGCGATCATCTGGTCCGTGTATCCGCCCGTGTCGCGCACGAGCGTGACACCGTTCGCGACGAGCAGCGGTCCGAAGGTCGGCGCGTGCGAGTAGTGCACGTGCATGTCCGACAACCCGGGCATCAAGAAGCGCCCGGCGCCGGCGATCACCTCCACGCCGTCGGGCACCTCGACGTCGTCCACGGCGCCGACCGCGACGATCGCTTCACCGTCGACGAGCACCGTTCGGTGCGGGAGAGCTTCGCCGCGCACGACGTCGATGACGGTGACGTCGACGACGGCGCGGGCGTCGGCCAGGAGCGGGAGGGCGAGGAGAGTGGTGAGGAGGGTGGTGTTCACGGGCATCATGCTGGGGCCATCGTCGAGCGCTGACGCGTCGGGGTCAAGAAACGAGGAGCGGCTCCAGCCGCGGTCCCTGACCCCGCTCCGCGCTTTCCGGATCCGGAAGGTAGCATCGCTACCGGAATGAAGGCCGAGGCCCGGTTCCGAATGACGCCCGAGCTCTACCGCCAGAGCCGAGCGGGATGTTCCTCCACGCGGACAAGGGCTTCCAGATCTACGTCCCCGACTCGAGCCTGGACCCGCTCGAGGCCAAGACGGAGATCGTGGCGAGAATCAACGAGCAGGGTCCGCCGTGAACCCGGCACGATCTGCCGGGCCCCTTCCGCGGCGGCGAGGAGGACGGCTTTCGGATTCACGACCGCTCCCTCGCGCCGTCGATCGAGAAACTCCCGGGCCCGATGAAGATCAGCGCGAGGGTCGCCACGGTGACCGTGAGCGCGTACTCGAAGCCTGCAACCGCCGTGGCACCGCTCGCGGGGTCCAGGATCACGCCTTGCAGGTAGAAGCCCTGGTCGAGATGTGCCGCGACGGTCGCCACGCCCATCAGGGCGGCGTGAACGATGGCGTTGAGCCTCGTGAGCACGCCGAGGAGTATCATCGCACCGCCGGCGAAGTGCGCGACGATCAGAATCCAGGCGGACAGGTCGGCGAACGGGAGGCCGATGCTCTCCATGAACTGGGCCGTTCCCGCGGGCGTGTACACGAAGGCGCCCAGGTAGCCGTGGGCCACGAACACCGTGCCCAGGGTTAGGCGCAGGAGCAGCCCGCCCAGGCCTTGCCGCATGGCGAGTCGGGTCTCCAGGACCCGCAGGAAGCTCGTCCGGCCGGCTGCGATGCCGACCTGGGTCGTTTCGTTCGTGCTCATATCGAAGCCTCCGATCCATCTGCGCGACTCCCGGAGTTCGGGGCGTGCAAGTGGAAGACCTTGTTCACGATCTTCCAGTCGCCGTCGACCTCGAGCAGCGTGAACAGGTCGGTGAAGCGGTTGCCGGTCCAGTCGTCGAGCTCGAGCCGCGCGGTCGCGACGGTGCCCACGACGTCGATGCCGGCGATCCGGACGCGAAGCCCGGTCGCGGGCCCGTTGTCGTCGTTCCAGGCGTAGAGCAACTCGATGGGACCGGCGAACAGATCGGGACCGACGTAGCCGAACATCGTCGCGTCGTCGTGGAACGCGGGCCTCATGTCGTCGCCGCGCCCGGATCGGGCGCCGTCGAGGTAGCGCTCGAGGACGCGCACGATCGCATCGCGCGCCGTGGTCTTCTCGTTCATCGTGATCATGGCTCTTCTCGTTCCTCGTTGGATGACTCAGGTGAGCATTCCGCCGTCGACCGAGATCGACTGGCCCGTCACGTAGCTCGCCGCGTCCGAGGCGAGGAACACCACGGCCGCCGCGACTTCTTCCGGGCGCCCGGCCCGGCCGAGCGGTACGAGGTCGACGAACCCGGACGGATCGCCGCCGGTGGCGCGGTCGAGGAGGTCCGTGTCGATCGGACCCGGCGCGACGGTGTTGACGCGCACCTTCGACCCCGCGAGCTCCTGGCCCGCCGAGCGCGAGAGGCCCTCGACGGCGTACTTCGACGCGGCGTAGGCCGAGAAGGCGGCGAAGCCGCGCCGGCCCGCGACCGACGAGTTGTTGATGATCGCGCCGCCCTGCTCGACGAGGTGCGGGATCTCCGCGCGCATCGCGTTCCAGACACCGATCACGTTGACGTCGAAGATGCGCCGGACGTTCTCCTCGGTGTCCTCGACGATCGGCGCGAGCCGCTCGCCCTCGGTCCCCGCGTTGTTGAACGCGATGTCGAGCCGGCCGAACGTGTCGACCGCGGCGCGGACGAGCGCCTCGGTCTGCGCAGGGTCGGCGACGTCGGTCTTGACGAAGATCGCGTCGCCGCCGGCGTCGCGGATCTCGCGGACGACGGCCTCGCCTTCGGCTTCGCGCCGCGCTCCGATCGCGACCCGGGCGCCCTCGCGGGCGAAGGCCAGTGCTGTAGCCCGACCGATGCCGGAGCTGCCTCCGGTGATCACGGCCACTTTTCCTTCGAGTTGGTGAGACATCGCTCGATCTCCTGGGTGAGGGGTTCGGTTTCCGGTCGCGCCTCGCCGGCGCGCTCGTCGGTTGGTTGCCGCGCGCGCCGCGTCCTTACCCGCGCGCTCGGAGAATCTCGCCGAACGCGAAATGACCCGGTCCGAGCTCGCGCTCGCCCCGGGTCGTCAGGAGGTGGGTAGTGGGATCTAGCCCTGCACCTTGGCCCAGTGGGCTTCGGCTTTCTTCAGGTACTCGCGCTCGTTGCCCTGGTTCCAGAGCTCCAGCGCGTTCACGTCCTTGTTCTTCAGGAAGACGAAGAGCCGCCCGTTCACGATCTTGAAGACGGTCGGGTCGACGGGGAACTTGTCGGAGATCGCCATCCCGAAGGCGCACCAGCCGCCGAAGGCCGGGACGAACTTCTCCGGGTTCGCGTCGAAGGCTTCCTTGGCGTCGGCCGAAACGAAGTGATACGTGACGTCGTCGTGGGTCGAGGCGAACTCCGGCTTCCCGCGCACGGCCTTGTTCACCGCGAAGTAAGCCACCGGGCAGTAGCCCTCGAGGGCCAGCCCGCTGCTCGGGAGGTTGTAGCTGTGGAGGTAGGCCCGGCTCTCGCCGGAGCCCGACGTCGGGGCGGTGTTCGCCTTCGAGGGAACGATCAGGGCAATGCCAGTGATGGCGGCGGCGACGAGCAGGCTGAGCTTGGTCATTACTTCGGTCTCCGTGTTCGGGTCGTGGGGATGCGTGCTCTCGTGCACGGCCCTTCGTGGCGCGCCCGCGCGGTTCCTTACCTCGCCCGCACGAGAAACTGCGCCGGGGGTAAGGCCGACCGCCCGTCGGCGTCGGACGGGGCGACACCTGACCCAAAGGAGATCCCGCCATGAGCTCATCCACTTTCCTCGAACCCGACGCCTCGACCTTCGAGCGCGACGTCCTCCAGCGGACGGGCACCGTCCTGGTCGAGTTCTGGGCCCCCTGGTGCGGCCCCTGCGTCGCCTTCAAGCCGATCGTCGAGGCCGTCGCCGAAGAACGCGGTCCGGACGCCTTCCAGGCCGCCTTCGTGAACGTCGACGAGTCGCCGGAGCTCGCCCAGCGCTTCGACGTTCGCTCCATTCCCGCGCTGAAGCTCTTCCGTGACGGCGAGGTTATCGCCGAGCTCACCGGCGCCCAGCCCAGGGCGCAGCTCGAGGCCTGGCTCGACGTGCACGGAGCGTAGCGCGCGCACACGCGCTCCTTTCTTGACACGAGGCCGAGCGATGCCCCGCGCATCGCTCGGCCTCGTCGCGTTCTCGGGCACGCCGTGTCGGCGACGTAAGGCTCGCCCGGCACACGCGTCTCATCGACACCCCCGGGGGGGAAGCGATGAACACGCTCGCCACGATCTGGATCCCGCTCCTCTTGCTCGTCGGCGCGTGCGCGACGACCGGGGACGGATTTCACGCGGGGAGCGTCCTGCGCAGCGTGGACAACGATTCGCTGGACCACTCCGACGATCAGTACACGTCCGGCCTCTCGTTCTCGTTCGTCAGTCGACCGCGGTCCTCGTTCTCGGAGGCACCGCTGCCGGCGGAGGCCGCCGAGGCGCTCGACGAGCTGTGGCCTTTCGAGGCCCAGGACCAGCGTTTCGTCATCTATTCCGTCTCCCACCGCATCTTCACGCCGACCGACCTCGACGCGAGCGAGGTCATCGCGGGCGACCTGCCGTACTCCGCCCTCCTCTACGGAACGGCGACCGTGGGTAGCCAGGGACCGGACGCGCTCAACGCGCTCACCCTCTCGCTGGGAGTCGTCGGACCCGCGGCGCTGGGCGAGGAGATCCAGTCCGGCATCCACGAGCTGATCGGGTCGCGGGATCCCAAGGGCTGGGACAACCAGCTCGAGAACGAGCCGCTGGTGAACGTCGGGCTCGAGCACCGCCGGAGGCTCTATCGGGGCGGGCGACTGGACGGGTTCGGAGGCGACGTGCTCGGCGCGCTCTCGCTCTCCGCCGGCAACCTGCAGACGCAGGCGACGCTCGCGTCGACCGTGCGTCTCGGCTACCGCGTGCCCCGGAACTTCCACATGCAGTCGCACTTCCTGGCGGAGGACTCGCTGGGCCTGCGCTCGTGGGACCGCTCGGCGGAGAAGCGCTCGATCTACGCTTTCGCCGGCTTCGCGGCGACCGGGCTCGTGAACGCCGTCTATCTCGACGGCAACACGTTCACCGACAGTCACAGCGTCGACCACGACGACCACGTGTTGCGCGGGTCGTTCGGGGTCGCCGGTCAGTACGGACCGCTGCTCGCATCCCTCGCGTACGAGCGCGCCAGCCTGCCCTGGGATCACCCCGAGGGCCTGGACGAGGAGAACTACCTGCGCCTGGGCTTCTCCTGGGACTTCTGAGAGCCGACCGTTCGCGCCCCCGAGCTCTCGTCGATTTCCCACCGAGATCTCGTGAGTCCCGAGATCTCAGCACACATCCATCTCCCACCCATCCGCCACAAACTCCTTCTCTCCAACCGGATACGCCCCACGCCGTCTCCCCGGCACCGATCTTGCCTGGGTGCCACTCCGAACGGGAGACGCCGATGACCACGGAGACGAGACCGCACGAGACCCGGACCCGAACCGGGCGGACCAACGCCGAGTGGCTCGCCGCGCTGCGGGACCCGGTCGAGCAGGAGCCCGCGCTGGCCGAGCTCGGAGCCTACCTGCGGGGCGCTCTCGCGAAGACGATGCGCACGCGGGGCGGTGTGAACGACTCGGACCTCGACGACTTCACCCAGGACGCGCTGGTGCGCATCCTCGCGAGCCTCGACAAGTTCCGCGGCGACAGTCGCTTCACCACCTGGGCGACCGCGGTCGCCGTGCGCGTCGCGCTGAGCTCCTTGCGGCGCCGGCGCTTCGCGAGCACGTCCCTCGACGAGCCGGCGCTCGAGACCGTCGAGCCGGCCGCGGCGAAGAGCGAGAACGACCCCGGCCTGGCGCTCGACCGGAGGCCGCTCCTCGACGCACTGCACCGCGCCATCGGGGACTCGCTCACGGAACGCCAGCGCACGGTTATCCTGGGCGAGCTCTCCGGAGTTCCCTCGGGACTCCTGGTGGAGCGCCTCGGGACGAACCCGAACGCGTTCCACAAGCTCCACCACGACGCCCGCAGGAAGCTGAAGCGGGCGCTCGAGGAGGCCGGTTACACCGAGGAGGACGTAAGGCAGGAGCTCCTGCCTGCGTCGGAACGAGCATGAAGCCGACCCGTGCACAACTCGACGAGCTCCTGAAGATCGTCGCGGCCACCGAGGCGCGGGAGATCGACTGCGAGGAGTTCCTCGCGCGGGTCTGTCCCGTCCTCGACGCGCTGGAGCCCGGCCAGGAGGTTCCGCCCGAGCTCGGGCTCATCTCGCAGCACCTCGAGGTCTGCGGCGAGTGCCGCGAGGAGTTCGACGCTCTGGTCGACCTCCGTCTCCAGGGCGGCGACGAGTCCTGAGGTAAGGAACGCCGCGGCACCGCGTCCAAGGGGGACAAGCGAACGGGGACTCCTCCCCTCCGCCACATCGACCCCATCCGGACGAAGGACGTCCGAGGAGACACGACCATGGCACGCATTCAAGCACTCGAACCGAACCAGGCCGATCCCAAGTCCCGCGAGCTCTTCGCCGCGGTGGAGAAGAAGATGGGCAGGGTCCCGAACCTCCTCAAGGGGCTCGGCAATTCTCCCGCCGCACTCGAGGCCTATCTGGCGCTCAGCGGTGCCGTCGGCGGAGGCACGCTCTCCACGAAGCTCCGCGAGCAGATCGCGCTCGCGACGGCCGGCGTCAACGGCTGCAGCTATTGCGCCTCTGCGCACACCGCGGTCGGCAAGAGCCTGAAGGTCGACGCCGACGAGCTGACCCGGAACCTCTCCGGCCAGTCATCGGATCCCAGGACGGCCGTCGTCCTGTCCTTCGTCCAGTCGGTCCTCGCGACGGCCGGACACGTCGCCGACGAGGAGCTCGAGGCGGTCCGCGCCGCCGGCTTCACGGACGGCGAAGTCGCCGAGATCGTCACGAGCATCGCGCTGAACGTCTTCACGAACTACTTCAACGGCGTCGCGGGGACCGAGATCGACTTTCCGAAGGTGGACGCTGTGGCAACCACCGTCTGACGCGGGAGTCGGCGAGCCGCTCTCCCGGAGCGGCTCGCCCTCCCCCACCCTCGCGGATGCAGCGTACCCTTGGGGGGTGAGCTCCGTGGACGAGCAAGACGAAGCGTTCGAGGACGCGCTGGGGGACTTCGCCAGGCTTCTCGGAGCGTTCTTCGGGCTCTGCTGCTTCTTCTGGTTCGCCTTCGAGTTCCGTGGGGCGTTTCCCTCCTGTCCGGGGCCCTACGACGAGCGTGCTCTCTTCGCGTCGTCGAGCGCGCTCGGTCTCCTCGCGCCCCTCCAGGTCGGGGGACTTGCCCTGGATACTGGGACTACTTGGATCGCTAGTTTCCTGGCGATTCTCCTGTGCTCGCTGCTCGTCGCTGCCTTCCGGTTCAAGCGCAGCGTTGTCCTGCGGGTGGTGACCTGCTTCCTGCTGTTCAACTGGCTGTTCTTGGGCTGCTTGTGCGGGGCGGTGACGAGGATCTGATGCCGCGGCGTGGCGACGAATTCGACCCCAGATCGGACGCGCGCCAGGTCCTCGGAGGCATTCTCGGGTTCGTGGTCTTCCTGCTCGGGATCGGGCACTTCTCGCACATCACGGGTATCGACACGCACGATGCCCCCAGCGTGCTCGGCTTCCTCGGAGGAGTCGCGGCCGTGGCGCTGACTGGCGCCATCGGGGCGTTCCTCGCGAGTCGGATCGCGGGGAGAGCGAAGGCGCGCGCGGTGCGCCTCCTCGCCCTGTGCCTCCTCGCCTCGAGCACCATCACCCTGCTCCGCACCCACGAGTGGGCGAGCGGGTGGCTGGCCTGGATCGTCCTTTCGGGGGGAGCCGTGCTCCTCCTTGCAGGCCGTGCGGCCGGAAATGGAAACGGCCCCATACGGGGCCGCCCATGACGTGCCTTCGCTGATGGGTTGAGGTCCCCGACCCGTCGCGGAACAGGATAGCTCAACGGTCGCGGCGAAGTTCATGGACAGTGTGAAGGATCGCGATCTTTCTCACTCGTCGCCGAGGTAGCCGAGCGCCCGCGCCGGGTCCGCCCCTGGATCGCGACCTCCTGCGGGGCAGCGCCCTCCCGGGCGAGGACACGAGCACGGGCACCAGAACGAACGCGAGCCTAGACTGGCGGCGATCGGACCCATGGGATCGCGAACACGAACTGGCTGGAGCACGGGAGCCCTGCTCGGGTTCCTCTTCGTCGTCGGCACGGCCTGTGCTCGGGACGACACGTCGACGGTCGAGACACCCGCGAGCTCCCTGCGGGGCTCGCTGCGCGGTCGCGACGTCCTGCTGCTCGTCTGCGACGCGCTGCACTCGGCTCACCTCGGTTGCTACGGCGCGACTCGGCCGACGAGCCCCTCGATCGACGAGCTGGCGACCCAGGGCGTGCGCTTCGCTTCGGCCTACTCGCAGACGGCCTGGACGCTCCCGTCCGTCGCGTCGCTCTTCACCTCGCTCGAGCAGGAGCGCCACGGCCTCCTGCGCCACGGCGAGAGCCTCGCCGATGCGCCCACGACGCTGGCCGAGCTCTTCCGCGAAGCCGGGTACGAGACCCGGGCGCTCTACCAGAACGGCGTGCTCACGCGGCGGGCCGGGCTCGCGCGGGGCTTCGACGACTACGTCCGCATCAGCCGCGGGGAGACGGGCACGCGCGAGGCGCTCGCGGGCTGCGCCGACCTCTTCGCGACCCCGTCCGAACGACCGCGCTTCGTCTACCTGCACCTGTTCCCGCCCCACGCGCCCTACGAGCCGCCCCGGCGGTACCGCCGGCGCTACGACCCCGGATACGCGGGAGAGGCCGACGGCTCGATCGTCTCGAACCTCGCCGTGTCCGAGTCCTCGGACGGGCCCGACGACCCCGACCTCGCGCACACGCGTGCGCTGTACGACGAGCTCCTGACCTATGTCGACGAGCAGGTCGGACACCTCCTGTCGCGCGTCCGGAAGGCAGAGCGGGACGGGGAGCTCCTCGTCGTGTTCACATCGGACCACGGCGAGGCCTTCTTGCAGCACGGCGAGATGGGCCACACACGGCGCGTCTTCGACGAGATGGTCCGCGTGCCCCTCGTCCTGTCCGCGCCGGGCGCGCCGTGGAGTGACGGTCGCGTGATCGCCGAGTCGGTCAGCACGCTGGACGTCGTGCCGACCCTGGTCGAGCTCTTCGATCTCCCCGCGCCGGGGAACCCGATCAGCGGACGCTCCCTCGTCCCGGCGCTGGCGGGCGGTCGGCTCGACGCGGACCGCCCCATCTTCCTGACGGCGGGCTACCGCAAGGGCGCACCCGCGCCGCACCACGCGCTGCGTGTCGGGCGCTGGAAGTGGGTGCTCGACGTCGACAGCGGCCATGCGCAGCTCTTCGACCTCGACGCCGACCCGGGCGAGCTGCGCGACCTCTCGCGCGAGGAGCCCGAGATCGCGCGCCGGATGGAGGCTCGATTCCAGGAGTGGTTCGAGGCGGCGACGCGCGACGCGTGGACCGCGGGGGTCGCGGAGCCCGACGCCGACGTCGATGCGGAGATGGAGGCGCTCGGGTACTTCGGCTACGACGAGTGAGCGTCCGTCACGTCGGACGCGGTCAGCACCGATCGACACGCAGGACGTACGCGGACCTCCGCTACGTGCAACTACGGACTCGAGCGTCCAAGGACCCGCTCTCGTCCCCCGCGAACGCTGCCGTCGATACCGCAGGTGGGAACGGCGAGGCGGCGAGGATTGTGGAACTCGTGAGCCTCTTCCAGAATGCGGACTCGCACTTCTGCGGTTCACGCAGAACCGCACTCGGATCCATTGAGGAGGGATTCGACCATGGCGGCCTCGCTAGTCTCGCTTGCTCGCGCAATCGCAGCGGTCTCGCTCCTGTCCTCGTTCGCGACGAGCCTCGCGGCACAGAGTGTCCACCACGTGGACGCCGACGCCGCGGGCGCCGACGACGGATCGAACTGGGCGAACGCCTACACCGACTTGCAGGATGCACTGGCGGCGGCCGTCAGCGGCGACGAGGTGTGGGTCGCCGTGGGCACGTACCGACCTGCCCCACCGGCCGGGGATCGGAACCTGTCCTTCGACCTGATCAACGGGGTTGCGATCCATGGAGGGTTCGACGGGACGGAGCTCCTCCTGGCGCAGCGCGCGGAGCTCTTCGACCAGACGATCCTCAGTGGAGACCTGAACGGGAATGACCTGCCCGGGTTCTTGAACAACGGCGAGAACAGCTACAGCGTGACGGGCGGTCCCGACGGCACGGACTCGACCGCGGTCATCGACGGATTCACCATCACAGCCGGCAATGGGGATGGCGGCTTCGCGACCGGTGGAGGGATGCTCAACGAAGGAGGCTCCCCGGTTGGTCCCACGGTCCGGAACTGCACCTTCCTCCTCAACTCGGCTGCGAGCGGTGGGGGCATGGCAAACATCAAGTCGGGCTTTCCCTTCGGTGCGGGGGGCAGTCCCACGCTGACCGACTGCACCTTCCGCGAGAACCGGGCGACGGGCGGTGCGGGCGGCGGGGTTCGCAACGACAACGGCAGCACGACGACGTTCATCGACTGTCTGTTCATCGACAACGATAGCGGCGACAACGGAGGTGGGCTGTCCTCCTCGGGGACGAGTCCCGTGACCCTGATCGACTGCAGGTTCGAGGGCAACACGGCAACGGCGCAGGGCGGCGGCGCGAGAATCGTGGGCGGGAGCACGCTCCACGCGACGAGATGCGCCTTCGTCGGGAACACGGCGGGCGCGGGCGGCGGCGGCGTGGCGGCGTGGAACGTCCTGGCCGACATCGGATCCAACCCGACCTTGATCGACTGCGAGCTCGTCGGCAACTCCGCCTCGACCGGAGGGGGCGCGCTCTTCACCAACGGCGTCACGACACTGATCGGATGCCGTCTCCTGGGAAATCAGGCCGAGAACGGCGGCGGAATCTTCGGGTTCGACACGGCCTTCGACACGATCTCGATCTCCCTCTCGAACTGCGTCCTCAGCGGCAACCGCGCCGTCGAGGATCCGATGGACGCCACGTCCGGGCGAGGAGGCGGGGCGGTATTCGACGTCCTGGCGACCCTGACGAACTGCACGCTCAGCGAGAACGTCGGCGACACCGAGGTCGGCGGAGTCCGGAGCGCCATCACGGGCGGGGATGTGACCCTGACGAACTGCATCCTGTGGGGCAATCGAGATGCCAGCGGCGTCGAGGAGCTCGCCCAGCTCGGCGGCGACGGACTGATCGACGTCACCTTCAGCTGCATCGATCGGTTCCAGGCCCTGGTGCATCCCGGAAAGTTGCAGGACCAGCAGAAGGTGAGCGGTTCCGCGGGCAGTTTCGTGGGCCCGCTCGACCCGGCCGGTCGTTTCGGAGGGAGCATCGCCCCGCTCGGCGACCTGGACGGCGATACCGTGCTCGACATCGCGGTCGGAGCGACCCTGGACAACAGCAGCACGGGCCTCGGCGCCGTATGGATCCTGTTCCTGGACACGGACGGGACCGTTCAGGGCGAGCAGAAGATCAACGACGTCGTGGGCGGGTTCAGCGGGCCCCTCGATCTCTTCGGCGGATCGCTAGCGGCCCCTGCGAGCTCCAACGGAATCGCCGATCTCGCCGTCGGTGCGCTCGCGGACGACACGGATCATGGGGCCATCTGGCTCCTGGACCTTTCCTCCAGCGGAACCGTCACCTCGCAGTCGAAGATCAGCCACTCGGTCGGAGGCTTCGTCCCCGAGCCCGACGGGAGTCAACTGGGCGCCGTCTCCCTGGCCTGGATCGGCGACATCGACAGCGACGGTTTCGAGGACCTCGCCGTCGGCTCGCCCTCCAAGTACAACGATCTGGGGATGGGCGTGGAGGTCGGCGAGGAGAACAAGGTGTGGATCCTTCGCCTCGACTCCGGCGGGAGCGTCACGGAACAGCAGAGGATCAGCGCGACCCAGGGCAACTTCATGGGAAGCCTGAGCACGGGCGACCGGTTCGGGAACTCCGTCGCCCTGATCGGCGATCTGGAGTCGGACGGGCTGCCGGAGCTCGCCGTGGGTGCTCCCCTGGACGACGACGGAGGTACGGACCGCGGGGCGATCTGGCTCCTGTCGCTCAACACGGACGGGACCGTGGCGAACGAGCGGAAGATCAGCGGGACGACCGGGGAGTTCGGGGGTGTCCTGATCGACGGAGACGGCTTCGGGAATTCGCTCGCGCCGCTCGGAGACCTCGACGGCGACACGATCCCCGACGTGCTCGTGGGAGCGTCGTCCTCGGACACCGTCTGGATCCTCTTCCTCAGAGCCGACGGGACGGTCCGAGACGAGCAGAGGATCGACTCCGTCGAAGGGTGCCTGACGGGCGACCTGGCATCGGGCGACCGCTTCGGGAAAAGCGCGGCGGCGATCGGCGACCTGGACGCCGATGGGGTGATCGACGTCGCCGTCGGAGCGGTCCTGGACGACGCCGGCACCGGTGCGCTGTGGAACCTGTTCCTCAGCGCGGATCAGCCGACCTGTCCGGATTCGGGCGGGTTGCGAGGAATCACCAACATCGGAGACGATCCCCTCTTCCTGGGTCCCCTGGGTCCCGACCTGCTCGCGGGAACGCAAGACGACAATTTGCGCATCGCCTCGGGCTCACCCTGCATCGACATGGGAGACGACACGGCGCTGCCCGCGGACGCGGAGGATCTCGACGGAGACCTCGACATCTTCGAGCCGCTGCCGATCGACCTGGCGGGCGGCCCGCGCGACCTGGACGGCGACGGGGACACCAGCTCGGTCGTGGACATGGGAGCGCACGAGTTCCCGGTCACGGTCATCGACACCGACCTCGACAGCTTCGAGACGATCGTCCTCGAGCCCGACGGAACGAGCGGGGACCCGACCGTCGACGTGGCTGTCACGATCAGCAACATGTCGATTCTCGACGACGAGACGGTCTCCGTCAGTGAATCCCAGCAAGACCTCCATCCCGAGTCGGGAGGCTTCAGCACGCCGGGAACCACGGTTATCGTCGAGACCTCGCTCGCGGACGGCGACTTCTTCCTGACGCTCTCGATCCCGTTCTCCTCCGCAGATCTGGCGGGCGCCGACCCTCTGGGCGTCGTGCTGGAGTACTACGACTCGCTCCTTGCCGACTGGGTGCTCGCGGTCGCCGGCAACACGGTGAACAGCCCGGGATTCCCGGGCCCCGCAGGGGACTTCTTCCCGGTGACGGGGACCATGCCTCCCCTGCCCAGCGGCGACCTGGGAGACCACGGCGTGTTCTGGAACCCGATCTCGATGACGGGATTCGCCTGGGCCAACGTCGACCACACGACGGAGTTCTCGACCAACCTCTTCGAGGACTGCAACTCGAACGGCCAGCCCGATCCGCTCGAGCTCGACTGCGACGGCGACGGCATCCCCGACGACTGCGCGATCGTCCAGGGACTCGTCGCGGACTGCAACGAGAACGGCGTGCCGGACTCGTGCGACATCGCGTCGGGCACGTCCATGGACCGGCTGGCCAGGATCTTCAGAGGAGGCGGCGGTATCACGGTCCTCCGTGCGAACGGGATTCCCGACGAGTGCGAGCTCGAAGTGCTGTTGGTTCCGCTCGTGAAGTAGCCGATCGGCGCGAGGAGCGCGAAGTCGCCTTCGGTTGCGACGAGTGAGCTCAGTACCCGAGCTCGAGATCCAACGCGTTCAGGAGGACGACGGTCGCGGCCTGGGTCCGGGGAGAGCTAACGACTCGCCCGGATCTCCCGCGCGCGGTCGGGCTTGCCCCAGGCGTCGTAGAGCTCGATCAGGTTGTCGAGCGTGACTGCGACGGCTTCGTCGTGCGGGCCGAGAGTTCGCTCGAGCACGTCGCGCGCCTCGAACAGATGGTCCTGCGCCTCGGCGTAGCGTCCGAGCTGCGTGAGATTGCGGCCGTACCGCTGCAAGTAGAGTCCGAAGGCGCGGTTGCCCTCGGGGATGACCACGCGACCGAGCTCGGCGCAGCGCCTGCGGAAGGGCTCCGCCTCGGACCACTTCGCCTGCGCTTCGAGGACGCTTGCGAGCGTGTCCTCGGCTATCAGGGTCTCGAAGTCCTCCGCACCGAACACCCTGCGGTGCATCTCGACGTTCCGGCGCGCGATCGGCTCGGCCTCGGAGGGCTCGCCCTTCCCGCGCAAGGCCTTCACCAGCGAATCCGTCAGCTGGATCGTGACCGGTCCACGATCGCCGATGAAGAGCTCGCTCCTCTCCAGCGCTGCGCGCAAGAGCTCTTCCGCCTCGGTCCACTCCTCGCGATCGAGGTGGATGTTCGCGAGACTGCCCGAGGCGACGATGGAGAGCTCGGTTTCCGGATCTGCACGCTCGACGACGTCGCGAAGTAGAGTCGCCGCCTCCTCCATGCGCCCCTGCTCGGCGACCATGCCTGCGAGATTGACTTGCATGCTCATCTCGTCGAACGCCGCACTGCGGAACCCAGCCCATTTCGCCCCGTCGCGGCGAATCATGCCGAGGACGTCCTTCAGGATCTGCTCTCCCTCCGACAGCCGGTTTCGCATGAAGTACACCCGGCTCAGCTTGACCATGGCGTCGATCGTTGCCGGATCCGACTCGCCTTCCGACCGGCGAAGGAGGTCGACCGCTCGCACGAGGCACTCCTCCGCCTCCCCGTACATTCCCAGGCCGAGGTAGGTTCCTCCGACCGTTCGCTCGACCCAGGCCCGAACCTCGGGGGCGTCGGCCAGCTCCGTTTCGCTTCGGTCGGCGGCTCGTTGGAGAATCTGGCGCAGGAGCTCGGTGTCGCGACCCTGAGCCTCGTTCGGATGGGCTCCTCCGAGAATCTCGTCGAGGAAGTCCAGCGTTCGAAAGGCCACGTCGGCTCGCTGCTGCGCGAACTCCCGGTTGGCCTCGGCTTGTGCGAGTCGATCGCGCGCGAGGTTTCCCTGGGCGACCGCCTCGCGCCAGTAGCTCAGGGAGACCACGAGTGCGACGGCGAGCACCACCAGGAAGGCCAAGGCACCGGACACCGGCCACCTGTGGCGGCGCAGTGCCTTCGCCAGCACGTACCACGCGCTGTCGGCGCGCGCCTGGATCGGCCGACTCACGAGAAAGCGACGAACGTCCTGCGCGAGCTCGGCGGCCGACGCGAAGCGCCGCTCGCGGTCCTTGTCGAGTGCCTGCAGGACGATCGTCTCGAGGTCGCCGCGCAAACTGCGATCGATCGCGGACGGGCGAACGGGCGGCCGCTCCCGGATGATCTCCGCAGCGGCTGCGATCGACACGCCGGACAGCTCGTACGGACGCCTCTCGCACAGGAGCTCGTAGAGGACCAGCCCCAGTGCGTACACGTCGCTGCGCGTGTCCACCTCGTCGAGATCGGCGCCGCACTGCTCCGGGCTCATGTACTGCAGCGTGCCCACGAGCTGCCCCGTACGAGTGTTCGCCGCACTGACCGCCACGTCGGTGTCGCTCGCGCGGGCGACTCCGAAGTCGATCACCTTCGGCGCCCCCTTCGGGTCCACGAGGATGTTGGCGGGCTTCAGGTCCCGGTGGATGACGCCGCGCTGGTGGCCGTGCTGCACGGCGTCGCACACATCCGCGAAGAGCTCGAGCCGAGCGCGCCGATCCAGGCCACGATCGCGAACGTACGTGGTGATCGGCTTCGGGTCGCGGACGAGCTCCATCGCGAAGTAGGGGAACGGTGTGGCGCCCTCCTCCCACACCCCCGCCTCGTACACGCGCGCGATGCCGGGATGCGCGAGCCGGCCGAGCAGCTCCGACTCGTACCGGAAGCGACGCAACGCGGAGGCGGACGCGAGCCCGGTGCGCATCACCTTGAGCGCCACCGAACGGTGGGGGCTCTCCTGGATCGCCTCGTAGACCGTCCCCATCCCGCCCGCCGCGATCGGGCGGACGATCCGATAGGCGCCCAGCCGCGAGCCCTCGGCCGGCTGGGGACCCGGCAGGCCGAGGCCGCTCGGGAACAGGGAGCTCGACTCGTACGCGGGTGACGACAGGAACCCGCTCGAGTCCTCGTCAGCGCGAAGCAGAGACTCCACTTCGGCGCGCAGGGAGGCGTCGCCGGCGCAGGCCACGTCGAGGAAGGCCGCCCTCCCGGACGCCTCCTTCTCGGCGGCGGCGGCGAAGAGCTCTTCGACGCGTCGGGCTCTCTCGGCTTCCATGGGACCTTCACCCGGTGTGTGCGTCATCGGGTGTCCCGGGAGATCAGCGCTCCCGGATTTCTCGGTAGAGCCAGGCCTTCGCATAGCGCCAGCGCCGCTTGAGCGTCGGAACCGACGCCCCGGTGATCTTCGCGATCTCCTCGAGCTTCATTCCGGCGAAGAAGCGCAGCTCCACGAGCCGGCTCGCCTCGGGGTCGCTGTTCCCGAGCCTGGCCAGCGCCTCGTCGACCCGGAGGATCTCGGCGGGGTCCCGGCTCTCCGGCTCATCGCTCTCCAGCAGTGGAACGCGGTCGCGATCTCCCCCCCGCCGCAGCGCGGCCTTCTCCCGGGCATGGTCGACGAGCAACCGGCGCATGACCTCCGCGGCCGTCGCGTAGAAGTGACGCCGGTTCTCCCAGTGAACACCTTCACCCTCGGCTGCTGCGGCGCCGCCGAGCAACCGCACGTAGGCCTCGTGGACCAGGGCAGTGGGCTGGAGCGTGTGGTCGACGCGCTCGCCTCGCATCTGGGCCGCAGCCAGCCGGTGCAGCTCCGCGTAGACCAGCTCCAGGAGCCGCTCCCGCGCGCCGTCGCTGCCGCGGCCGACCTCCTCCAGGATCCCCGTGAGCTCGCTCGCAGGCTCGTCCACCCGAAGGCCCCTTGCCTCCCTCGACCGTTCCCGTGACTCCGCGAAGTCGGCGCCCGAGAAAAGCCGGGTTCGTTGATCCCGCCCCCGCGCCCCCACCGCCTGACCCTGCGGAAGCCGACCAAAGGCTTCGATCCGATCATCCTACGACACGGAGGCTCGTCATGGCCTTGGACACCAAAGCAATCGTCTGCGCGGCTCTACTCTCCCTTCCCACCGCATCGGCGGCCCTGGCCCAGATCCACCCGGCGGCACTGCTCCACGACTACAGGGTCACCGACCTGGGGGCGCCTCCCGGATTCCAGCAGAGCTGGGCCTACGGCGTGAACGACTTCGGCACGGTGGTCGGCGATGCCTACGACGTCACGACGAACACGCGTCACGCGTTTCGCTGGGACGGCGCCACGGCCTGGGGCAGTGGTGTGGTGACGGATCTCGGAGCTCTCTCCGGCGGAATCAAGGCCACGGCGCGCGCGATCAACCGGAGCGGGAGTGTCGTCGGCGCCTCGGACACCCTTTACAACGGGCTCCACAGCGTGGAATACGGTTTCCTCGCCCAGGCCGGAGGAATGACGGGGCTCAACGTCCCTGCGTGGCCGCAGGACACGGCACGCGGTAACGACATCGACGACAGCGGAAACGTCGTCGGCCGAGCACTCTTCGCTCCGTGGTTGCCCGTGACGGCCGCCGTGTGGAACGGCGGAACCATCCTGGACCTGGGGAGCCTCATGCCCGGTGGGACCAGCGAGGCCTTCGCGATCAACGAGCACGGCTGGGTCGTGGGTGAGGCCACGACGTTCGACGGGTTCAACTTCTGGACCCGCGCCTTCGTCTGGGACGGCGCGTCGATGATCGACCTCGGCACGTTCGACGGCCCCACGGGCGCCAGCTCGGCCAGGGACGTCAACGACAGGAACGAGGTCGTCGGCTACATGGAGCACAAGTCGAACTTCGAGCAGCACGCCTTCCTGTGGAGCGGTGGCAGGAAGTTCGATCTGGGAATGCTCCCGAACTACAACCTCGCCGTCGCCAACGCCATCAACAACGCCGGCGTCATCGTGGGGTCGGGGAACACGGCGGACATCAACTGGCACGCGATCCTGTGGCGTGCGGGGACGGCACACGACCTCAACGACCTCGTCGTTCCCACGAACCACGGCTGGACCCTCGTGTCGGCGGAGGACGTCAGCGACGCGGGACACATCGTCGGGTACGGCTACCCGCCGGGCGGCCAGAACTTGCACGCGTTCCTGCTCACGCCCAGGTCGGTGGCCGGTCTCTTCTCGACACCGCCCACCGTCATCAAACTCTGACGGCCGGTGCGCTGGTTGAGCTCGAGGGGGTTAAATGGGGGGAACCGTGGAGTCCGCACCGTCGCCGTTCACTAGTCTGGGCGGATGGCGGCAGGGTTTCTCTTCGTCGTGAACACGGGCGCCGCTGCGTGGCTCGCCACGCGCTGGTCGAGGCGCCTCCTGCCGGACGCCGGGGGTACCGAACGCGTCCTGTCGGCGTTCGTCCTGTTCGCTTCGCTGACGCAGGGGATCCTCATGCTCGTCGGCCTCGTGGGCGCCCTCACCGTGCTCCCGGTGACGGGTCTGCTCGGTGCACTGGTTCTCCTGCCCCTGGTGTTCGGCCGACACCGTGCGGCCCACCAGACACCCTCAGATGCGCGGACCGCCTCGCGCTGGCCCCTCCCCGCCCTGGCCGTCGCCGGGATCGCCTGCGGCTGGTCGGCCTGGACGGTCCTCGGCTCGGGGACGGTCTTCGGCTTCGACGATCTCACCTACCACGCCGTCTCCCCGGCGTGGTGGTTGCAGGCGGAAGCGCTGGTCCTGGCGCCGTTCAACTACCAGGCGTACTACCCGATGAACGCCGAGCTCGCGGCGCTCTGGTTCATGCTGGCGCACAGGATCGACGCCCACGCGAACCTGGCGATGCTCGTGTGGCTCGGGATCCTCGTCGCTGCCTGGGCGGTGCACGCGCGGCGGCTCGGCCAGATGCCGCTCTTCACGGCGGCGGCGATGGCGTGCTTCCTGTTCTCGCCCGAGATCCAGGAGCGGCTGCCCTACTTCACCTCGGGCGACCTCGCCATGGCCGGACTGATCTCGGCCATGCTCGCGTTCACGTGGGTGCCGGGCGAGAACGGCCGAGCGGTCGCGCGCGCGTTCCTGTCGGGTCTCGCGGGCGGTCTCGCCGTCGGCATGAAACCCACGGCGGCACCCCACGTGATCATCGCCGGAATCGCATGGGTGGTACGGCGGCGGTCCGGCGGCAGCACGGTGCTCGCGCGCGTTTCGGCGTTCTCACTCGGCGTCGTTCTCATGGGGAGCTTCTGGTACTTCCGGAACCTGGTGCTCACGGGGAACCCGCTCTTTCCTGCGGAGATGGGTCCCTTCGAAGGCCCGTTCAGCCGGGAAGCCCAGGCCGAGACGTCGCTGGCCCCGATGATGATTCGCGGCTGGGCCCACGAGAACATGTGGCTGCGGTTCTTCGAGGAGTACCTCGCATGGCCGCTGCCGCTGGGACTGCTCGCGTTGGCGGGACTCGGGATCGGCGCATGGGCGGCGTTCCGCAACCGGGATGCGACGCGGCGCGGGCACCTTCGGCTGCTGGCGGGATGCGGCCTGCTCTTCGTCCTGATGTTCCCGATGCAGCCTTTCTCCGCGACGGTGAACCGCCCCGATGCGCCGCCTTTCTTCCTCGTTCGCTACGTCACGTTCCCGTTTCTCGTCGGACTGATGCTCTTGCCCTCGGTGCTCTCACACCGGACGCGAGAAGGTGCCGCCTCCGCGGCGATCGGATGTCCACGGGTGCTCGGCCTTCTCGCCGGCTTCGTCGTGCTCTCTTGCATCGCGCTCTCCACACCTCGACGTGCGGCCGCGACGACCGAGAACCTGTTCGCTTACCAGGAGTCCCTCCGGCCCGGGAGGGAGGCGTTCGAGGGACTTCCGGACGGCACGCGGGTCGTCCTCGACTCCTACGATCCGCCGAGCCACGCCCTCATGTATCCGCTGTTCGGGCGGCGGCTCCAGCTGCGGCCCCTCGCCGTCAACAAGGATGGCACCGCGCGTCTTCCCCTCCATGACTCCTGGCGGACCGCGCCGTCCTCGTGGTGGTGGGAGTTCGACCCGGGGAAGAAGCGCCCGGCCGGTCGGGGGCCGCTCGCAGTCCTGGCCGAGCAGGGTGCCCAGGTCCTGATCCTGCAGGACTGGCCCCTGAGGTCGCGGAACAGGGGCCCGACGCCCATGCGCTGGGCGGCGAAGCGGCTCGGACCGGAGCGCCTCTTCTACTCCGACGACACGACGGAGATCTGGAAACTCCAAGACGAGCTCGAGAGCTCCGGCCGCGACTCGTAGGACGGGCCTCCGATCCTGTGAGATGATGGAGACGATGCGACTCGCGAGACTCCTCCCGCTGGCAGCCCTGGCGGCATGCAGCCCGGACGACGACCTCGCCTCCGCTCCCTGTGCCGGCGACAACCTCGTCGTGATCGTGGTCGACACGCTCCGCGCGGATCGGCTGGGCTTTCACGGCTACTCGCGCGACACGTCGCCCTTCCTCGACGAGCTGGCGGCTGAGAGCGTGGTGTTCGAGCGCGCCTATTCGACGTCTTCGTTCACGCGCGAATCCATCTCTTCGCTGCTCACGGGCAGGCTGCCGTCCTTGAGCGGGAGCCGGGGCTGGGAGGCGGCGCCGTCGAACGAGCTCTCCACCCTGGGCGAGACGTACCGGCGCGCCGGCTATCGGACGGGGTTCTTCACGACGACCATCATGCTGACCAACGAGCGCTTCACGCGCGGCTTCGACGATGTCGATCAGCTGGTCACGGAGAACGGAGTCAGCGGCAAGAGCCACGAGCTCTCCGAACGGGCGCTCCGCTTCGCGCGGGAGTCCGCCGGGAAGCCGTTCATGATGTACGTGCACTACCTCGACCCGCACGGACCCTACGCGCCGCCGGAGTCGCTGCATCGCCGGTTCGCGGACGAGATCTACCCCGATCCGGTCGAGCTGTACGTCCAGCTGCGTCCCAGGGTGCACGAGTACGTCGAGCGCGGCTTCGGTCCCGGAGATCCGGCGTACGAGGACCAGCAAATCCGCTACGACGCGGAGATCGTCGATACGGACGCCGCGATCCGGCGGCTCTTCGATGGGCTCGAGGAGCTGGGCGTCGTCGAAGACACACTCGTGGTCGTGACCTCCGATCACGGCGAGGAGTTCCTCGACCACGGCTTCGTCGAGCACGCCTGGACGCTCTACGAGGAGTCCGTGCACGTCCCCCTGCTCTTCTGGTCGCCGGGAGAGCTGCCGCCCGCGCGCGTCTCCCATCCCGTCTCGCTGGTGGACGTCGCGCCTACCATCATGCGCCTCCAGGGACTCTCGCGCCGGGGCGAGCCCACCGACGGTTTCGTCTTCCTCGACGCGAACGGCGCGCCCGTGGAGCGCGAAGCGCCCATCGTGAGCGAGCTGCTCATCGGGCACCGCAACGTCGTCCGCAGTGTCGTCGACGGCGACTGGAAATACGTTCAGTGGCGCAGGTGGTTGAGCCCGCGCCGGCGCTCGGTCGTCGCGCAGGGCGAGAAGGGACACCGGCAGCGCGAGGACGAGACGCCCTTCGACCCCTGGGGTCCCGTGCAACGCGAAGAGCTCTTCGACCTCGCCTCGGATCCCGACGAGAAGAACGACCTCGCAAAGAGCGAGCCCGAACGTCTCGAAGAGTTGCGAGAGGTCTTGCGCCTCTACGAACGGCGTGCTCGCGCCGCTGCCCCGAACCAGCAGGGGAGCGCGGAGGAACGGCCGGACGACGCGTCGGCGGACTTCGAGGCGCTCGGGTACACCGAGTAGGGGTCCCGGTGGCGGGCTTGGCAAGGCCGCCCGTGAACCCTGAGCGCGGTCGGTTGCGACCGAGCCCGAAGGAGCGGTCAGTTCTCGGAAACGGGCGGGCTGATCGGCGCCCCGACGACTGCTAGGATCGCGCGCGTTGGGCTCCTCACCTCGATTCCTCGGCGCAGCGTGAACGGATTCCTCCCGCTCGCGGTCGCCGTGGCGCTCTCCGGACTCGCCACGGCACAGGAATCCGCGGAGCGCACCGCCTCCCTCGACGAGCGCTTCGCACGGCTGCGGGAGCTCCCCGAGGACCAGGCGGAGTTGCGAGTCGAGCTGGCGAAGGAGGCGCTCGCGCTGGCCGTCGATCCGCCGGACCTAGGCGCTGAGCTCGAGGCCTCGTTCCACATCGGTATGGGGCTCTTCGACCTCGAGCGGTACGCGGAGTCCTGCGAGAGTCTCGACCGGGCGGCGCAGCTCGCCCGCTTCGCCGAGAGCGCTCCCTGGCTCCTGCAGATCCTCGGAAACCTCGCGATCGTCAAGAACCTCCTGGGTGAGCTCGACAGGGCCTTCGAGTCGGCCGAGGAATTCCTCGCGCTCGCCCGCGAGCACGGGCGCCCCGGCTACGCGGCCAAGGCGTTGAACGTGCTCGCAACCGTCCACGAGCGTCGGGGGGACTTCGCGAGCGCAATCGAGGCCTACGGTGAGGCCCTCGGCCTCGTGCTCGAGCACGGCGGGCGCCTGGAAGCCGCGGTCATCCTCAACAACATCGGTGTCGCGCACGTGAGCCTCGGTCACGAGACGGAGGCGATCGAGTTCTTCGACGGTGCCGCCGGGGTCCTGCGCGAGGTAGGCGACGACGCCGGTCTCGCCGGAGCGCTCGCGAACATCGCCGACATCGATCGCCGCTCGGGAGACCTCGAGGAGGCGCTCGCGAGACACCTCGAGGCGCTGGAGTTGCGGGAGGCGTGTTGTCCGCCAGGCATCGTCGCGCTGTCCCACCAGTCCGTCGGCATCACCTATCACGAGCTCGGCCGGAACGAGGCCGCGCTCGAACACCTGGAGCAGGCGCTCGAGATCCAGCAGCGCCTCGGGCTGGCCGCGGAGACGGTCGCGACCTTGTCCGGAATGGCGAGGGTCTACGCGGCGCAGGATCGCGACGGCGAAGCGCTCGAGACGGCGACGCTGGGATTGAAGCTCGCGAGCGCGGGCGAGCTAAGAGGACAACGCCTCGCGGTGCTCGAGTCCCTGGCGGCCGCACACGAGTCCGCAGGCTCTCCCACCGAGGCACTCACCGTTCTGCGCGAGGCCGCGGAGATCGAGCGCGCGATGCGATCGCTCGACGTGCAAGAGGCCCTGGCCGAGTTTCGTGCGAAGCTCGAGACCGACCTCAAGCAGCGCGAGATCGAGGCCCTCGAGAAGGACAACGAGCTACGCCGCATCCAGCGCAACGCACTCGCTATCGGGGGCGCCCTGCTCTCGTTCATCGCCGCGATCGGCTGGACACTGTTCGTCTACCGCAGGCGCGCGCACCGACGGGAGCTGGAGCGCGAGCTGCGCTACCAGGCACTGTGCGATCTCTCGCCGGTGGGCATCTTCCGTGCGGACGGGAACGGTCGGGTTCACTACGCGAGCTCGCGGTTCTGCGACATCGCCGACACTCCCGAGAGCGCCGTCATCGGTCGCGAATGGTTCGACCTGATCGAGGCCGAGGATCGCGAGGTGGCCCGCGAGGCGTGGCGGAAGTGCGTCGGAGGCGAAACGCCCTTCGCAGCGGAGTTCCGGATCCGGCGACCTGACGGCACGGTGAGGCACGTACTCGGCCAGGCCGCTGCCGAGAAGGACGGGGACCTTCGCAGCGCGGGATTCGTCGGGACGATCACCGACGTGACGATCCAGCACGACCTGGAGGAGGGCATCCGCCAGACGCAGAAGCTCGGAAGCCTCGGCCTCCTGGCCGGTGGCATCGCGCACGACTTCAACAACCTGATGACTGCCATCCTCGGTCACGGAAACATGGCGCAGAAGTCACTCTCACACGATGAAGACGCGCGAACGCACCTCGAGAACATCGATCGCGCGGCCGAACAGGCCGGGGAGCTGTGCCGACAGCTCCTGGCCTACGCCGGACGCGGCAGCTTCACGCTGGAGCTGCTCGACCTGAACCGCGTCGTGCAGGACACCTGCGAGCTGTTCGAGCTCGCCATCTCGAAGAAGGCGAAGCTCGAGCTCGTACTGGGGAATCCGCGCCCCGTCGTCCTCGGAGACGTCACCCAGGTGCGCCAGGTCCTCCTCAACCTGGTCGGCAACGCTTCGGATGCACAGGGAGACCGCGCGGGACGGATCGGCGTGTACACGGGGACTGTCGAGCGCGCGGAGGGGACCTTCTATCAGAGCTTCCTCGCGGACGAAGACCTGATCGGGGGCTACGCAATGCTCGCGGTCACCGACGAGGGATCCGGGATGGACGACGCGACGCTCGAGAAGGTCTTCGATCCGTTCTTCACGACGAAGAAGACCGGCCACGGTCTGGGAATGGCGGGAGTGCTCGGGATCGTCAGGAGTCATCGCGGTGCGATCCGGGTCGAGACGACGGTCGGACGGGGGACCCGCGTCGAGGTGCTCCTACCGGCATCGAGCTCGGATACGACGCGCCGCGTGGACGACGTCGGGCCCCTCGTGGACACGGAGCGTCACCGAGGCGCCCTGGTCCTGGTGGTCGAGGACGAACCGGCGCTCCTCCAGGTCGCCGCCCAGTCCCTGGAGGCCGAGGGCTTCGCCGTACTGGCGGCTCGAGACGGCGAGCAGGCCCTCGCGGTATTCGAGGCGAACGCCGGGCGCGTGGACCTCGTGCTGCTCGACATCGTGATGCCCGTGATGGACGGGGCCGAGGTGTACGCCGCGCTGCGCGACCGCGGCCACGAAGTCCCGATCCTGTGCACCAGCGGATACACGAAGGAGGAGACCCGAGAGCGTCTCCTCTCGTACGGATCCCCGCGCTTCCTCAAGAAGCCTTATCGCCCCGGGACGCTCGTGCGCGCAGTCTGCGAGTGCCTGGCGGAGTCGAAGGCCCGAACCGCGGCCCTGCAGCGCGGCTGAGGGACCCGCGGCCCTTCACGCCTTGGGATGGTGTCCGCAGCACGGCGACGTGCCGTGTTCGGGGTCGGCTGCCACGCCGTACTTGTCGCACAGCCCGTTCGCCAGCTCGAGCATGCGCTCGTGCGTCCCCTCCTCGTGAGCGAGCTCGGCGCGCTCGAAGGCCGCGAGCAGCTCGCTCCGCGCGGCGTCGTCGAGGACGCCCTCGGCCATCGGGAACAGGACTTCGTCCTCCTTGGCGATGTGCTGACGCAGGAGCTCGATGTACTCGCGCGCCGAGTGGACGAACCTCACGAGGCTCGGGTCGTCTCCGCCAGATGCGCCGTCGATCGCCTCGTCCATCGCGCGGACGGCTGCGCGGCCGATCTCGTGCTCATCCAGCATGACGGCGATCGGCCCGTTCTCTCTCGGGATTCCGCGAGCGACGAGCGCGGGGAAGAGCGCGTCCTCTTCCTTCGCGTGGTGGCAGGAGTCGGCGAAGGTCCGGAAGAACGCGACGGCGCTCCGGGCGTCGTCTCCGTTGATCTTGCCCTCTCGGGCGCCGGCGTCGACGATTCGTTCGAGGCAGGAGATCACGCGCAGGATCACCCGGTGCTCACCGCTGAGGATCTGGGTCGGTTTCACGGCCTCGTTCACGTTCGAGTCGGTCATCGTCTAGCCTCCGTTCCATCCATCATCGGCACGACGAAATGCGCCCTCCATGCGAACGAGTGCGAATTCCCCCGCTGCACGTGGCGGAGTGACGGCCCGGACCGTCGCGCCTGGTAGATTGCCGTCATGCGGACCGCCGGCCCCCTTACGCTCGTCTTGGCCGCGGCGGCGTGCTCCGAGGAGCGCGACGCGACGGTGGAGCCCGCGGGTCGCTGGAACGAGGCGCGCTGGGAGCGTCTCGAAGAGGAGATCGCGGAGCTCGAGGCCATCGGCTACGCCGACGGGACGAGAGAGGCCACGGATCGGAGCGACGTGACCGTTCACGTACGCGAGCGAGCCTACGCAGGTGCGAACCTGTTCGTATCGGGGCACGCACCGGCCGCCTTCCTCGTGGACATGGACGGGAACGAGCTCCACGCGTGGAGTTTCTCCTTCGCGAAGGCGGTTCCCGGCTCGCGACCGGGACGCGACAAGCGCCTCGCGCGCGACTACTGGCGACGCGTGCACCTGTACGAGAACGGCGACCTGCTCGCGATCTTCGAGGGCAGCGCGATGATCAAGCTCGACGCGCGATCGAACCTCCTGTGGACCTTCACGGAGAAGCCGCACCACGACATGTTCGTGCGCGAAGACGGGCGCATCTACGTCCTGACCCGCTCGGCGCGCCTGATCCCGCGCATCTCGGAGGAGGAACCGGTTCTCGAGGACTTCATCTCGATTCTCGATTCGAGCGGCGTGGAGCTCGAGCGCGTGTCCGTGCTCGAGAGCTTCGAGAACTCCGACTTCGCCTTGTTAACCGAGACGACCTCGGACAGTCGGGACGTCCTCCACACGAACACGATCGAGCTCGTCGACGAGCGTCTCGCGCACCGGATACCCGGAGTGAGCGAGGGAAACGTGCTGATCTCGTGCCGCCACACCAACACGGTCGCGATCGTCGACATGGAAGCCCGGAGCGTGGTGTGGGCCATGGCGAACGGCTGGGAGTGGCAGCACCAGCCGACTGCACTGGAGAACGGCAACATCCTGCTCTTCGACAACCTCGGTGGGTCGCGCTTCGGCCGCTCCCGCGTGATCGAGCTCGACACCGTCAGTGGAGACTTCGAGTGGGTCTACGACGGGACCGCGGATGCGAACCTCTACACGCGCACGTGCGGATCGTGCCAGCGCCTGCCGAACGGGAACACTCTGATCACCGAGTCGGACAACGGCCGCGCGATCGAGGTCGCCCCGAACGAGCAGATCGTCTGGGAGTACCTGAACCCCCACCGTGCCGGGCCGGACGGACGGCTCGTGGCGACGCTCTTCGAGATGATCCGCTTGCCCGCCGACTTCCCGCTGGAGTGGATCGACGCCTCGCGCTAGCACGCGAGCTTCGCCAGGAAGGCGTCCGCGACGACGCCGGCGGTCTCGGCGGCCGAGTACGGGGTTCCCGCGCATCCAGAGCGCGCCCCGGAGAGGAGCTCACCCGCGACGAGCGCCCCGATCGGGAGGCCGACCCGGATCGGCTACCGGAGCGGGGCGCGTGAGGTGCGCTCCGCATCCGGTCTCATGAAACCTGGCCGAACGCGCTCGTCAGGCCGAACGCTTTCTCTTCGTCGTCCTGCGCTTCTTCCCGGTCTTCTTCCGCCGGGTCGTGGCCCTCTTCTTCTTCGCCGTCGTGCCGGCCGGCCTTCCCTTCGCCCCGCCGGCGTAGTAGGTCGTTCCGCGCTTCTGTCCCTCCGTGCGGAGCTTCCTGTCGGCGAACAGGAGCTTGAGGGGGCCGCGCAGGTCCTTGGCGGGCTTGCGCAGCGCCTTGCTCATCGCAGCCATCCCGCGGCCGGGGTTGGACTTGATGTAGGTCAGGATCCTGTTGGCGGTCTCCTCGAGATCTTCCGCGGAACGACGAATGCGCTTGGTCCTTCGGCCGGCAGTCTTCTTGCGACCGGCGCTCTTCTTCTTCCGGGTCGTCTTCTTTCGGGTGGCCGCCTTGCGTGTCGAGCGCTTCTTCCGGCCTCGAGCAGGCGATGCGTCGAGCGCGTCTTGTACGGCCTCCAGTGCGGACTCACGAATGAGCTCGGTCAGGTCCTCGACGAAGGCGTCGACACGGTCACGAAGTGCAGAATCGGTAGTTCGGGGCATTGTCCCTTTAGTTGTTTA
>JAJDET010000073.1 GCA_029259655.1 Planctomycetota bacterium
CCTTCTCCAGCTCGCCGAGGAAATCGTCCGGCAACGCGTCTCGGACGCGCGCGCCGCGCACCCTGTCGCGCTCGCGGACGAAGTGGCGCAGGATCTCGTCGCGCCGTTCGTCCGGCATCATGCGCAGCTTTGCGGCGAGGCCCTCGGGCAGGTGCTCGCCCAGCTCGCGCAGCTCCTTTCCGAGCGCGCGGGCCCGCTCTTCGAGCAGGGCACGCTGATCGGGCTCCATCCGCCGGAGCTGCTCGAAGCGCTCGAGGTAGATCGACCGCTCCGCCTCGTCCATGCCCCTCCAGCGCCGCTCGAACGCGGCCCGCTCGGACGGTGCGGGGCGCTGGGCGCCGGCCAACCCGGCGAGCGCCGCGAGGGCGCCGACGACGACGAAGGACTTCATCCCCCCGAGCCCTCCGTCGTCTCCTCCTCCAGCTCCCAGGCGCTCTGCACGAGGATGAGCTCGTCGATCTCGTCGATCGACGCGAGCAGGAGGTCGATGTCGTCCCCTCCGACGTGTTCCCAGTGCTCGAGGACCTCGAAGGCCTCGAGGAACTCGTCGGTGAGCTCGACTGGCTCCGATTCCGCGACCTGGACGGACTCGGTGTGCTCGTCCTCTTTCCGGATCAGGAGGAAGAGGAGCAGGATCGCGGCGGCGACGGCCAGGACGGCGAACGAGACGCGCCGGACGCTCCGGAAGCGCGCGCGCTGCGCGTCGGCCGTGATGCCCGCCAGGACGATCGAGGTCAGGTCGCGCGGGACGACCGGCTCGGGCACGGCGTCCAGCAACCGTTCGAGCGCGTCGTCCGAACGAGCCTCGGCGTCGGCGACGCCGGCCAGAACGCGCCGGGCCAGGTCCGCGGGGACGTCCGGCATCGGGGCGCTGTCGAGGAGCTCGTCGAGGCCTTCCCGGTCGCGACGGAGCCGCGCGAGCACGCGCTGGGCGAGCGCGTCGGGCAGGCGCGGATCCGGCAGGGAGGCGAGCAGGGTCTCGAGCGCGTGCTCCGATTCGAGCAGCTCCCGGCACTCGCTGCAGCCGAGGAGGTGCTCGTTCCAGGAAAGGACGCTCAGCCGATCGGGGCTCGGACGACCCTCGAGCACGAGCTCGAGCTCGCGGCGGAAACGGCTGCAGGCGCTCATCGGGCCTCCTCCAGGAGCCAGGGCGCGAGGCGACTGCGCAGGTTCTCGCGAGCGCGGTGGACGAGGGACTTCACCGCCTTCTGGCTGGAGTCGAGGACGACCGCGATCTCGGCCAGCGAGAACTCCTCGTACTTCGCCAGGATCAGGGCCATGCGTTGGTTCTCGGGCAGCGAGGCGATCGCGGCCCGGACGGCCCCGACGACGTCCATGGACTCGAGCCCGGCCGCCGGGTCCAGGGCTCGCTCATCCGCGAAGTCCTTGCGGTCGGAGCCCTCCTCCGCCGCGCCCTCGAGCGACATCATCTCGCGCCGGCGCTCGCGCACGTTCGCACAGAGGTTGTAGACGATGCGGTAGAGCCAGGTGGAGAAGAGCGCCGTCGGCTGGTATCGATCCCGAGCGCGGAAGACCCTCAGGAATGCCTCCTGGACCAGGTCCTCCCTGCCGGCCACCTCGCCGAGGAAGCGCGTGGCCAGCGCGTAGGCGCGCCCGGAATAGGTTTCCACGAGGCGCTCGAAGGCGCTCTCGTCGCCCGCCCGCCAGGCGAGCATGAGCGTCGCGCCGGCGTCGTCCTCGGGTGTCGGTCGGGCGGAGTCCATGGTTCGTCTCCGGAAACCCGCGGGCGGCCGGGCGGTTCCGGCGTCTCTGTCGACCATCGCCCGCGCCCCCTCAATCCCCGGCGACTCCGGAGCTCCAGCCGAAGCGCGCGAGCACCGCGGCGACCGCCGGCGCGGCCCCGTCGAGGTTGGCCCGATCGTGTCGGTCCCCGGACCCGGGGAGCGGGGCTCCGGCCTCGAGCAGGATCCGGGCCACCTCGGCGTAGGCCTCTGCGCGCTCTTTCGCGCCACCGGAGAACACCGACCCGTGGGCGACCCAGCCCAGCGGAGTGTTGTCGTGGTCGTCGCCGCGCAGGTCGAGCGGCGCGCCGCGCTCGACGAGGAGCCGGGCCGTCCCGGGCTCGCCGAACCACGCCGTCTGGTGCAGAGGCGTCCCGTTGTCGAGGCCGCGGGCAGTGATGTCCGCACCGAGGTCCAGGAGGAGCGCAGTCGCCCCGACCTTGCCCTGGGAAGCCAGATCCGCGAGCAGGCGCGCCTCTTCCGGCACCCACTCCCGAGCCTTCGGTGCGGACGGGGCGAGCTCCCGCGCCCGGTCGAGGTCCTCCCCGAGCAGGGCGGTCGCGAGCGCGTCCCCCGCCGTAGTGCCGGTGTCCGCGCCGAGCCGTGTGAGCGCGGAGACGATCTCGGGGAAGGGCCGGCGCAGCGCGTGGCGGTAAGCCGTCATCCCGCCCGTGGTTGGAGCGTCGACGTCTGCCCCGGCCCGCACGAGCGGCTCGATCCAGGCCTTCCGGCGGCGGCGCGTGGCGACGTGGAGCGCGGTCTCGCCCATCGGCCCAGCGCGCAGGTCGGGGTCGACTCCGCGCGCGAGCAGCCACTCGACCGCGGAGCTCGCGCACTCGCGATCGAGGAGCCAGTGGAGCGGCGTCGCCTTCCCGCTCGGGTCGAGGGCGCCCGGATCGGCGCCGTGCTCGACCAGGAGGTCGACGCAGTCCCAGCGCTCCTGGGGCAGGGCCGTGAAGAGCGCGGCCCCGTCCTCGGCATCGGCCCCGCGCTCGAGGAGCTCGCGGACGAGCTCGCTCGATCCGACACCAGCCGCCAGGGCCAGGGCGGTGAGAGCCTCGCCGGGAACGTCGTCGCAGAAGACCGAGTCGCGGATCAGGTCGGGATGTTCGGAGAGGGTCCGCCGGGCGGCTTCCAGCTCGCCGGCCTGCGCGGCGCGACAGAAGTCGAGCAGGGGGTTGGTCATGGGTCGGCCCTATTCGAGGGCGCCCGCGTTTCGTTTCGGATTGCGCTCGACGAGGTGGAAGCGCTCGTCGCGCAGGCTCCGAGCCCGGGAGCGGGGCCAGACGACCGAGTGCGGGCGACCCAGGACGGCATCCAGCCGCGTCGCTCCGAAGCTGCGACCGTCGAGGCTCATGGCGGAGTTGTCGCCGAGCAGGAACACCTCGGACGGGCCGAGCGACAGGGGGCGGTCGACCGCGAAGTCGCCGCGTGAGATCCAGTGCGTGTCGCGGGCGATCCGGAGGGAGCGGAACGAGGCCGCGAGGCCGTCTCCGCCGAGGGCGACCTGGGTCCCGACGGTCACGCCGGGCACGACCGCCGCGCCCGCCGGCGCACGGTTCTCGATGTACTCCGCGACGAGCGCCGGCTCGTCACCCACCTCGAGTACCAGGGTGTTGTCGATGTTGGCGAAGAGGAGGCGCGTCCAGCTCGCCTCCAGCGCGATGGTCGCCTCCGCCAGGACCTCGGGCGGATGGAGGAGGATCTCCAACGCCGGCTCGAAGGCGTCGGGGGAGTGCTCCGGGTAGTGGCGTTCGATGCGGGCGCGGACGACGTCCTCGCCCACGAGATCCAGCAGCGCTCGAAAGAGGTCGCCCCGCTCGCGCAGCTCGAGCCGCAGGGTGCCGTGCCCGCCGGCCATGCGCTCCACGTCGACCTCGCAGGAGACGAGGCCGTCGCCGACATGCCGCGTGCCGGCCACGCGGATGCCGTCCGGGAGCAGGTAGCCGTCGTCGAACGAGGACCGCCAGCGCAGGAGGTGGTCGTTGGAGGCCTCGTCCCGGTCACGCGTGTCGAGTCGCCAGGTCGGCGCCGTGTCGGTCGGCGCCGACCAGCTCCCGCTGTCCCACTCGAAGTGGTCTGCGATCTCGTGCAGGTCGGAATCGAAGAGCGTCACGGGGTGCGGACGCGCCGTCTCCGGCGCGAGCCGGTGTCGGTCGATGAAGAGGTCGCCCCCGCTCACCTGCACGGTCTCGCCCGGCAGCCCGACCACGCGCTTGACGACGGGCTTGCCGCTGCCCTCGTAGGTCACGACGAGGTCGAAACGCTCGAGGTCGTCGGGGACCCCGTAGCGCACGAGCACCCACTCACCGAGGGCGTCGCCGCCGTGGAGGAAGGGCGCCATCGAGCCGCTCTCGACGCGGTACAGGTCGGCCACGAAACTGCGCACGAGGTAGAGCGCGACGAGCACGGAGCCCACGATCCACAGCGCGCCGACGAAGCGTCGCTTCACTCGGTCCACGGGGCCGAACTCTACGCCACTCAGAGGAGCAGGTGAGAGACACCCAGGAAGATCGCGGATCCCGAGACGTCGCTGAGCGTGATCAGGAAGGGACCGGCGACGATGGCAGGGTCGATCTTCCAGTGCTGGCAGAGGATCGGAACGGCGCTGCCGAGGAAAGACGCCCACGAAACGGCCACGGAGATGGCGAAGCCGACCGCCAGGCCGAACTGCGGACTCCCCTCGATCCAGCTCGCCACGAGCAGGGCCCCCAGCCCGCACAGGAAGCCGATGATCGATCCGACCAGGACCTCGGAGCCGAGCACGGCGCCCTCGCGCTCGCGCGTCACCTCGCCCGTGGCGTAGGCCCGTACGAGCACCGTCGAGGACTGGATCCCCACGTTGCCGGCGAGGCCGATCACGAGCGGGATGTAGGTCAGGACCTGGGTCTCGGACCCGGCGCTCCCGAGTCCCTTGCCCAGGATCCACGCCGTGGCGAGCCCACCCATCACGGTCAGGGGCTGCATCGGCAGGCGGTGGCGTACGCGCGTCAGGATCGGGAGCCGCGTGTGCTCGGCGGGTGAGGTGCCGACGAGCTTGCGAATGTCCTCCTCGGCCTCCTCCTCGATGACCTCGCGCGCGTATTCCTCGACGACGACGCCGATCAGCGCACCGCTCTTGTCGACGACGGGAACTTCGTCGAGCCCGTACTTGAGGAAGAGCTGGGCGACCTCCTCCTGGTCGCGCTGGGGTTCGATCGTCTTGATGTCCGTCTCCATCACGTCCGCGACGGTGTCGTGGATGGAGTGGGACAGGAGGTCGCGGTCGGTGACGAACCCGACCGGGCGGTAGCTCTCGTCGACGACCCAGATGCCGAGGCCCTCCTCGCCGGAGGGGCCCTCCTCGGTCGCGACCTGCTTCTTGATCTCCTTGATCGCGTCGCCGATGCGCGTGTCCTCGGGCACGGCGACGAATTCCGTGGTCATCATCCCGCCGGCGGTGTCGGCGGGGTAGTGGATGAGCTCGCGCAGGCCCTGCGCGCGCTCGAAGTCGATGCTGCGGAGGATGCGCTCGGTCGTCGGCCCGTCGGTGAGCGCGAGGATGTCCGCGACGTCGTCGGCCTGGAGCTCCTGGACGACGTCCACCAGCTCCTGGTCGCCCATCCCCTTGGCGAGCTCTTCGGTCAACGCGTCGGGCACGTAGACCAGGAGCTCCGCGCGGTCCTCGGCGCCGAGCGCACGGAAGACGGTCCAGACCGCATCCTCGTCGAGGTCCTGAAGCCACTCGGCGAGGTCCGCGGTGTGGACGCTCTGACAGAACTCGCGGAGCTCCTCGGGCGTCGACCCGAGGCGGCTCTTGAGGTCCGCGAAATCCGGCTTCTTCTCGTCCATCAGGCGGCTCATCACTCGGAACGGCGGAGGAGGATAGCGGGTCCGGTGAGACCGGGCGCCCCCGAGGTCTCCTGGCAGCCCGCCGGCTCCCCGAGGAGGGCGTCGTGGACGAGGACGAGCGTTCGACGGAGGTCGGATTCCCCGATCAGCCAGGCCTGGCTCGACGGCCGCGCACCTCCCACTCCGGGCCGGAACCGGACGCCGGAGCTCGCCAGGAGCCCCGCGGTGCGCGCGAACAGGTCGGCGTCGTCGCCCACGTCGCGACCGACGACCGCGAACCCGGCGAGTCCGGTCTCGATCGTCGCCCCGGCGCGCTCGAGGACTTCCCGCGCGACACCGTCGTCGGCGAGGGCGAGGCGTGCGCGTCCGACGCGATACTCGAACCACGGAGCGGGACAGCCCGCTCTGTCGAGCTCGGCGAGGAGCCCGGCCAGCCCGCTCGAGCTCAGGGAGATCCGCGCGTCGAAGAGGCCGGCTCGGTGCACGAGCGCCAGCGGGCCGGATCCCGGGGTTCGCTCCGAGAGGAGGGTCCCGCGGCCCTCCGGAGCGCGCGCGTCGAGGAGCTCCACGCGCGTGCGGGCGAGCGCGGCGTGACGCACCGCCTCGGGGTGGATCACCGCGGCGCCGTGCAGCGCGAGCTCCAGGGCCTCCGCGTGTCCGACCTCGGGGAGTGTCCTCGCGTGCGGGACGACGCGCGGGTCCGCGGCCTGGATCCCGGCCACGCTCTTCCACAGCTGGACCTCCTCCGCTCCCACCGCCTCGGCGAGCAGGAGAGCGGTCAGGTCGGACCCGTTCTTGCCGAGCGTCGTCAGGTTCCCGCGCTCGTCGGCAGCCAGGAAGCCCGTGACGACGGGGATCCCCGGGACCTCCTCCAGGGCCCTCCGGGCCGACTCCAGCGCTCCGCGATGGAGTCGAGCGGAGCGCGGCGCCGTCACCAGCCCGAGGTCCCAGGCATCGACCGGGGTCGCCGCCACACCCGTCTCGCGCAGGTGAGCGGCGACGATGCGGGCGCTCATCCGCTCCCCGAAGGAGAGCAGGTGGTCGATGTGCGTGCCGTTCGCCGCGCCTCCGTCCCGTGGGAGGTGTTCGAGGTGCTCGGCGAGATGGGCGAGCTCCGCGAGGTGCCGGTCGACGAGATCGCCCGAGAGGCCCAGCTCGCGCAGGAGCGAGCGGTGGCGAATGCGCACCCGCGCGGCGTCCCCTTCGCCCTTCGCCAGTCGCTCGAGCTCCGCGGTGACGCCCTCGATGGCGCTCACCACGACGAGCGGGCGATCACCGCCGCGGGTGCGGACCAGGGTGCCGGCACGCCGCACGGCGTCGCCGTCCCCGAGCGACGCCCCTCCGAACTTCTGGACGCGAATCCCGCTCACGAGCGGAGGATAGCCGCCCTACCGTCCCCGAGCTCCGCCCGGATACAATGCTCTGTCTCCCCCACGGAGAACCCCGATGACCGAACCCGATCGCGAGGACCTGATCTACGACTGGAACGGCCGCCAGGCGGATGGATCGTGGACGCGCGGGCGCGACATCCAGTTCGACGACGAGACCCTCCGGGACGGGCTACAGAGTCCCTCCGCGCAGGACCCCGACCTCGACAAGAAGATCGAGCTGGTCCACCTGATGGACGAGCTCGGGATCCACACCGCGGACATCGGCCTGCCCGGCGCGGGTGAGCGCGCGCGCTCGGATATCGAGGCCCTCGTCAAGGAGATGTCCGGCCTCGCGATCACGCCCAACGTCGCCTGCCGCACGGTCGTGAGCGACATCGAGCCGGTCGTCGACCTGGTCCAGAAGACCGGGCAGCCGGTCGAGGTGTGCGCCTTCATCGGCTCGAGCCCGATCCGGCAGTACGCCGAGGGCTGGGAGATGGAGAAGATGCTCGGGCTGGTGCGCACGGCCGTCGAGTTCTGCGCGAAGCACGACCTGCCGTGCATGTTCGTGACCGAGGACACCACGCGGGCCAACCCCGACGACGTCCGGGCGCTCTACACGACGGCCATCGAGGCCGGGGCGAAACGCATCTGCATCTGCGACACCTGCGGGCACGCCACGCCCACGGGCGTGATTCGCCTCGTCAGCTTCGTGAAGGACCTCGTGGAGGAGCTGGGCGCCGACGTCGGCATCGACTGGCACGGCCACCGCGACCGCGGCA
>JAJDET010000074.1 GCA_029259655.1 Planctomycetota bacterium
CGGCGGAGTGCCGTGGTGCCCGCAGTCGCGTATCGCACCAGGGCTGACGAGCCGCATGCGCTTCGGCCCCCAGTCTCGCGATGCTCGCCGGGCGAAGCCCGCGAGCGAGTGCGCATTGCGACGTCCCGCACCGACGTCCCCCACGTGTCGACGCCTCCCGACGCCTCGCTTGCGCGGCGCAGCCCGCGCAAGCATCGCGAAGGCATTCCGCCCCCCCGACACCTGCAACCCGTGGAAAGCAGCCCGTCCGAGGGCACCCCGACCCCAACCGATAAAGCCGCGGTACCCGCGGCGATGCCTCCCGGCGGGCGGAAGAAACCAGATGGACAACACGCCGACACCGCCTAGGGCGGTCGGCTCACGAGGGACCGGCGCTGAGGCGCCTACCTCGCGCGCGCCGGCATCCGCCGGTGCGCGGAGAGCACGGCACTGCGGCGAGATGCCCGCACGACTCACCGCAAGCGTCCGCGACCCGCCCCACGGTGTATCGTGCGGCAATGACCACGGCCGACGACTCCCCCCTCTACTTCCGCCAGCTCCTCGCCGGGCGGGACTTCGCCCACGGCGACCCCGTCGCGACCCAGATGGTGAACTTCGTCTACCTGATCGGGGACCGGCGGAGCGGGAAGTGCCTCGTCGTCGACCCGGCCTGGGACGTGGACGACCTCCTGCGCGTCGCGGCCGAGGACGACATGGAGATCGACGGCGTCCTCGCCACCCACTGGCATCCCGACCACGTCGGCGGCGACCTCTTCGGGACCCCCGTCCCCGGCGTCCAGGACCTGCTCGAGAAGGTGGCGGTCAAGATCCACTGCAACCGGGCCGAGGACGAGTGGATCCGGCGCCAGACGGGCGTCTCCCAGGGCGACCTCTCGCTCCTGGACTCGGGCGACGTCGTGAAGGTCGGCGACGTTGAGATCACGATGATCCACACGCCCGGGCACACGCCCGGCAGCCAGTGCTTCCTCGTCGACGGGAAGCTCGTCGCGGGTGACACGCTCTTCCTGCAGGGCTGCGGGCGCACGGACCTGCCCGGCGGGGACTCGGCCGAGATCTACAGGAGCATCACCGAGCGCCTGGCCA
The DNA here is from genome assembly GCA_029259655.1 of Planctomycetota bacterium. GTDB lineage: Bacteria > Planctomycetota > UBA1135 > UBA1135 > OFTM220. The sequence goes on from JAJDET010000074.1 coordinate 1,084, forward strand.
AGATCCCCGACGACACCGTGCTCTACCCCGGCCACCTGTACGCTCCCGAGGGCTCGGCATCCCTGGGGGAGACGCGCCGGACGAACCACGTCTTCCGCGTGCCTACCGTCGAGGAGTGGGTGCGGATGATGTGAACGGCGCGGGATCCTCGGGAGCGCTCCCGGCGGACGAGCCGGAACCCGACTGAGACGACGCAGGCTCTGTGCAGCTCCCCCGGGCACCGCTATCCTGTTCGCCCCATGGCGGAGAAGATCATCTTTCACGTCGAGGATCTGCGGAAGTTCTACGGGCAGCGCGAGGTCCTGAGGGGCATCACCCTCGCGTTCCTGGAGGACGCCAAGATCGGCGTCATCGGCCCCAACGGGGCCGGGAAGTCGACCCTGCTCAAGATCATCGCGGGCGAGGACACCCAGTTCGAGGGCATCGCGAAGGCCACTTCGGGGCTCTCGATCGGCTACCTGGCCCAGGAGCCGCCGCTCAACGACGAGCTCGACGTGGCCGGGAACCTCGACGAGGCGGTCAAGGAGCTGCGCGACATGGAGACGCGGTTCAACGAGCTCTCCGAGAAGCTCGGGACCGACGACAAGATCGACAACGAGTTCGCCCGGCTCTCGGAGGAGATGGAGCACCGTGGCGTCTGGGAGCTCGACAGTCGGCTCGAGCAGGCGGCGACCGCCCTGTGCCTCCCGCCCATGGAGGCCGACGTCACCAAGCTCTCCGGCGGCGAGCGCCGGCGCGTGGCGCTCTGCAAGCTGCTCCTCTCCCACCCCGACCTGCTCCTGCTCGACGAGCCCACCAACCACCTCGACGCCGAGACGGTCGAGTGGCTCGAGCAGCACCTCAAGGAGTACTCGGGCTGCGTGATCCTGATCACCCACGACCGCTACTTCCTCGACAACGTCGTCGGGTGGATGCTCGAGGTCCAGCGCGGGCTGGGCAAGCCCTACAAGGGCAACTACTCCGACTATCTCGCGGCGAAGGGCAAGGAGCTCGACGTCAAGCGCCAGTCGGACAGCAAGCTCGCGAAGCTCCTCGAGCGCGAGAAGGAGTGGATCGGCAGGACGCCCGCGGCCCGCATGAAGCAGTCGAAGTCGCGCGTCCAGCGCTACAAGGAGCTCTGCGAGCAGAAGGCCGAGGACCAGCTCGAGTCCGTCGAGCTGCGCATCCCGCCCGGGCCGCGGCTCGGGGACAAGGTCATCGAGGTGCACGACCTGTGCAAGGGCTACGGGGATCGCACGCTCATCAAGGACCTCTCGTTCACGCTCCCCGCGGGCGCGATCCTGGGCGTCGTCGGCGCCAACGGGCTGGGCAAGACCACGCTGCTGCGGATGATCCTCGACAAGGAGGAGCCCGACTCGGGGACGGTCCAGATCGGCTCGACAGTCGAGCTCACCTACCTCGACCAGTCGCGGCTCGTCCTCGACGACGACAAGACCGTCTACGAGAACGTGACCGAGGGGAACGACGTGATCCCGTTCGGGAACCGCACGATCGACGCGCGCGCCTACGTCGCGCGCTTCAACTTCAAGGGCGAGGACCAGCAGAAGCGGCTCGGCGAGTGCTCGGGCGGGATGCGCAACCGCGTCCTCCTGGCGCGCATGCTGCGGCACTCGGCCAACGTCATCCTGCTCGACGAGCCTACCAACGACCTGGACCTCGACACGCTGCGCGTGCTCGAGGAGGCGCTGCAGGAGTACCCGGGCTCGGCCATCGTCGTCAGCCACGACCGCTACTTCCTCGACCGCGTCGTCAGCCACATCCTCGCGTTCGAGGGCGACGGCTACGTCAACTTCCACCACGGGACCTACGAGGACTACGCGGAGTGGCGGAAGGGCTGGCGCGAGAGGATGGGGTTCGGAGCCGAGTCCCGCGCGGGCCGCTACCGCAAGCTCCTGCGGAAGTAGTGGCCCCCGCGCTTCCGCAGGATCCGGCGCGGCTCCTGCGCCTCGAGGACCTGGCGGAAGAGGCGTCCCTGGACGCGGCGCGCCGGATCCTCGCGGGCTACGAGCCGTGGTGCGCGGACCAGGTGCTCGAACGCGCGCGGGTGCTCGCGTTCTGCGAGGAGCACGAGGACGCGCTCCTGCGGACCTGTCTCGCCGGTCACTTGACGGCCGCGGCGCTCGTGATCGATGCCATCGGCGAGCGGTTCCTCCTGACACACCACGCGAAGCTCGACCGGTGGCTCCAGCTCGGCGGTCACTGCGACGGCGACGGCAACCTGGTTCACGCGGCCTTGCGGGAGGCGACCGAGGAGAGCGGCATCGAAGGGCTCGTCATCGACCCGCGCCCGATCGACGTCGACGTGCACGCGATCCCGGCGCGCCCCGGCGAGCCGGAGCACCTGCATCTCGACACGCGCTTCCTGGTCTGGGCGCCGGAGGGTGCGCGGGAGGTGGCCTCCGAGGAGTCCCACGAGCTCGGCTGGTTCACCCCGCTGGAGCTCGAGGCGCTCGACACCGACGAGTCCGTGCGGCGGCTGGGACGAAGGGCGGCGAGCGCTGCGAGCGGAGGCGCTTCGCACGAGCCGCGAAGCACGCCGTACTAGCCCGGACTTCGGCGCATGTACGTCGATCGGAGTCCGCGCGGTCCGCACTCGTCCATCTCGTTCCACGCGCCGAGAAGGAGTAAGACGTGATGTGGTGAATCGGGGGTATTGGCGGAGGCGTGCAACAGGAGAGCTCCCCCGAACCACCCTTCCTCGAAAGGAGGTAGTCATGTTCGGAAAGTCATTCCTGCTGCTACCGCTCGCCCTGATGGTCGCGACCACGGGCACCCTTGCTCGAGACCACAGAGAGTCCGAGTACGTGGCAGAACACCCCAAGATCGACGGCACGGACCTCTTTGCCTTCCGCAGCTACGAGCAGGGTCGCGAGGACTTCATCGTCCTGTCTGCCTGCTACCAACCGCTGCAGGCGCCGTTCGCCGGACCGCATTGCTACACCATGGATCCCGACGCCGCCTACGACATCCACGTCGACAAGGACGGTGACGGAGTCGAGGACATCACGTTCCGCTTCAAATTCGGAGCGGTCAAGAACGAGCACCGGATGCTCGTGGGGAGCCCGTCGTCACAACGGCTCCTCTCGCGTCCGCTCCTGAGCGCGGAACCGGTCCCTCCGGGCAGTTCGACGGCGAACGAGATGGCTCTGGGCGAGATCTACACGCTGGAAGTCATCACCTACGGACGCGGTGCACCCACGCGGACGCCGGTCTACCACGAGACCCCGTCCCGCACGGGCGCGTGCTCTTCGCAGTTCTTCAACAAGGCGAGCGACTACTTTGGCGAGCGCTCGATCCCCGACTACGAGTCCTACGCCGCCGCCCACGTCTACGACGTGGTCTTCCCGCTCGGTTTCACGGGGCGGCTCTTCGTAGGCCCCCGCAAGGATCCACGTGTCTTCAACATGGGAGAGACGTTCGACCTGTTCGGTGAGCCCCTGACCGGGGTCCCCTACGGTCGGGACAACGCCCTCGAGGACTTCAACGTGGTCCAGCTGGCCCTCGAGATCCCCGTGCCCGAGCTCGACGCGCGGGAGCGCGTGCTCGGCATCTGGACGACGGCCAGCCTGCCCCACGACCGCTCGATGACCGACCTTCCCCGGTTCGACGGAGTCGACACCGAGTTCGGACCCGGGATGCAGGTCTCCCGCGTCGGCGCGCCCCTGGTCAACTCGTTCCTGATCGGCCTGGCCGACAAGGACGCGTTCAACTGCGCACGGCCGGTCGCGGACGCGCACTTCCGGGACTACTTCACGCACCCGGTCCTGCCGGAGATCATCCAGGACCTGCGGGGCTTCACGGCCCCGGAGGCCTTCCCGAGAATGGACCTCGTGGACTTCTACCTGCGCGGGCTCCCCGGGCTGACGCAGACGGCGGCCGAGGCGGAGATGCTCCGGCTGGCCTATGCCGTTCCGCCCAGGATGCGCCGCGCCCAGGACCGACTGGGTGTCCTCGGGGGCGACCTCGCGGGCTATCCCAACGGCCGCCGTCCCGGTGACGACGTGGTCGACATCACGCTGCGGGTGCTGATGGGTGCCAACCTGCCGGCGAGAGCCGCACCGGACGGCGGGCTGGACTACACCGACGGCGCTCTCGTGAGTGCGGGCAACTTCGACAACACGTTCCCATTCCTTCGGACGCCCACACCGGGCGCAGTACAGACTCCCTGAGCGAAGGGCCTTCTTTCGGGCGCGTGCTCCCTCGTGGGGTGCGCGCCCACTGCGTGGGCTGTACCTTCGCCGCTCCATGGCCGGGGGCGTCGCGGAGCGAGTGCAGATGACGAAGAGCGCGGCGCTCGCCGAGGGTGCCCTCGTCGGCCTCGCGTCCTTCGCGGTCGACTGGGTCGCCTCGGGGGTCCACCGCACGCCGGCTGCGATCGTCGTCTGCTCGCTCGTCCTGTTCCTGGCGGGGGGCCTCGCCGCGGGG
>JAJDET010000075.1 GCA_029259655.1 Planctomycetota bacterium
TGGCCGCCTCGATGCGCCCGGCCATCACCCGACGCATGTTTCGCGTGATCTGGACCAGGCACGCGAGGGTCATCAGAATCCCGATCAGGAGGAGCACCAAGGCGAGGGCGTTGCCGTCGAGGCCGAGAGCCTCGACGGCGCCCTTTAGCTCGCCGTGGACCGCCTTGACGGCGCTCTTCAGCGGGCTCTTGTAGGTTCCGCCCCCAACGCCCCCGAGGTGGCTCGTGAGCCAGGCAGCGGATTTCGACAGGCACCCGGTCAGGAGCTCCGCCGGCAGCAGCACGGCGACCATCATCAGGTTGAAGAAGTCGTGGACGGTCGCTGCCGCGAACGCGCGCCGGAAGTCCGCCGACTGTCCGACGTGGGCGATCGAGACGAGCGTGTTCGTGATCGTCGTCCCGATGTTCGCGCCGAGGATCATCGGGACCGCGTGCTCGACCGGGAGTGCTCCGCTGCCGACGACGGCGACGATGGTCGCCGTCGTGGTCGACGAGCTCTGGACGAGCACGGTGAACAGGACGCCGAGGGCGAGGCCGGCGAAGGGGTTGGAGACGCCGGAGAAGAGCTCGTCGTCGCTCCCCCCTCCGAGCATCCCGGTGTCTCCGAGCGCCTTGATCGCCTTGCTCATCGTCTCGATGGCGACGAGGAAGACGAACAGGAGCGCCACGAGGTAGGCCAGGCGCAGCGCGAGCTGGGCGGGCGAGGCGCTCTCGTCGGGCCGGCGTACCGGCTCGAGGCTCGGGACGGGAGGCGGCATGGGCGCTGTTTGTAAAGGAAGCCTTTCCCGGGTCTAGCCGAAAGCGGGGGTTCGCCCGTCTTTTTCTCAGCGAGTCCCTCCTCGGTCAAGATTCCTTCATGAGCGGGCGAGGAACGTCCGCTTCGTGGTCCTCCCAGGCGGAGTCGAGGTTGGGGGCGAGCCCGCGGGGCAGGGTCAGATGCGAAGGCGACGGCCCACCCGGAAGTGAGCCGCCGCCTGGCAGGTGGGGCTGCATCTCAGGCCTGCAGCTCGACCTCGATCCTCATGACCTGGCCGCGCGTGTAGACACGAAGCGACCTCGAGATGTCAGCGAGCCGCAGGAGCATGTCTCCGACGATCGTCCCGCGGGCTCCCATCCGCTCGAGGAGCTGCGCACACGCTGCTCCCCTCTCGCGAATCCGGACGATCGTTTCCTCGGCGCGCAGGACCATCAATTGCTCCACGCGGCGAGCCACGTTGGCCACGAGCTCCGGAGGCGCGCCCCGGTCCCGGAGCAGGAAGATCATGTGCAGGCCGCGGTCAGCCGTCGCGGTAATGTCGCCGGCGGCACCGTGCGCAAGCTCGGTTGCGTCGAGGATGCAGGCCGAAGAGATGTCGGTCGCGTCCGCACGCGCCGGAACGGACAGGGAGACTGCGGCAAGTGCGGCGAAGGCGATCCTGGCAATCGGAAGCAGTGTCGATCTCATGGTTGAGCTCCTGGTTGGGGTTCACCGGCCCCATGGGCAAGCTCTGTGCCGATCGCAGGGCCCAATGCCGGCCCCGCGCAGGGCGCCTGGAGCTCTCTGCCCCGTCCAGAATCCAGCATCTGGACGGGATCGGCGGCGCTACCGGAGTGCTGCGCCGAGACCGTAGGCCACGCCGTCACAGGAAGCGGCGTGGCCGAGCGCGAGCAAGAGGCCGGGACCGTAGGCCTCGCGCGAAGTCACGTCGTGGCGGAACGTCAGGAGCTCGCCCGTCGAGCCCAGCAGGATCTCCTGGTGCGCCTCGAGGCCTGGCAACCGCACCGCGTGGATCGGAACGCCGGCGACCGAGAACTCGCGCGCGGGACCCGCCTCCGCGCCGTTGTGATCCCCGCGGGCTTCCGCGATCCGCTCCGCCGTCATCCGGGCCGTGGAGGAGGGCGAGTCGACCTTGCCCGCCCGGTGCTTCTCGACGATCTCCGCGTCGGGGAACCAGGCGGCGGCGGAGGCCGCGGCTTCCTGCAGAAGGCACATGCCGAGCGAGAGGTTGGGGACCACGATCCCGCCGAGAGCGCGCTCACGTGCGAGCGCGTCGAGACGAGCGGTCGCCTCGCGATCCACACCGCTGGTCCCGACGACGGGTCGCACGCCGTGCTCGAGCAGGGTGCGGGCATGTTCCTCCCCGAGTCCGGCGCGGGTGAGGTCCAGGCCGAGGGGGGCGTGCGTCTCGCGCAGGATGACCGAGAGGTCGTCTCCACGCTCTACGCGAGCCGCAACGGTGAAGTCCGTCGAGGCAGCGAGCAGGTCGCAGGCGAAGGTGCCCATCCTGCCCGAGGCGCCGACAACGACCACGGCGAGTGAGCTCATCGACGCCCCCCCCGCGCGAGCGCGAGCGCGAGGATCTCGAGACAGAGCGTGCGGAAGTCCAGGCCCGCCGTGGCGGCCGAGAGCGGGAGGAGGGAACGCGGCGTCATGCCGGGGAGCGAGTTCGTCTCGAGGAAGACGGGCCGCGAACCCTCGGGCACGATGAAGTCCGTCCGCGAGTAGCCGTCGCAGCCGAGCTCCCGGTGAGCCGTCAGCGCAGCGGCGGCAAGCTCTTCGCAGCGCGTGTCGTCGATCCCCTCCGGCGGACAGGCCTCGTAGGCTCCCGCGGAGGAGTACTTCTCCTCGTAGTCGAAGAACTTCCCCGCGTGCGGGCGGATCTCGACCGGCGGCAGCGTGCGCAGCTCTCCGCCGCGGTTCCCGATCACGCCGCAGGTGGCCTCGATCCCCGTGGTCCAGCGCTCGACCAGGACGTCCTCTCCGTTCTCCAGGATCTCGAGCGCCTGAGTGTCGAGCTCGCGCTCGGTGCGCGCCCTGACCGTGGAGACCGACGAGCCCCCGCCGCGCGGTTTGACGCAGACGCCGTCGGGCGAGCGAGCGAGGAGCTCGAGCGCGGCGTGCTCGCCCCCCGAACGCCACTCCGACCGGCCCGCACAGCACGCGTCGGCGACCGTGAGCCCCGCACGGGCAGCGATCGCGCGCGTGGTCCACTTGTCCATGGCCAGGGCGGAGGCGCGCGCGCCCGCACCGGTGAAGGCGACCCCGGCCAGCTCGAGGAAGGCCTGCAGGTGCCCGTCCTCGCCGTCGCCTCCGTGAAGCGCGAGGAAGCAGACGTCGATTCCCTCCAGGAGCTCGAGAGCTCGCGAGAGATCGACCGCCCTACCGTTCGAGCACCACTGCCCGGCCGCGTCGATCTCGATCCTGCGCACTGCGGCGGGCCCGCGACCGTCGTTCTTCTCCAGGGCGTCGAGCACGCCTCGGCCCGAGACCAGTGACACCTCCCGCTCGACCGACGTACCGCCCAGGAGCACCGCGACCGTGGCGTCCCGGACGGGCTCGAGCGGCGTGGTCATCCCCGCGGCTCGTAGAGGTGACCGGTCTCGAGCTCGGTGCGCACGGCCCGGCCCTCGCCATGCACGGCGAGGAACTCGCCCTCGTCCTCGGCCAGGAGCGGATCCACCTCGACGACTTCGAGGCCGTCCTCCCCTCCCGCGGGGAGCTCCAGTCCGGCGGCCCGCACCCACCCCGCGAAGAGCCGGCACAGGTCGGCTCGTGCCGTCGCAGGAGAGTCGCTGCCCTCGGCGTTCTTGACGGGGCTGAACTCGAGCGCGCGCTGGACCTCCAGGGTCACGCTCACCGGGGACCGCGCCAGCGCGTCGAACACGAAGGTCTCGAACTTCGTGCCCCAGGCGTCGACGGGCGAGCCGTCGCCGCCCGCGACGGTCATGCGTTTGCGCGCGAGGTGCCAGGGGAGCTGGAGCCCGCCGCGGGTCACCTCCTCGGCGAACTTCACGTCGAGGGCGTGGACCGCGATGTTGCCGGCGCGGAACCGGAGACGCCCGGAGGAGTCGCGCGCCTGGCGAAGCTCCTCGGAGAGGTCGGAGTACTCCACGATGCCGATGCGGCCGCCGCGCACGCCCAGCACCCCCACCTTCTCGTCGGGTTCGGTCTTCTCCACGACCTTGGTCGACATGCCCGCCTTGGACCGCCTGTGCAGTCCGAGGAAGAGCGGATCGGCCGGCCGGACCAGAGGGTTGTCGACCTGGAAGTAGCTGATGAGGTCGACACCGCGCTCGCGCATCGTCCCCAGTGCTCCGGAGGTCGCGAGCGCGCCGAGCACGCCGCCGTGCCCGTTCGGCGCGAGGAACAGGCCGGCCTTCCGCGACAGGAGGATCTTCCCGTCGTCGTCCAGCGCCGGGATCATGTCCTGCGAGAAGAAGACGACGTCCTCCGCGGGAAGCCCGAAGTGCCCGTTCTCCTCGAAGATGGCCCGCGTCGGGGCGTCGTTCGCCTGCGAGGTCATGACGAACCACGGTGTGCGGCAGCCGTAGCGCAGGGCGGCGGCGCGGAGACGACGCGCGTGCACCTCGAACAGAGTGCGACCCGTCACGGGGCCGACGGGGAACGCGCCCTTCGGGCCGTCGTATCCGAGGCGGGAAGCCTGGCCGCCGGCGACGAGGACGTAGGCGACCTTTCCCCCGGAGAGCAGGTCCTCGCCCAGGCGGCGCGCCGCCAGGGCGTGCTCCTTCTGATCGGCGCTGCGCTTGAGCGGGAAGACGCTGGGCGGGATCGGCGGCTCCTCGTCGTCCTGCGCGGGGCCGGCGGTGCGGAGCCGCGCGAGCTCTGCCACGAGACCGAAGTCCACTCCCGCGACCTCTCGCAAGAGGTTCTCGCGGCCGGCGGAGTCGAGCTCCTCCCAGAATGCGAAGACGTGTTCCTGTCCCGCAGTGGCAGCGACCTCGCGCAGCTCGCTCTCGTCTAGCGTCGTGCTCATGAGACGTCGATCAGTATCTTCAGGACACCCCGAGACGCGGCGCGGTCCAGCGCCTCGGCGCCGCCCTCGAGCGGGAAGCGGCCGTCGATCATCGGGGTGACGACGAGCTCGCCCCGCTCGAGCGCCGCCAGGGCGGGTTCGAACGGTCCGCAGCGCGAGCCGACGACCGTGACCTCGTCCACGACGAGCGGAGCGAGGTCGACCGTCGCCGGAGCCTCCGCCGTGGTCTTGAGGACCACGGTACCGCGGGGTCGTACGCGTTCCAGCGCCAGGGCGAAGGAGTCCGGGCTCCCGGTCGCCTCGACCACCAGGTCGAAGCGGTCGCCGGCGTCGCCGTCCTCCCACCACCGGATCCGCTTCCCGGCCGACGCCAACCACGCTCCGCGCTCCGGATGGCGTCCGGCCAGGGCGACGTCCGGCACGGCGCCGGCCAGGACCTGGGCACACAGGAGACCGAGCCGCCCGTCCCCGAGGACGAGCGCGCGCTCGAAGCGAGTCAGGTCGAGCTGCTCGGCGATCTCGAAGGCCGCCGCGGCGGGTTCGGCGAAGGTGGCGGCGTCCGAGTCGAGGCCGTCGGGAACCGGGTGCAGGTTCTCGTGCGGGAGACAGAGCTCCTCGGCGAAGGCTCCGGAGCGTCCCAGGATTCCGAGCACCGTGCGCTCGGGGCAGTGCCGGCGACGACCGGCACGGCATGCGCTACACGTTCCGCAGGCGGCGTTGATCTCGCCCACGATACGGCGTCCCGCGAGCGGGCCGTCGAGCGCGGTGCCGACGAACTCGTGCCCCGGCACACCCTCGAACGCCATGTACCCGCGGACCAGGGCGAGGTCCGTCGCGCACACGCCGGCGGAGAGGACCCGGACGCGCGTTTCACCGGCAGCGGCCGCCGGACGCGGCAGATCCTCCCGGTACTCGACGCGGCCGCGCTCGACGTAGAGACCGCGCAAGTCTAGGACGCGGCGGACGCCTCCGAGCTGGGCTCGCTGGACAGGGCCTCGAGCATCTGCTCGACCATGCTCACGAGCGCTTCGAAGCGCTTCTCCATCATGACCTGCCGCAGCACCAGCTTCTCGACGACCGGGGGCAGGATCGCCTCGCGCGTGTAGTTGTTGATCATGTTGATGATCTCCGCGCGGTCCGCGTCCGGGAGCTTGTGAAAGTGGTAGTGGTACTTCTGCTGGAGGACTTCTTCGCAGATGTCCATGCACTCGCCGGATATCTGATCGACGTCCTTCTGCTGGTGCTCGGTGCGGAAGACCTCGACCTTGTACTCGTGGAGAAGCTCTCGGAAGACTCTTCGCATGCTTCTTCTCCGCCGCGGACGGCGGGCTCCTGGGGGGACGGACGGATGGGTCTGGGAAACCCGATTCTATCCCCGATCGTGCCGCTCCGCAGCGGTCAGTCCAGGCGGCCGAGGCAGATCGAGAGGTTGTGCCCACCGAAGCCCAGGGAGTTCGAGAGGGCGTTTCGGATGGTCAGCTCGCGTGCCTCGCCCGGCACGTAGTCGAGGTCGCAGGCGGGGTCCGGGTTCTCGAGGTTCCGCGTGGGGTGGACCTGGCCGTGGTGGACCGAGAGCGCGGTGGCCACGAGCTCGACGGCCGAGGACCCTCCCAGGAGGTGCCCGATCATGGACTTGGTGGAGGAGATCGCGATCTTCCGCGCGTGCTCGCCGAAGTGGCGCTTGATCGCGGTCGTCTCGATCGCGTCGTTGTACTTCGTGCTCGTCCCGTGCGCGTTGATGTAGTCGATCGTGTCGGGATCGATGCCGGCCTGGCGGATCGCCAGGTGGAATGCCCGGGCGGGACCGCTGCCATCCTCTCTCGGCGCCGTGATGTGGAACGCGTCGTCGGTGGAGCCGAAGCCCTTGACCTCGGCGTAGATCTTGGCGCCACGGGCCTGCGCCCGCTCCAGCTCCTCGAACACGAGGATCCCGCAGCCCTCCCCCAGCACGAAGCCGTCGCGGTCCAGATCGAACGGACGCGAGGCGTGCGCCGGATCGTCGTTGCGGGTCGAGAGGGCCTTGGCCGAGGCGAAGCCGGACACGGCGAGCTGCGTGGTGGCCGACTCCGATCCGCCGGTGAGGACGAGATCGCTCTCCCCGCTCTTGATGCTCGAGAGCGCCATGGCCATGGCGTGCCCGGACGAGGCGCACGCGCTCGAGGTCGTGAAGGTCGTGCCGAGGATCCCGTTCGCGATCGCGACCTGGCCGCTGACCGCGTTGGCCATGATGCGCGGGATGAAGTGCGGGCTCACCCGACGTGGACCGCGCTCCTGGAGCACGTGGTGTTGCTCCTCGATTCCCGTGATCCCGCCGATCCCGGTGCCGATGATGCACCCGAAGCGCTCGCGAGCCTCCTCGGCCTCTTCCGAGAGCACGAGCCCCGCGTCGCCGAGCGCCTCCACGGTCGCCTTGAGCGCGAACATCGTGAAGGGGTCCAGCTTCCGGAAGTCGGGCGCCGCGAAAGACTCCGCAGGATCCCACTTCACGCTCGCACCGATCCGCACGGGGTAGTCCGCCGCATCGAACTGGGTGATCGGGCCGACCCCGTTCTCGCCCGCGAGCATCGCGGGCCAGGACGTGGCGACGTCCGGTCCCAGAGCATTGACCGTGCCCAATCCGGTGATCGCTACTCGACGCATGAAGGCCTCTGGCGGGTTTTCGACGGAGCCTGTGACGGAACGCGGCAGGTGGACGGAGACAGCCTCCGGCCGGCTCTGATCCACGTTGCCCCCACGGTTCAGGCCTTCTGCTCGATATAGGTGATCGCGGCGCCGACCGTCTGGATCTTCTCTGCGTCTTCGTCCGGGATGGAGATCTCGAACTCGTCCTCGAACTCCATCACGAGCTCGACCGTGTCGAGGGAGTCGGCACCCAGATCGTTGATGAACGAAGTCTCCCGCGTGATCTTGTCGGGAGTCGTTCCCATCTGGTTGCAGACGATCCGCTTCACGCGCTCTTCGATCGAGGGATTCGTCACGGTTGGGTTCTCCTGCAGGGTTGGATGGCCACTCCACGGGGACTCTCC
>JAJDET010000076.1 GCA_029259655.1 Planctomycetota bacterium
CGCCGGTCCCTCGTGAGCCGACCGCCCTAGGCGGTGTCGGCGTGTTGTCCATGAGGTTTCTTCCGCCCGCCGGAGGCATCGCGCCGGGTACCGGCGCATCCTCGGCGGAGTGCCGTGGTGCCGCGCAGTCGCGTATCGCACCCGGGCTGACGAGCCGCATGCGCTTCGGCCCCCAGCCTCGCGATGCTCGCCGGGCGAAGCCCGCGAGCGAGTGCGCATTGCGACGTCCCGCACAGACGTCCCGCACATGTCGACGCCTCCCGACGCCTCGCTTGCGCGGGCTTCGCCGCGCAAGCATCGCGAAGGCATTCCGACCCCCCGACACCCGCAACCCGTGGAAAGCTACCCGTCCGAGAGCACCCCGACACCAACCGGTGAAGCCGCGGTACCCGCGGCGATGCCTCCGGCGGGCGGAAGAAACCTCATGGAGAACACGCCGACATCGCCTAGGGCGGTCGGCTCACGAGGGACCGGCGCTGAGGCGCCTTCCTCGCGAGCGCGGGCATCCGCCGGTGCGCGGAGAGTACGCGACCGCGAGAGAAGCGCGCACGACTCACCGCGAGCGCGCGTACGCACCGCGTCCGCGAGGCACCGTGCCCCTCCCTACTCCGTCGCCTTCTTGAGCTCCGTCTTCAGGAACGCCATGTCCTTGGCGTACTGCTCGATGGCGTCGGCGGTCTCGTCGTCCACGTCCTTGAAGGTCGTGCCGATCTTGACCGAATCGTCGCGCTCGTCGACGTCGGTCACCGTGACCACCGCCTCGCAGTGGCCCTTCTGGAGCAAGGGCAAGCGGAACTTCACGCCGAGGTCGGTGCCGATCGCGAGGAACTGGGCCATCTCGAACGGGCTGAGCCCGGTCTGACCTCCGCTCCAGGTGAACCGCAGGCCCTCGCCCGAGAGGTCGCTCATGCGACCGATCCCGCGCCACTTCTTGCCGAAGGAGTGACCGTGAACGGGGTTCGCGCGGTTGCCGCCGCGCTTCTCCTCGGGGATGAAGTGCTCGATGCGCGAGGCGTCCTCGGGGGAGAACATCACCGCGCCCTCCTCTTCTTCCTGAGCGGCACCGGCGGGCATCTCGCCGCCCTGCTGGCCCTCCTGCAGCGCGGCACCGGCGGCCTCTTCGCTGTCGTACATCGGGACGACGCGATCGAGCCCCACCTTCTGGATGATGTCGGCGCAGAAGCGCGACGGTCGAGCGATGACGAGCTTGCCACCCGCCTTGTCGAGCGTCTTCGATGCCTTGATGATCGCACCCAGGGCCGTCGAGTTGATGAACTTGACGAGCCGCAGGTTGAGCGCCACACGGACCGACCCCTGTCCGATGAGCCCCTCGATCTCCTTGTGGAGATGGGGGCAGTAGAAGGTGTCGAACTCGCCTCGCAGATGGAGGATGGTGTGGTCGTCGCGGGGTTCCGCGGTGATGTGCATGATCTCCTCCGGTACGCTCCTGTCGGGCTCGTGAACCGTGGATGATCGACCCCGGGGAACGGCCCCGCAAGGAATTTCCCGGGACCCGGCGGGCGGGGAGGAAGCGCCGGATAGACTCCGCCCATGTTCTTCCGGAAGAGGAAGAAAGGGGCCGTCAAACCGGAAGCCGCGCCTTCGGGAGAGCCTTCCGAGGGCGGCACCCGGCCGGACCTCGAGTCCTCGACGCAGTTCCTGACGGGCGACCCCAATACGGACCGGCGCACGATGCAGGTGCTGCTGGAGGCGATTGCACACGTCTCCCAGTCCGGTGGAGACCTCGAAGCCCAGCTTCGGATGATCGTCGACCGGTCCGTGGAAGTGACCGACGCCGAGCGCGGGCTGCTCCTGATCCGCGGCAAGGACGGGGAGCTGGCCGTTCACGTGGCTCGCGACAGGGAGGGCGGCGACATCGCGGACGACCTGCGCTTCTCGACCTCCGTCGCCAAGAAGGTCGCCGAGGAGCTCGAACCGGTGCGCGCGACGGTCAACACCGACGCCGAGGCCCTGGACCTCGGGCGCTCGGTCTTCGACCTGAAGCTCAGGGCCGTCATGTGCGTGCCGCTGACGGCGCCGGACGAGGAAGGCAGGAAGCCCCGTGCCTCCGGGGTCCTGTACGTCGACTCGCGCGCCGCGACGCGCCAGTTCAGCAAGCGCGACCTCCAGGTCTTCGCGGCGCTCTCCCAGCACATCTCCATCGCGCTCGAGAACTCGCGCCTGCATCTCGACTCGATCGAGAAGATCCGGCTCGAGCAGTCGCTCGAGCTGGCGAGCGCGATCCAGCGCGACCTGATGCCCTCCATCCCGAAGGACCTGCACAGCTTCGAGCTCTTCGGCTGGTACGGTCCCGCGGAACGCACGTCGGGCGACTTCTACGACTTCTCCCGCACCAAGGATGGTCGCCTGGCCGTGGTCGTGGGGGACGCGACCGGTCACGGAATAGGCCCGGCCCTGATCACCGCCACGGCGCAGGCCGCGCTGCGCGCCTACTTGCGGCTGCAGACCGACCCGGGCGAGGTCATGACGCTCGTCAACCAGGACCTCTGCGAGCGGATCGAGGACGGGAGGTTCCTGACCCTGTTCATGGCCGTGCTCTCCGACAGCGGCGAGGTCGCCTACCTCAACGCGGGGCACTGCAACCCGTTCGTGTGGCGCAAGGCGACCGGCGACTTCCAGGAGCTCGGCGGCCGGAACCCGGCGCTCGGAATGCTCGAGAACCACGTCTTCGACGCAGGGGAGCCCTGCGTGCTGGAGCAGGGCGACGTGCTCGTCGCGTTCACCGACGGCATCATCGAGGCACGCGACCCGGCCAAGCCGGACGAGCTGTTCGGTGTCGAGGGCTTGCGAAAGGCGCTCCTCGAGAACGTCGAGAAGAGCACGAAGGACCTGACGATCGCGCTCGTCGAAGACGCGCTCGCGCTCTCGGGTGGCGTCCGCGAGGACGACATCACCGTCGTCGTCGCCCGGAGGGTCTAGCACCGGTGACCGGCGACCTCCTCGTGCGCGGCGCCCGCGCCTGGCCGACGGCCGAGCGCCTCGACGTGCGGGCGAAGGGCGGCCGCATCGTCGAGCTCGGCCCGGACCTCGCGCCGGCCGGGGAGGAGGTCCTCGACGCCGGCGGCCGGGCCCTGATCCCCGGTCTGGTCGACGTCCACGTTCACTTCCGCGATCCGGGCCTGGCGCACAAGGAAGGCTGGGAGACCGGCTCGGCCGGCGCCCTCTTCGGCGGTGTGACGGCCGTCGTCGAGGTCCAGAACAACCCGCCGCTCTCCACGTCCCGCGAACTGCTGGTCGAGCGTCTCGAGCACGTCGAGGCGCGCTCGCGGGTCGACTTCGGATGCCTCGCGAACCTGCTCCCGGACTCGCTCGGGGAGCTGCAGGCGATGGCGCCGCTCACGCCGGCCTTCAAGTGCTTCCTCGGAGGCTCGACGGGGCTCGGTGGGCAGACCGATCCGGAGACCCTGCGGACGCTCTTCGCCG
The DNA here is from genome assembly GCA_029259655.1 of Planctomycetota bacterium. Taxonomy (GTDB): domain Bacteria; phylum Planctomycetota; class UBA1135; order UBA1135; genus OFTM220. Next base: position 3,445 of record JAJDET010000076.1, read on the forward strand.
CCGCCGCACGCGCGGGGCGCATGATCGTCGCGCACTGCGAGGACGAGCTGCTCCTGCGCGAGGGGAAGCGCACGCATCCGGGTGCGACGGCAGCCGAGCACCACCTCGTGCGCTCGACGGAGGCCGAGGTGCGCTCGATCGAGACGTCGATCGCCCTGGCGGAGGAGACGGGCGCGGAGCTGCACGTCTTCCACATCAGCACGGCGCGCGGGGTCGAGCTCGTCCGCGAGGCCCGCGCTCGCGGGCTCCCGATCTCCGCCAGCACGGCACCGCACTACGTGCTGCTCACGTGCGAGGACGCCGGACGTCTCGGGAACCGGATGAAGGTCAATCCGTCGATCAAGACGCCGGCGGACGCCGCCGGTGTGATCGCGGGCCTCGCGGATCACGCCGTCGACGCGATCGGGACCGACCACGCCCCGCATCCCGTCGAGGACAAGGACCGCGCGTACGCGCACGCCCCCTCGGGCATGCCGTCGGTGGACCTCCTGTGGCCGCTCACGCACGAGCTCGTACTGCGCGGAGCGCTCGACCCCGACACCGCCCTGGCCTCGGTCACCTCGCGCGCCGCCGACAGCCTGCACCTCCCCGGCAAGGGCCGGATCGAGACGGGCTTCGACGCCGACCTGGTCCTGTTCGACCCCGACGAGGCGCGTCGGGTGGTGGGAGCGGAGCTGCCCTCGCGCTCGAAGTGGTCCGCCTACGAGGGGATGGAGCTCCGGGGCTTCCCCCAGGTGGTCGTGCGGCGCGGGACGGTGGCGTTCCGGGACGGGGCGTTCGAGGGGGGCGACGCCGGCGGGCGGCCGCTTCGCCTGAACCCGCCCGGGCCTCCGGCGTTCCCGTCCGGAGGCGCCTGACAGGCGCCTGGCAAGGATGCGTCCCCTGGACCTGGAGGCGCTGCTCCCCTCGGCGCATGTCCGCTTCGCGCCCGATTTCGCGGCGCGGGTGGGTTCGCTCGTGGCCCGGCTGGCCGGGGCCGAGCGCCGCGAGGGTCGCGGCCGGAACACCTTCCTGGGTGCCGGCGAGGAGTTCGTGGGCCACCGGCCCTATCGCCCGGGGGAGGACCTGCGCGGGCTGGACTGGAACCTCCTGGCGCGGCTCGATCGGCCCTACGTGCGCGTGATGCGGCGCGAGGCGAGCGAGCGCTGGGCCGTGCTCCTCGATGCGAGCGCCTCCATGGGCGTGGGCGTCCCGGGCAAGCTCTCGTGCGCCGCGCAGGTCGCCGCGGCGGTCGCCGCGGCCGGACTGCGGGCGGGTGTCCATGTACGCGTGCTCACGACCTCGGGCCGCGATCTCGAGGTCACGCGCGGCGGAGGCCTGGCGGAGCTCATGGCGTTCCTCGAGGGCGAGGTGGCGAGCGGCGACGCGGGGCTCGAGACGCTGCTCGTGCCGGCCCGCCTGCGCGACAGTGGACGCGTGTTCGCGATCGGCGACCTGTTCGGCGTCGGCGTCGATACGCCGGCGCGCGTGGCGCGGCCGGGCCGCGAGCTCGCGTGCCTGTGGATCCTGGCGGCCGAGGAGCTCTCGCCGCCCTTCACCGATGCGGTCGAGTGGGTCGACCCGGAGACCGGAGAGGAGCTCCGACTGCGCGTCGATCCGTCGACGCGCGCGGCCTACGAGGCCGAGCTCTCGAGCGAGCTGGAGCGCTGGGGCGAGGTGGCCGGTCGCCACCGGATGCGCTTCGGCGCGTGGAGGAGCGACCGGGCCTTCGAGGACATCGCACGCACCGTGCTCGATCCGTAGGGGAGCGCACCGTGCTCGTCCTCGATCGACCCCTCGCGCTCCTGGCCCTGGTCCTGCCCGTGCTCCTGATCCTCGTGGCGCGCGTGTTCGCGCGGCCGCCGCGCCTCGCGACCGGGAGCCTCTGCATCTGGCGCGCGATCGGAGCGGCCGAGGTCGGCGGCGCGAGCCCCGTTCGCTCGCGCATACCGCCCGTGATCTGGTTCTTCGCGGCCTGTCTCGCGCTCGCCGCGCTCGCGCTCGCCTCCCCGCGAACCCTGGCGGCGGCCACTCCTCGAACCTGGACGGCGGTCGTCGATCGCAGCCCCGGGATGTACTTGCCGTTCCAACCGGATGACGCGCGCACGCGCCTGGACGTCGCTCTGGCGAGCGCGCTCGACTACCTGCGGCGCGAGGCCCGGGCGGGCGATCGTGTGCGCTGGCTCGGCCCGGGGCGGGAGATGCTCGTCCTGCCGGCCGGAGAGGAACCTCCTGCGACCTGGCTCGCGCGCGACGCGTGGTTCGCGCCCCGCCCGCGCTTCGAGGCGCACGACCTCCCGGGGCGGCTGTGGATCACCGACCGCGCGCGGGCTTCATCGCGCGCTTCGGTCTTCGCGAGCGGCGGCGCGGACGCGCCCGGACCGATCGGCGAGCGTCCGGGCGAGACGCCGCACGAGGTCGTGTGGAGGGGCGGCGAGGCGACGGAGGAGCGCGAGGTAACGCCGCGTCGGGTAGCGTTCTACCCGCCCGACGAGGAGCCGATCCTGAGCGACGTGGTGGCGAGCTGGGCCGAGGCGCGCGGGCTCGACGTCGTCGCCGGTCACTGGGAGGCCGCGCTCGTCGTCCGCCTCGCCGCGGACGAGACCGGACCAAGGGTCGTCGTCGGGCGCGACGGCTGGCGGATGGCGTGCGTCGCCGGGCCGCCGCGGCTCGACGACGCGGCCCACACCTGGCTCTCGGTCGAGCGGGACGGCGAGCTCGTCCCGGTCGTGCGCTGGAGGCCGGGCCGCGTCGTGCTCGGGCTGGGCGCTTGCGCCGAGCCCGAAGGCGACCCGGCGGCCTTCGCCGTGTCCTGGGCGCGGCTCCTCGACGAGGCGCTCCTTCCGCGGCCGGGCGTGGTGCCGATGCGCGACCGCGTGGCAGCCGGCGCAGGTGTCGTCCGTCGGGGAGTCCCCCCCGAGGACGGAGGGCGGGGCCCGGCGCCCGGCGAGAACCGATTCGCCGCGCTCCTCGCGGCCGCCGCCGCACTCTGCGCTCTGGCCGGTTCGGCGACCGGCTGGCGTCGCTAGCCCGCATCCCTCACGGGTTCGCGGCCAGAACACCACGAACGGCCGGCTGCGCCGGCCTCTCGGCTCCTGCCGGCACTTTGCGCGCACCGGCGTCCTCGACGACCTGTTCAAGGTCGACTGCGGGGCCGGCACGCG
>JAJDET010000077.1 GCA_029259655.1 Planctomycetota bacterium
GGACGAACGGGCTTGACGGTACAGACGGCCCCGACGGTCCCTCCGGCCCCACGTGCGCAACAGGTGCCACGGGCTCGCAAGGACTGCAGGGCCTTCCCGGCGCCGACGGGATGGATGGCGCAACGGGCGCAACCGGTGTAACGGGCTCGCAAGGACCGCAGGGCCTTCCCGGCGCCGACGGGATGGACGGCGCAACGGGCGCAACTGGAGCAACGGGCTCGCAAGGACTGCAGGGCCTTCCCGGCGCCGACGGCATGGATGGCGCAACGGGCGCGACGGGCGCGACGGGCGCAACGGGCCCGCAAGGCCTTCCCGGCACAGACGGCATGGACGGCGCGACGGGAGCGACGGGTCCGGCGGGCGCGTCGCCGTTCACCTTGAACGGGCTCGACGCGCACTACACCCAGGGCAACATTGGTATCGGGGACACGACGCCCGTCGCGGCCATGCAGGTCGACGGCGGTGTGGACGCCTCCCTCACGAACCATGGTTTCCTGCTCCTCGGCGAGGAGACCACCTTCAACCTCGTCCTCGACGACAACGAGATCATCGCTCGCGACAACGGCGCAAACGACACGCTCTTCCTCAACGAGCCCGGCGGCGACGTCGTCCTGTGCGCGTCCGGAGGCAGGGTCGGGATCGGCACCGGGGTCGCCGCGCTGACGGCGGAGCTCGAAGTGAACGGAGAGGCCAGGGTCGACGTGCTGACCATCACCGGCGGCGCGGACATCGTCGAGCGCTTCCCGTCCTCCGGGGAGTCGCTCGAACCGGGAACCGTCGTCGTGATCGACGCGGAGAACCCCGGGGCGTTGAAGATCTCGGGCTACCCCTACGACTTCCGCGTCGCGGGCGTGGTCTCCGGGGCGCACGGCGTGAATGCCGGGATCTGTCTGAGCCAGGACGGCGTTCTCGATGGAGACACGCTGGTCGCCATGACCGGCCGCGTCTTCGTCCGCTGCAGCGCGGAGAACGGCGCCATTCGCCCGGGAGATCGCCTCACGACGGCGGCGCTCTCGGGACATGCAATGAAGGCCACCGACCGCGCGCGCTGCGACGGCGCCGTGATCGGAAAGGCGATGGGCGTGCTGGAGAAGGGCACCGGCCTCGTGCTGGTGCTGGTCAACCTCCAATGAAGCCCACGAACACTCACTGGAGACTCCTCCTCCTCACGAGCCTGGCTCTCCTCGTCGGAGGTTCGGTTTCGGCGCAGAGCCGCTCCGAGCGTCTGACCCAGGGGCGGCCCGAGCTCGCCAAGCTGTCGGGCCACCTCCTCGCTGCGCGTCGCGCGGAGATCGGGGGCGAGTCCTTCGTCGAGGCAATGCGTCAGCGCACACGCGGCGCCGTGCGCGACGACCGGGTCCAGGCGATCCTCAGTGTCGAGGCCTTCGGGCCGGAGCTACGCTCCGCCGTCCTGGCTGCCGGCATGACCATCGTCAGCGAGGTCGAGGCCCACGGCCTGCGGCACCTCGTCGTGCGCTGCACCAGCGCGCAAGAGCTCGTGGCCGTGGCGACGCGCTCCGACGTGCGCATGATCCTCGAGGAGCCGGCGGCCAAGACGAACACCGGCAGCGTTACCAACCAGGCGGACGGCTCGATGATGTCGGACGACCTGCGCACGACGATGGGCGTCGACGGCAGCGGCATCGAGGTGGGCGTCCTCAGCGACACGTTCCATCGCACCCTCGGCGGAACGCTGACGGGCACGACGCTGACGGGCTCCACGCCTCAGACGACCGGCGACCTGCCCTCGTCGGTCGAGGTCCTCGATCCGGGGCCGACGTCAGGCACCGACGAGGGAGCCGCCATGGCGGAGCTCATCTTCGACGTTGCGCCCGGCAGCGACATCTCGTTCGCTTCGGCTTTCACGAGCTACCTCACGTTCGCGACGAACATCACGGCCCTGGTCACCGCGGGTGCGGACGTGGTCGTCGACGACGTGATCTACTTCGCCGAACCCATGTTCCAGGACGGCCCGATCGCGCTGTCCGCGGAGGCGGCCGTCGATGCCGGCGTTCCCTATTACTCCTCCGCGGGCAACTCGGCCGCGAACGCCGTGGCGAGTGCCTTCGTGGACATCGATTCCGGGAGCGACGACGCGGTCTCGTTCCCCTCGACGGGCGTCGACTTGCACGACTTCGGCGGTGGCGACGCCTTCCTGACGTTCACGCTCGTGAGCGGTGGCTCGATCCTCGCCCAGCTCCACTGGGACCAACCCTACGGGGGCGGCCTCGCCGTGGGCCCGGGTTCGGCGGCGGACCTCGACCTCTACGTCACGTCGAGCACGAGCCTCCCGCTCACCAGCCCGGGGAACGTGGTAGCCGTGTCAGCTTCCATCCAGGGCACGATCGCCAGCCCCAGCGGCGACGCGTACGAGACCGTCGGTTACACCAACACCTCGGGGGGCACGCAGACGCTCCACCTCGCGATCGACCGCTTCTACGACGCGGGTGCGATCACGCCGAGCCGGATGCAGGTGACGTTCTTCCAGCTCGACGGCTCTTTCGTCGATGCCGGCTTCATCGGGGCACGGACCATCTACGGACATTCGGCCGCAGACGGTGCCCAGGCGGTGGGGGCCATGTACTACGCGGAGATCGACGCGAACGGCGCTGTGGACGGTGGCCCTGAGCTCAACGTCGAGGCGTTCAGCTCGCTCGGGGGCAACCTGCCGTTCGTCTTCGACGGGACCGGCGCGCCCATGTCGGAAGAGCTGCGCTTCAAGCCGGAGATCACGGCCCCGGATGGCTCCGACACGACCTTCTTCATCCCGGGCCTCGACATCGACGGCTCCGGGAATCCGGACTTCTTCGGGACCTCCGCAGCGGCGCCGCACGCGGCGGCCGTCGCAGCGCTCCTACTCGACCTGAATCCCGGTTGGAGCCCCGACCAGGTCAACTCGGTGCTCCAGTCGAGCGCGCGCGACGCCGAGGTTGCGGGATTCGACTTCCTCTCGGGCGCCGGTCTGATCGACGCCCTGGCCGCGGGCGCTCCGGGCGAGCTGCGCACCTGGGTGCATTTCCTGCACGTCGGAACGGAGCGCGGTACGCCCGTCAACCCGTTCGACAGTCTGGTCGAGGGTGCGACAGCCGCGGGCGGGGGCACGGTCGCGCTGCGCGCAGGGCAAAGCTCGGACGGCTCGGACACGTTCCCGCTGACGATAGACAGCGCTGTGGTGCTCACGGCCGAGGGAGGACCCGTGACGATCGGCGACTGATCTTGATACCGAGTCGCACACCACCCGGAGTGATCCTTCTCAGAAGTGCCGCACGACTCTCCTCCCGCCCCAAGGTCAATCGGAGATCTTCGCCGCGAGGAGCTTCGTGAGCGATCGCGGATGCCACCTCGGCGTAGTCGCCGGCCTCAGCGGTCGACATGCGGTGCAGGCCAACCTGCTTGGTAGCTCGCCCGATGCAGATGCGGCCCATCCGCGCAATCGGTGCGAGCGGCAGCCACCAGAGATCTCGAAGGAGGCCTGAAAAAGCAGGGTGTGAGCATCTCCACACCTACGAGAGTCTCGGGCGCCAAGCCACTCTCATTGCGCACCCAGGGGCCGCTCGACGGCCAAGTGTACGGCCGCTTGGCGACCGCGCGATTGCTGACGAGAAACGTGATGGCAGCTCCCTGGAGTGTCCGCTCGAGGTCGTCGTGCCAAGGCCTCTGGCTGGACGAGGAAAACCCGGGCACCTTTCGCCTGCTGCGGCACATCTAGCCCGCATCCCTCACGGGTTCGCGGCCAGAACACCACGAACGGCCGGCTGCGCCGGCCTCTCGGCTCCTGCCGGCACTTTGCGCGCACCGGCGTCCTCGACGACCTGTTCAAGGTCGACTGCGGGGCCGGCACGCG
>JAJDET010000078.1 GCA_029259655.1 Planctomycetota bacterium
CGCGCCGGAGCCGCACTGCGGCTCGGCGCGGACGACATCGATGTACTCATGGAACGAGCCGCCGAGACGGTCTGGCGACCGGTGGCGCAACACCTCGGCGACGAGCTTCGCATCCTCCTGGTCCTCGATCCCGTGCTCGTCGGCCTGCCGTTCGAGGCCTTGCCGACGGGCGAGAAGCTCCTGGTCGAGGAGCGGACGTTCGTCCACTTGACCGAGGTCTCGCGGAGCTCCGCGCGGGAATCGTCCGCGTCAAGACGAGAGGTGGAGGCGACGTTCCTCATCGCGGGCGCGGTGGAACCGCGCGACGCCGGTCCTCGGTTCCTCACGCCGGGCCCGCTCGCCGGAGTCGCGGGAGAGCTCGAGCTCGTGACGCGACTCCACGACGAGCGCTTCGGAAGCAAGGCGCAGCGCCTCCAGCTCGCGGGGGAGAACGCGACGCTCGCGCGTCTCCTGGCCGAGCTCCCGGAGCGCGCGGCGATCCACCTCGCGCTGCCCGAGCGCGTGATGTCTCCGAACACGCCGCGGCTCGTCGAGCCGACACCGGGAGACACCGGCCCTGCACCCGGCGCCTGGCCTCCCGGCCGGACGGCCGGTCTCGCGGTGGACGGTGCGGCAGCCCTCGAAGCTGGAGCGATCGCGCTGCTCGACCTCCGGGCGGGCGTCGTCCTGACGGGCACGTCGCCGGCGCCCGGGGACGTGCAGGCCGGTGCGAGCTCGCTCGACCTGGCGCGAGCCTTCATCACGGCCGGCGCGTCTTCCGTGGTCCTGACCCGCTGGCGCCCGGCTCCGGAGGACCTCGCAGCGCTGCTCGTCGGCCTCTACCGAGGGGTCTGGGCGGGGGAAGCACCCGAGGACGCGCTCCGCCGGGTCCAGCTCGAGATCCTCGAATCGGCACGTGCGGAAGACGGGCGGAGCCATCCCGAGCGCTGGGCCGGCCTGCTCGCGATCCGGGGGAACCGCTGACCCCTCCCGGGGCTCGGCGTCGGATACACCCCTGGATACCGGCCGTTGCGCCCGGGAAACGGCCTTCGGAACTCCCGGGAGTGACCCTCTCTGAGGTCCGGCGGCCCACTCCTGCGGCTTCCCCATCCCGCGCGTAGGTTGTCGTATCCTGGGACCTGGAGCCCTGGACGCGGCGCGGCCGCGGGCAGGGAAGGAGGAGAACCGGGAGCGGGGCCCTGCCCCCCCCCGAACCGGGTGACGAGACCCCGAATGAGACGAGATGCGCACCCCCTGACGCGGAAGAGCCCGGCCCCTCACGGAGGACCACGGGCGGTGCGAAGCCTCGTGGCGGCGGGCCTCGCCGCGGCCGCCCTGGTCGGTTGCCGCGCGACTCCGGACGCAGCGCCCGCTCGGGAACCCGCGTTCGAACCCGACATCCGCGTCGAGCCGGAGAACAACCGCATCGTCGTCTCGGGCCGTCTCGACGACCGGAGCCGGGTGCTCGCCGGCACGGCGCCGCATCTGTTCGATCGCTGGCCGTACGAGGGCGTGGAGGGCGAGCTGATCCAGGTCACGATGCGCTCGGCCGAGCTCGACGCGCACCTGAAGCTCCTGTATCGCGACGAGAACACGGGGCGCTGGATCGAGCTCTCGCACGACGACGACAGCGGGGGCGGGCACGACGCGCGGTTCGCGTTCGAGCTGCCCTTCGACGGGACGTTCTACCTGCTCGCCACGACGGCGAGTCCCGAGATGCAGGGCCGCTACGAGCTCGAGATCGACTCCGCGCCTCCGCTCAGCTTCGCGGCAAAGAACGCGACGCGCTCGGGGCGCTACGCCGTGCTGGTCGGGATCGAGGATTATCCGGGACAGGCGGAGGACCTCGACGGACCGTCCAACGACGTCGAGATCTTCCGGGCAATGCTCTCGGAGCGCTTCGGGTTCCGCGAGGAGGACGTGATCGAGCTGCGCGACGCGCGTGCGACGCGCAAGAACGTGATCGCCGCGTTCAAGGATCACCTCGGCCGCGCGCAGGAGGGCGACGTCGCGGTCTTCTACTACTCGGGCCACGGGCTCCGAACCTCCACCAACCTCGGCCTGGTCGGAGCCGCCGACGAGGAAGAGGACGGGCGCGACGAGGCGCTCTACCTGGCCGACGGCAGCCTCCTGCTCGACGACGAGCTCGGCTTCCTGGTCGACCGCGTGAACACGGACAAGAAGCTCCTGGTGCTCGACTCGTGTTTCTCCGGAACCGGAACGCGGGGGCCGAAGGGCTTCTCCAAGCGCGTGCGCGTCGAGGACGTCGAGGACGCGCTCTGGCTGCCGGAGCACTTCCTGGTCGAGGGCCGCACGCCGCCGCCCACCCGGAACCTCGAGCGGATGCTCGGTGAGGGCGGTCCGATCGACCACGTCCTGCTCGCGAGCTCGAGCGAGGACCAGGTGTCCTGGACGCTGCCCGCGTCCTCGGAAGAGAACGAGATCCCCTGCAGCGCGTTCACGTACTCGGTGGTCCAGTTCCTGTCCGAGGCGGTGCCCGGCGCCACGTTCGCCGAGCTCATGGTCGACATCCGCGACTTCACGGAGGTCCTCGTGTCGGACGCGCACGGCGAAGAGCAACACCCCCGGGCCGAGGGAAGGCCGGCCGGGGAGAGCGCCCTCGACTTCCTGGGCGGACCGACCGGCACGCTCGCGAAGGACGGAGCCGAGCGATGAAGCTCGCGCTCGCGACGCTCGCCCTCTGCGCCCTGGCCCTGCCGGGTGAGGCTCAGACTCGGCGCGCGTTGATCATCGGGATCAACGACTACGTGGAAGCGGGCGCGGGTGACGGCACGCGCAGCTTCGGCGACCTGCGCGGCGCGGTGAACGACGCCCAGGCGTTCCGGGAAGTCCTGATCGCGCGCTACGGGTTCGCGAGAGACGAGATCGAGATGGTGCTCGACGCTGCCGCGACGCGCGACGGGATCATCGCGAGCATCCGAAGACTGATCGAGCGCTCGGGCGCGGCGGACCTCGCCGTCCTCTACTACGCCGGGCACGGCTCGCAGATCTACAACTCGAAGAGCGAGAACGACCTCGACCAGCTCGACCAGACGCTCGTGCCGCACGACGCCGGCGCCGGGGCGCGCGACATCTGGGACAAGGAGCTCAAGAGCCTCCTCAACGACCTGGTCGACACGGGTGCGCTGGTGACGGCGTTCTTCGACAGCTGTCACTCGGGTTCGGTCACGCGCGGGCTGCCGCGCACCGAGAACGCGCGCTGGGTGCGCAAGGACGACCGCGACGCGGCGGAGCTCTACGCGGACGTGCCGCCCGACGACCGCCCGGCGCCGTCGGCGCGCGGCGCACTGATCTTCTCGGCGGCTCGGGACCACCAGACCGCGAAGGAGACGGGCGAGGACGAGGGCGGCTACCACGGGATCTTCTCGCACGCGGTCCTGCGCGTCCTGCGCACGGTCCCCGTCGACGAACCGGCGAGCCGGATCTTCAAGCGGACGCGCGCGATCATGCAGGCCGACGGCTGCACGCAGGAGCCGGTCCTCGAGGGGACCGGCGGCGACCGCGACTTGCTCGGCACGGGCGACCGCCCGCTATTCGGGGCGGCGACCGACGGCGCGAGTGGCCGGATCGCCATCGGCATCCAGAGCGTGACCGAGAACGGCGTCTTCCTGCAGGGCGGACGCGCGCTCGGGCTCGGTGCGGGAACCGAGCTCGTCTCGGCGAAGGACGCCTCGACGCGGCTGCGCATCGAGGAGGTGCTCGACCTCACCTCGTCGCGGGCGAGCGTCGTCGCCGGGAACGGGCGTGCGATCGATACCGGACAGCTGTTCGAGGTCGACAAGTGGGTGCCGCCGGCCGAGGCGCACCTCTCCGTGTACGTCCCGCCCGCGCTCGACTCGTTCGAAGAGCTCGCGACCGCGGTCCGGGAGCTCGGCGAGCGCGAGAACGTCCACCTCGTCGACGATCCGACCGAGGACGTCGCCCCGACGCACGTCCTGCGGCTCGACGGCTCCGGCTGGGAGCTCGTCGAGCTCTTGCCGGACGGGGACGCCGTGACGGCGCTCGGGGAGACGCTCGACGCCGCTGCGGTGGGAGCGCTCTTCCCGGACGAGCTCGCGGTGCGGTTGCTCGTGCACCTGCCGCCGCCGTCCGGCCTGCTCGAGGCGCTCGCCTTCTCGAACGTCAACGCCGACAGCGCGATCGTGGTGAGGCCGACGCCCGCCGATGCGCACTACGTTCTGCTCGGCCGGATGTCGGGGAGCGTCCCCGAGTACAGCTGGGTCTTGCCCGGCGGGATCGCGCTCACGGAGGAGCGGCACCTGGCGCTCCCCGTCCGAACCGACTGGGTCGCCTTGCCGGACGAGCCTTCCGGACGCGGCTCGGCCGTGAGCCGGCTCCGGCGGCAGGCGCTGCGCACCGGACGCGTGCGCGCGTGGCTGCGGCTCGAGGGACCGCCCGCCGACCGGAAGTTCCCGTGGCGACTCGCGCTGCGCAACGAGAACACCGGGGCGATCCTGGACGGCGGAACGATCCCCGACGTCGCGGACGAGTGGTTCGAGCTCGTGCTGACCGTGGACGCGATGCCGCGCATCCGCCAGAAGCGCTACGTGTACGTGTTCGCGATCGACTGCCACGGGCGGAGCACGTTGCTCTTTCCGGGAACCGGCGCGAGTGCGAGCGACAACCTCTTCCCGCCGCCCGGCAGCGGCAAGGACGACACGATCATCCCGCTGCCCGGTGGGCGCATCCAGGTGCAGCCCCCCTACGGGACGGACACGATCGTCCTGCTCACGACCAAGGACGAGGCGCTGCAGGACCCCCACGCGCTCGAGTGGGAACCGGTCCTCTCGGATCGCGACAACCGAACACGCGGCGCGAAGAAGAAGGGTCCTCTGGACCGGCTCCTGACGAGCGCGCTCGGGCCCACGCGGTCCGCGCGCGTCGAGGCGCCCACGGCGTGGTCGATCTCGCGCATGCAGATCGTCACGACTGCAAAGGAATGACCGACATGAAGCTACGACTCCCCGTCACGCTCGTCCTACCCGTGCTCGCGACGCTCGCCTGCACGAGCCCGAAGAGGAGCGACGCCTTCAACGAGCACCGCGTCTCGCGCCAGGACCAGGCCGGCTCGATCCACTTCGCCGTCCTCTCCGTCGCGCCGTGGGAGTACTACATCGACGCGCTCCAGCCGGAGTTCAACATCAGCGAGGAGATGGCGCTGGCCGCGGTCGTCCCCGCGACGCGCTCGATCGAGAACACGATGCTCGACATTACGAAGGCGCAGCTCGGGGTCGAACGCTCCGACGAGAGCGATCGCAACCAGGTCGGGGCTCCGCCGCCGGTCACGCCGGCGACGACGGGCTCGTCGGTCGACGTGGTCTCGAACCGGCCGCTCAAGGACCTGCGCAGCTACCCGGAGCTCCAGCAGGGCGTCAGCCTCGACCCGATGACGAAGTACTGGGCCGCCACTGCCTTCTATCAGGAGGTGCAGCTGCTCTCGCGCTACGTCCAGCACGCCGCCGTGCGCGTTGGCTTCCGCCCCTACCTCGTTCGGATCCAGGTGAGCCTGCTCCCGAGCGCGCGCAACGAGCCCTACGACGCCTACTGCACGCTCGCGTTCTTCATCACGGAGGACGAGACCGAGGAGTTCTCGCCGATGACGATCAGCTCCCCGCTCAAGGGCGCGGGCCAGGGAGACGGTTCGAAGAAACGCGTCGCGCTGCCCGGCGCATCCCTCGCTCCGCCCCGCGAGCGCGGGTCGGCGCACGTCCTGCCGCTCATGGTCACGGACAACCTGGAGGCGTCGATCCAGTCGAGCACGATGCAGACGATGCGTCAGCTGGCCGCCACGGTGTCGTTCATCTCCGGAACGGCGACGGGCGGCGTGGATGCGGAGAAGATCAACAGCGACCTCCAGCAGGTCCTGGGCAGCGACCTCAACAGCCTGCTCACGGTCTCCCGCGTCTCGGACAACACGTTGCGAGTACGGCTCGGCGCCATGCAACAGGCGACGGCCAAGTACGCGATGGTCCCGCGGAACCACAACATCACCCTCTTGCTCATGGTGCCCGAGGATTCCGGCGAGCTGGTCCGCGTCGTCGCCAAGTCGACCATGGTCGACGCCGAGACCGGTCGTGAGCTCCCCCAGCGCGACCACCGCGAGATCAACGCGAAGCTCGTGGACATCATGGACTCGCTCGAGATCTCGGGCGTGTCGCCGGAGGAGATCCGGCCGCTCGTCCTGTTCGCGCAGGCGAACGACCAGCGTGCGTTCGACCGCGCCTTCGACAAGCTGTTCGATGATCCCGGGCTCCAGAACTACAAGGATCTGCTCTGGCTGGACATGATCACACTGATGATCGGCAGCCAGTACAGCGCGACCGAGTTCGACCTGCCCAGGTACGACCCCACCGCGCACCAGCCCGCCGGGAAGCTACCGCCCCAGACCGCGACCGTCCGGCCCGGTCCGAGCAACTCGGCCGTTGCGACCTTGTCCGCGGCGATCGACCCGAGCGACTCGATCGACGCGCGCTACTGGAGCGCCGCGCTCGAGGTGCAACAGCCGATCGGTGCTCCGATCCTCGTACCGAGTGAAGGCGTGTTCCTCGACCCGATCACGGGCCACGTCAACGTCTACTTCCCGCCCCACCCGCTGCACTACATGACGGACTCCCCGTCGGGCGAGATCACGTTGATCATCACGGACCGCGGGCGCGATCGCCGCTTCAGCGCGGCCTGGCAGCACTAGGCACGGGATCTCGCGCACTTTTGGCGCTTTCGTGGCGTGAATCGCCGGCGGGCGACCAGAGATCGAACAGGTCCTGTCCCGTCAACGAACCCACGATCACGGAGCGCAAATGCGAGTCCTCGCCTCTCTCGTCCTCTCTTGCCTCGGTTCTGCAGTCCACGCGCAGAGTCTGCTCGTCGTCGACGCCGCGGCGGGTCCGGGATCGGACTTCGACAACCTGACGGACGCGGTCGCCGCTGCGGTTCCGGGGACGACGTTGCTCGTGCGGACGGGGTCCTACGACGAACCGGGCTTGATCATCGACAAGAGGATATCGGTCGCCGCGGACGACGGGGCCGCAGCCGTCCTGACGGGCTCCCTCAACGTCCTCGGGTTGGCGGCCGACGAAGAGGTGCTCCTCAGCGGACTGACTCTCGATGTCACCTCACCCAGTCTGACCGGAGCGCTGAACGTCCTCGCCTGCGCCGGAGCGGTGACGGTCATGGACTGCACGGTGGTCGGCAACGAGATCACGCCGAACGGGCCAGGGGACGCGGCCTGGGTGATCGGGTCGAGCGCCGTGACTTTCATTCGGTCGTCGTTCACGACCCGGAAGACGATCTCGCTGGTCACGGATTCGAGCACCGGCATGTTCGCGTCGGACTCGAACGTCTCGCTCTACGACTGCGTCCTGGTCGGGGGCGATGGCATTCAAGGGGCCGGGGACTTCGAGCGACCGGGCCTTCCGGGCGGCGCAGCGCTCAACGTCCGCGGACCGGGAGTGTCGAACGTCTTCGTCGACGGATGCACGCTGACGGGTGGTGCGGGCGGCGCGGGCAGCTTCGGCTTCTTCGATCCCACGCTGTGCGCGGATGGCGGTCCGGGCGGTCCGGGCCTCCGGGTGAACTCGGCGCTGGGGGTGGTGACGCTGGTCGACGCGACGGTGCTCGGTGGCGCGGGCGGAGCGAGTCCGGGTGGAGGCTGCGTGGCCGGCACGGCGGGCCCGGCGAGCGAGGTCCTGGCCGGGAGCACGAGCTCTCTGACGCCGAACGGACGCAGCTTGACACTGACGCGGATCGTGCGCGAGGGCGAGACGCTGTCGCAGACCATGACGGGACCGGAAGGTGAAGCCGTCGCGCTCTTTTACTCGGTCTTCCAGGGCCCGGCGATCCTCGTTCCATCCCTCGAAGGTGCGATCCACGTCGGAACCACGTTCCTCCGGCGCGTCGCCGGTATCCTTCCGGCGAGCGGAACGCTCGACGAACCGCTCCTGATCCCGGATTTCGATCCCGTACTCGAGGGGATTGCGGTGCACGTACAAGCCTTCCACGTCGACCTCGTCAACGCCCTGGTCTTCGCCTCGGCACCGTCCCCGACGATCATCCTGGACGGAGCGTTCTAGGGGACGCTCGACGCGTGGGCACCACGGGCGGACCGGACCCCGAACGACTCCTGGCACAGACGGCCTGGCTTCGGGCGCTCGCTCGGAGCCTCGTTCGCGATCCTCAGGTCGCGGAGGATCTCGTCCAGGAGACGTGGCTCGTCGCCCTCGACCGCCCGCCGGGAGGGGAGATTCCGCGCTCCTGGCTCGGCGGAGTCGTGCGCAACCTCGCCCGCCAGTTGCGGCGCAGCGATGCGCGCCGACTGCGCCGGGAGGAACACGCCGCACGACCCGAGGCGACGACCGAGCGACAGATCGCCCTCTGCCGTGCAGTCGTCGACGCCGTGCAGGAGCTCCCCGAACCCCAGCGCACGACGGTGCTCCTGCGCTACTTCGACGAGCTCCCCCCGCGCCGCATCGCGCGCATCCAGGACGTTCCCGTTCGGACCGTGAACTCACGACTGTGTCGCGCGCGCGCACAACTGCGCGAGCGACTCGGTCGGAGCGAGGGCGGCGACCGGCGAGACCTCGGGGCGCTGCTGACTCCCCTCCTGCTGGTTCCCGTCGTCCGCGGCCGGGGCTCCGCCGCATGGATCCGATGGACCGCAATTCCTGCGGCGGCGGCGCTCTCGATCCTCGCGATCGTCACTGCCCTCGGGCCGGAATCGACCGGCGGGAGCACGGCGGCGGCGCCCGAGAAGAGTCCAGCGCACTCCACGCTCGACTCGGAGATCGCTCCGAAATCCCGTCGGCTCGTCACCGGGGAAGGACCGCCGACCGAGAAGGAACCGCGCCGGTCCTCCGTGTCCGGCCGTGTGCTCGATCCTGCCGGCCGCCCGGTCCAAGACCTCCTGATCGAGTTCGCTCCGGGGAAGCTCGAGCAGGGAACGACACGCCAACTCGTGCACGTGGGTGCAGAAGAGGTCCTCGATGGGGAAGGCCCGTTCGAGTCGCGCAGCGACGCCGACGGTCGCTTCCGTGTGAGCGTGCCGAGGACTGCCGGCTTCCTGGCACCGGTGGGACCCGAGCACGCGGCGTTCATGCAGGCCGAGGTGACGCTCGATCACTGGGAGGACGAGCACCTCGTGATCGTCGCGCCGCCGCGAACCCTGCACGGGGTCGTGCGCGACGACAGCGGAGAACCGGTCGCCGGCGCCGTCGTGATGCTGCGCTGGCCGCAGGACTTCGTCTTGCGCTTTCCCGAGCCGATCCCCACCGGGCGCCCCGTGAGCTGGAAGCGCATGACCGACGCGCAGGGCCGCTGGACGCTCGAGAACGCGCCCGTGCTCGAGGGCGCCTGGCTCCAGGCCCTGCACGCAGCGTACGAGCCGGGCGAGGCGGATGCGCCCCCTCGCGGCGACACGGTTGAGATCACGATCCTCCGCAAGGGCGTGTGGGGTGAGTCGGTCTCCGGCTTCGTGGTCGATGCCGAGGGCGGAGCCGTGGCGGGCGCCTTCGTCGGTGCGGGAAGGAGCGCCACGACCAGCGGATCCGACGGCGCGTTCGCCGTCGCGATCGTCCCGGACGGAGGGAACGTCGCGATCACCGCGATCGCGCCGGGATACCTTCCCGTCGTCTCGCGCGTCGAGCGGATGGGAGCGTCGATCCTCCGTCTGGATCGGCGCGCTCCGAGCCTCCGGGGTCGAGTCGTCGACGAGCGCGGCGTGGGACGTCCCGGACTCTGGGTCTGGATCGCGGACCCCACGCCGATCGGGAACGAGGGGCGGCTGCCCGTGCTCGCGGAGAACCTCCTCGCTTCCGACTCCCCGGTCCTCTGGCGGCGAGTGGAGACGGATGCGGACGGCGGATTCGAGCTCGGGCCCGTGCTCGAGCGGGAGTACAGCCTGCGCGTGATGGACCCCGAGACCGTCGACTGGATCGAGTCGGCGGCCGTCGCCGGAACTGGAGCTCCGACCATCGCGTTTCCCCGCGCGACACCCGACTCGCTCACCGGCCGCGTCACCGATCCCCACGGTCGCCCGCTCGGCTCGATCCGGGTGGTCACCACGAAGATCGTGCTGCGCATCCCGACGCCCGGCAGCGCGGTGCCGTTCGAGGTCACGCATCGCGGTCCGAGCGCGACGACCGACGAGCGCGGCCGTTTCGCCCTCGCTCCTCTCGCGCGAGCGGGGACGAGACTCGACATCGTGGGTTCCTCGGTCCTGCCCGAGAGCGTTCTCCTCCAGGAGGACTCGCCTTCGCAGCTCGCGCTCGTCGTCTCGCGGCGCGCCTACGTCCGCGTCGTGACCGACCTCGCCGGAGCGGACGGCTTCTCCGTCTTCGACGCGGACGGCGCCCTGCTCACCGCGGTGGCGTACCTCACGGGGAGCGTGTACGCGGAGGAGCGCGTCCGGATGTTCGGCGGTCGCTCGGCGATCGTGGCCGTGCCCGAGACTGCGCGCACCGTCGTCCTGTACGCCGGAGAGCGAGAGCTCGCCCGAACGGACTTCGCGGCGGACGTCCGCGAAGTCGTGACCTTGCGCCTCTGAGGCGGATCGCGGACCCTCGGGGTGGCCGGCAACCGAGAATGGTCGGCGAAAGGGGCGTAATCCGAGGCTTGAAGACGATCGAGCTCGAATCCGGACGCGTGGGGCGCCTCCTTGAGGAAGTGCGGGTCGCAGGAGCGCGGGTCAACCGCGCCGTCTACGCCGCGGGGACGGAGACGCCGTCGCACGCCCATCCGCACGCGGACCTGTGCGTCACGCTGGCGGGGCGCTACGAGGAGACGTGGGGACGCGAGAGCGGGCGGCTCGACGCCGGGTGCGTGCTGGTCAAGCCGCCCGGGCTCGAACACGTCGACCGCTTCGGCCCCGAGGACGTCACATGCATCAACGTCGACCTCGCACCCGGCGCGTGGGAGGAGCTCGGCGGGAACGCGCTCGATGGGCCGCGCATCCTGATCGATCCGAAGCTCCAGCGGCTCGGCCGCGAGCTGGAGCTCGAGCTGACCACACCCGATCGAGCTTCGGCGCTCGCGGCGGAGGGGCTCGTGTTGTCCCTCCTGGCGGAAGCGCTGCGAGCGGACGAGCGCGCTTCGGATCGCGGCCTGGGTTCGTGGCTCGATGGCGTTCGCGATCGACTGCACGAGGAGTACGCGACTCGGCTCTGCCTCGACGTGCTGGCCGAGAGCGCCGGCGTCCACGCGGCGCACCTGACGCGCCGGTTCCGCGCGCGGTTCGGGTGCTCGGTCGGCGACTACGTCCGGCGCCTGCGCGTGGCCGCCGCGTTGCGCGGGCTCGGCGACCTCGAACGACCGCTCGCGGAGGTCGCGACCGGTGCGGGGTTCAGCGACCAGAGCCACATGGGACGCGTGCTGCGCCGTGAGCTCGGCATGACGCCGGGGGCGTGGAGAGCGCGCCTGCGAACGCGCAAGGGCTCGGATCGTTCCAGCGGGTCGGCGCCGTTCTAGCCGGTCGAGCCGGCGGCTGCGAAGATCGGCGGAATGATCCCCACCCTTCTCGCACTCGCGCTCTTCCAGAATCCCGAGATCGAGGGCCTCTGGGCGGGAGGCTTCCAGCGCACGGACGAGTTCATCTCGATGGAGCTCCACGTCACGCGGTCCGACGCGGGTCTCGAGGCGACGCTCTCGCTCCCCGAGGAGGGTTTCCGCTTCCCGGTCGTGCTGGAGCGCGACAAGGACCGCATCGAGCTCGCCGTCTCGGACGGCAACGGGAACGAGCTCGGCCGCTTCCGCGGTGAGCTCGACGCGGCGACGCTGCGCGGCCGAGTGGACGGCGCGATGATGGAGGCGGGAGCCGACTGCAACCTGCTCCGCGTGGTGCCGCTCGACGAGCCGACGCGCGAGCGCTACGCGGGCACCTACCGGCTGGACGGGGACAGGACGCTGCGCATCGTGCGCGTGGAACGGCCCCAGGGCGACGCTCTCGGGATCGACGTGCAGGCCGCGGGACTCCGGGCGATCTTGTTTGCGGTCTCCGAGACCGAGCTCGTGGCGGGGCAAGGCGAGTCACCGCTCCCGATCGCGACGCGGCTCCGTCTCCACCTCGACGGCGCGGGCGCGGTCGAGCGGATCGAGCTCGAGCACGGCGGCGGCTCGTGGGAAGCGATCCCGGTGGTGGAGGACGTCGCGGCTCCCGAGAGGGAGGTCCCCCAGCTCCTACCCGACCTCGACGTCGAGCGCCGCGAGGTCACGATCGACGCCGGCGACGTGCGGCTGGCGGCGACGCTCTACCTGCCGCCCGGGATCGAGCGACCGTGCCCCGCCGTGGTGCAGCTCCACGGCTCCGCGCCGACACGGCGGCAGAGCCAGTGGTACTTCTACACGAGCGTGTGCCTGCGGAGCGGGCTCGCCGTGCTCGCCTACGACAAGCGCGGGTGCGGGGAGTCGACGGGGCGTTTCGTCCCCTTCAGCGTCGAGGGGAGCACCGACCTCTTCCTGAAGCTCGGGCGCGACGCGGCCGCCGCCCACGCCTGGCTCCGGAAGCAGGACGGTATCGACCCCGACCGCGTCGGCCTCGTCGGGGGGAGTCAAGCCGGCTGGATCATGCCACTCGTCGCCGAGCTCACAAACGACGTGCGCTTCATCCTGAGCGGTTGCGGTCCGCCGATCTCCGCCGGTGAGGAGCAGGAACACGCCAGGCTGCTCCAGAGCGGAGTCGGCCTGGCCGAGGCGGACCGACGCCTCGAAGAGTACGCCGGCCCTCGCGGCTACGACCCGCGCCCGCTCCTGCGTCAGCTGAAGACGCCGATCCTCTGGATGTTCGGCGAGCGGGACGACGTCATCCCGACGCACGCGTGCCTCCAGGAGCTCGAAGCGCTCGCGAGAGAGGGCTACACGACCCACGACGTCCACGTCTTCCCCGACACGGACCACAACTTCCGGACGTCGCGCGGCGACGGGATCCTGATGGAGCCCGTGATCACGAGCTGGCTGCGGAAGCGCGGCGTGCTGGACTGACGCGGCACCGTCAGTGGTAGGAAACGAAGTCCCGCAGGAGGACGGTCCAGGCGTCACCCTCTCGCTCCAGCAGATACGTCGAGATGGGGTGGTGCTTCCCCGGGACGACGAAGCGCACGAGAGCCAGCCGACCGTCTCGAGAGTATCCGGGCAGCCAGGTAAAGATCGGTCTCTCCGATACCCAGGAAGGCAGCCCGCCGTCGCTCTTGAAACCAACCCGGTCCCCGAGCATGTGGGACAGTCGATCCAGCGCGAGCTCTCCGGGGCGTTCGGTGAAATCCGCGGCCGCTTCCTCGACCGCCTTCATTCGATCCCGGCTCAGTTCGAACCACGCCTCCGCTCGTCTGGGGTTCAGGATCTCGCGCACCGTCGTCGTGTTGCGACGGGACGTGGGATCGAGGGGCAGACTGAACGGCTCATCTTCCCCATGCCGCAGGAACCGCAGGGGAGAGTCCCTACCGGTGTAGTCCATCAGGTCCACGAAGACGATCCCGAGCACGCGGGCATCCGCGCGCGAGACGTCCACCAGGAACGGCGGGGTGTCGTCCTCGATCTCGGGGAGAGGCTCGGCGACTGGGAGCGTCTCCGCCGTCGTGGCCTCGACCCGCTCGTCTCCCTGCGACTCGCACCCGGCCAGGCACCACGCGAGCGAGCCACCGAGTGCAGCGACCAGGGAGTGCATGACGTGCCTCATCCGCGAGTCCGACCCTTCACCTCGTCCGCCAGGATCGCCCAGCGCTCGTGGTCGCGCCAGCGGCCGCGGACCTTGAGGTAACGAGGGGAGTAGCCCTCCTTCTGGAACCCCGCGCCACGGACGAGCGCGATCGACGCCGTGTTCTCCGGGATGATGTTCGCCTCGAGTCGGTGGAGCTTCAGGCGGCGGAAGGCATGGCGCAGAAGCAGCGGCAACGCGTCGCTCATGTAGCCCCGGCGCGCGTGCTCGACACCCACCCAGTACCCGAGGTACGCGCTCTGGAAGGCCGCGCGGAAGATCTGGCTGATGTTGAAGTTCCCCAGGATCACTCCGTCGGAGGCGCGGCAGACGAGCGTCCGGTCGTTGACGAGCGAGCGCGAGTCACCCAGGAAGCGCTGGAAGGACGCCCTGGAATAGGTGTCTGCACTGCGCGGCGGCATCGGGTTCCACTTCCGCAGGAAGGCGTCGCTCGAACGGCGGAGCTCGGTGAACTCCTGCTCGTCGCGCTTCGTGGGGTAGCGCAGGAAGGTCATCCGGCTCTGCTCGAGCGCCCGGCCCGGACGCGTGCTCCGCCGTTTCGCCGCCATCGTGACGACTCCAAGCGCTCGAACGCCCGCGGTCAAGTCCCCTGCGTGTATCATCCCGCCCCCCGCGCCCCCCCGGGCGATCGGCTCCCTCCTCGTGGTCCAACTCGGCTTCGTCATCGATCACTCGCGGTGCATCGGCTGCCACGCCTGCACCGTCGCCTGCAAGAGCGAGAACGACGTTCCCGTCGGGAGCTTCCGGACCTGGGTGAAGTACACCGAGGAGGGCAGCTTCCCCGAGGTGAAGCGCTCGTTCGCCGTCCTGCGCTGCAACCAGTGCACCGACGCACCGTGCATGACGATCTGCCCGGTGACGGCGCTCCACAAGCGCGACGACGGGATCGTGGACCTCGACCAGAGCGTGTGCATCGGCTGCAAGGGCTGCATGCAGGCCTGTCCCTACGACGCGCTCTACATCCACCCGACGGAAGGGACGGCGGAGAAGTGCCACTTCTGCGCGCATCGGACCGAGCGCGGGCTCGCTCCGGCCTGCGCCGTCGTCTGCCCGACCGAGGCGATCATCCCCGGTGACTTCGACGACCCCACGAGCGTCGTCTCGCGCATGAAGGCCGGGGGCGACCTCGCCGCGCGCAAGATCGAGGCCGGCACGGGGCCCAACGTCCTGTACCGCGAGGTCGCCGACGCGGGAGTCGACCCGAACGCCACCTCCGCGGCGGGCGGCTACCTCTGGGCCAACCAGCAAGAAGGCGATCCGCTCGAGGCGGAGCGCTTCCTCGCGAAGGCCGAGGAGCTCGCGACGGCGCGCACGACCTACGACGTGGACCACGCTCCGGCGTGGGGCGGGATGGTCAGCTCGTACCTCTTCACCAAGTCGATCTCCGCCGGTGCGTTCCTCGCGGCGGCCCTCGTCGCGGCACGGCACGACTTCGGCCTGCCCGGGGCGATGGCGTGGCTGGCGCCGCTCGTCGGGATCGTCTTCCTCGCGATCACGACCGGACTCTTGATCGGCGACCTCAAACGGCCCGATCGGTTCCTTCTGATCCTCAAGCGGCCGAACTGGAATTCGTGGATCGCAAAGGGGACCGTCGCGCTCGTCCTCTACGGCGCGCTGCTCGGCCTCTGGCTGCTCTCCGCGATGCTCGGCATCGCGACCGGAGGGCTCGGCGGCGCCGCGCTCGTCGGTGTCACGTCGCTCGCGGCCGGCTTCGCCGCGGCCTACACGGCGTGGCTCTTCGGCCAGGCCAAGGGGCGCGTCCTGTGGATGAAGCGAGGCTTTGCCTTCCACCTCCTGGTCCAGGCGCTGCTCGCGGGCTGCGCGACGATGCTGCTCTTCGGAGGGCTCCTGGGCGAGGACGCCCTCGTCCTACAGCACGGCCTGATGGCGGCGCTCGTCCTCCAGCTCGTGATGACGCTGGCCGAAGGCTCGCTCGCTCCGCGCGGGCGCGAAGCGGAGTACCACCGCGTCGCGTCGCTCGTCACGCACGGCCCGTTCGCCGTGCGTCACTGGAGCGCGCTCGCGATCGGCGTGGTCGTCCCGTTCGCGATCCTCCTCTTCGCCGGCTCTCCGGTGCTCGTCGCCATCGCGGCGGCGCTGGCCCTCGTCGGTCTGCTGCTCGAGGAGGACGTCTTCGTGCGCGCCGGCCAGGCGCTCCCGATCAGCTGACCCCCACCATGAGCGACGCCGACCACAGGACACCGCGCACCTCTCCCTGGGAGCTCGCCACCGGGCCGGAACCCGAGCACTGGGACGACTGGGTCGAGTACGACGGCAAGGCCTGGCCCGAGAAGGTCGAGCGGCACTACCGCTGCATCCCGACCATCTGCTTCAACTGCGAATCGGCCTGCGGCCTGCTCGCGTTCGTCGACAAGGAGTCCGGCGAGGTCGCGAAGTTCGAGGGGAACCCGGTCCACCCCGGGAGTCGCGGCCGGACCTGCGCCAAGGGACCGGCGACGATCAACCAGGTCCAGGACCCCGAGCGGATCCTGACGCCGCTGAAGCGCGTCGGGAAGCGCGGCTCCGGGCGCTTCGAGGAGGCGACCTGGGAGGAAGCCCTCTCCGACATCGGCGGGCGCATCCGCAAGGCGTTCGAAGCCGAGCGCCACGACGGCGTCATGTATCACGTCGGTCGGCCCGGGGACGACCACTTCGTCGCGCGCATGCTCACGGCCTGGGGCATCGACGGGCTCAACACGCACACGACCGTGTGCAGCGCGTCGACGCGGCTCGGCTTCGCGACCTGGTGCGGCGCGGACCGGCCCTCGCCGGACTACTCGGAGGCCAAGTTCGCGCTGCTCCTCTCGGCGCACCTCGAGACGGGCCACTACTTCAATCCGCACGCGCAACGCATCATCGAGGCGAAAGAGCGCGGGATGCGGATCGCCGTCGTCGACACGCGGCTCTCGAACACGAGCACGCACGCCCACCACTGGATCTCGCCCTGGCCGGGGAGCGAGGCGGCCATGCTGCTCGGCGTGGCGCACCTCCTGATCGAGCGCGGGGCCGTCGATCGCGACTTCGTCCGGCGCTGGACGAACTGGGAGGAGTACCTCGAGGTGCTGCACCCGGACGAACCGCGCGACTTCGAGCGCTTCCTCGCCCTGCTCTCCGAGGCCTACGCCGAGTTCACCCCCGAGTTCGTCGCCGAGGAGTGCAAGGTCCCCGGCGCGACCCTCGAGACGCTCGCGGACGAGATCCAGGCGGCCGGACGCCAGTGGACGTCCCACCTGTGGCGCAACGCG
>JAJDET010000079.1 GCA_029259655.1 Planctomycetota bacterium
TCGAGGATCTCGAGCACGTAGTCGAGCGTCTCCTTCGAGACCCGTCCGTCGCCCTCGAGGGCGCGCTTCAGGTTCGCGCGCGTGCTGGCGATGTTGTCCGCGGTCGGGAGTGCGGCGACGAGGTCCGAGGCGCCTCCGTCATCGTCCACGGGCACCATGAAGGTCTGGGCGAAAGGGGGAACGTCGTTCGCGGAGCGGCCGAGCTTCTCCAGCGCGATGCGGATCGCCGCCTGGAGCTGCGGGTCCTCCTGGAAGTCACCCTGGATGTCGAAGCCGGGGAACTCCGCCCCGCGCTCGTCCTGGACGCGGCGCCGCACCTCGTTGCGCAGGAGCTGACGCACGTCGTCGCGCGAGAGGCGCGTCTCGAGGCTCGCCATGAAGTCGTCGAAGTCGGGGTAGCGCTCGTCGTCCTTGCCGTCGTAGAAGGCCAGGTCGTGGAAGAGCTCGCGGTGCTCGTCCCAGCGGGCGTCCACGTACTCGCGCACCGACCGCTTGCGCTGGATGCGCAGGCGCTCCTCCCACTTCCAGCCTTCGATGCGAGGCATGGCGACGGGGACGTCCGGGTGCACGCCGCCCTCGGACAGGAGGTTTCCGTCCTCGTCGAGCTCGCGGTGGATGGAGCGGCCGGACGGGAGGACGTAGCGGGCGACCGTGAGCTTCACGCGCGGCGCGTAGTCGTACTCGCCGTTCCCGTTCCAGTCCTGGGTGATGGGCTCCCAGTCGTCCCAGCGGCCGTTGTTGTTCTTGTCCTGCCACTCGTCGTCGCGCTCGCCCTGGAGCCGGTACAGGGTCTGCACGGAGCCCTTGCCGAAGGAGCGCTGGCCGACCAGGACCGCTCGGTCGTGGTCCTGCAGGGCACCCGCGACGATCTCCGCGGCGGACGCCGTGAAGCGGCTCGTCAGGATCACGATCGGGAGGTCCTCGGGGACGACGGGGTTGGCGCGGGTCTTGAGGACGTCGACCGTGCCCTGTCGTGTCTCGGTGGAGACGACGGGCACTCCGCCGCGGGGAAGGAACAGGTCAGAGACGCTGCGTGCTTCCGTCAGGAGACCGCCGGAATTGCGGCGCATGTCGAGGATCAGAGCTTCCATGCCGCGCTCGCGCATGCTCTTGATCGTCGTGCGGAGCTCTTCCGTCGCGACGCGGCTGAACTCGCGCAGGTCGATCAGCCCGACGTTCCCCGGCAGGAGCAGCTCGGAGAGGGGCGGGATGGAGATCTGCGCGCGGTCGACCTCGACCACCATGTCCTCGGTCGGGCGCTCGACGAGGATCGGGTCCATGCCGCGCCGCCAGACGTACAGCCGGACCGTTGTGCCGGGCTGGCCCTTGAGGCGCTTGATGATGTCCTCGCGCGGCTCGTAGAGCGTCGGCCAGTCGTCGATGCGGACGATCTTGTCGTCGCTCTGGAGCCCGGCCTTGTAGGCCGGTCCGGAGTAGATCGGCCGCGTGATGGTGAAGACGCCGTCCTGGGGGTCGACGTCGACGTAGGCGCCGATTCCTCCGTACTCCGCCTCGAGGTCCTGCTCGAAGCGCTTGAAGAACTCGGAGTTCAGGTAGGCAGAGTGCTGGTCGAGGTGGTGCAGCATTCCGTTCGCGGCGGCCTGCACCATGGTCTCCCGATCGACGAGCTGGCCCTCGAGGTGGTCGCTCTCGATCATTCGCATGACCGCGTCCAGCTTCGCGAGGTCCTCGGGAAGGCTCTTCCCGCTGTAGGTCTCGAGCAGGTTCGCGAACTTCCGCTCGTGGAGGGCTTTCGTCTCCTCTTGCTCGATGTACGCCTCGGCCAGTGCGCCTTCGGGGCCGGGCAGCGATGCGATGCGCCGGAGCTCGGTCCGCAGCCGACCGCGGATCACCTCGCCGATGCGGCCGAGGGCCAGGGCGCCCAGCTTGCGCAGGCGCGGGTCGTTCGAGTCGAGGAACGCCAGCATCTCGGCGCGCGCCTGGCGGCGCTCCGTGCCTCCACCCGTGCGGTGTACGGACAGGGCGCTCGCGAGCCGTCGCTCGGGGGCCAGATCGCCGTCGCGAGCGGACTGGAGCAACGCGGCGATCCGCTCCACCTCGAGGTCGGGATCCAGGCTGCGCCGGAAAACCGTGTTGCCGAGCAGCTCGGCTGCGGCGGTCGCGATGTCGTCGTCGTCGTCGCCGATGAGCGGCAGGAGCGCGCGCGCCGTCAGGTCGACGTCCGGATCCTCGGACTGGAGATGGCATGCGGCGAGGAACAGGATCGAGCCGGGGGCGGCCTCGTGCGCCGCGTCGAGCCTCGTCTTCAGCTGCGAGTCGAGGTCGCGCAGGCTCGCCTCTCCGTCGGGCGAGAGGTCGTCGGCTCCGGCGAGGTCGCGGAGTCCGATCGCTCGGTTCATGACCTCCTGGACCGTGAGTCGCGGGGCGGCCTGGAGCTGGTCGGAGAGGAGGCTCGCGACGTCCGGGCGCCCCTGGGGCTCCTGGCCCCCCTGTGCGTGCGGGGCGGACGGGATCAGGATCACGAGAGCGAAGGTGAGGAGAGTGCGCGAGGTCATGGTTTCTTCTCGGGAGCGCGGCCTCGGGTGATGAGGCGGTCTCGGCGACCGCAAGGGCACGAATCAGCTATCGGCGCTTCTGGCGGTCGGGTGGAGCCGATCGGGACCCTACTCTAGTATCCGGGTCCTGGGTGCACACCGGCTACGGGCCGGCGGCCGGACCGGAAGCTCGAAATTCAACGGTTTTCCAACCATGACCGAACGTGAGCCGCCCCACGGCGTCGAGGCCGGTGCCGCCCACCTCCGGAGGACGGAGTCCGGGGTGGAGGCCCACATGGTCGACGTCTCCGAGAAGCCGGCCACCCGGCGCTCGGCCCTGGCCCGTGCCCTGGTCGAGTTCCCGGCAGGAGTCCTCCAGCGGCTGCGCGAGGGGACCGGACCCAAGGGGCCGGTCGAGGAGATGGCGCGCGCGGCCGGCGTGCTCGCCGCGAAGCGCACGGGTGAGCTCGTTCCGCTGTGCCACCCGCTCGGCCTGGACCACGTCGAGGTGACCTTCCACCCGCGCGGCGTCGACGCGCTGGAGATCCGCTGCAGCGCGAGGTGTACCGGAAAGACCGGGGTGGAGATGGAGGCCCTGGTCGGGGCCAGCATCGCCGCGCTGACGGTCTACGACATGGCAAAGGGACTGGACAAGGGCATCCGGATCGGGGTCGTCGAGCTCCTGGAGAAGAGCGGCGGCAAGTCGGGGACGTGGCGCGCCGCTGCTTTCGACGGTTGACCGGGCCGCGCTCGCCCGGTGACCTCGCTATGCTCTCCGGCGGAGGAAGGTCGGACAGGACGACCCCGAGGGTTCCCATGGAGATTCAGCTCATCCGCAAGCTCGTTCGGCTCATGAGTGGGGCCGACCTCTCCGAGCTCGAGGTCGAGGACCGGGAGAGCGGGCTGCGCGTTCATCTCAAGCGCGGCGGCGAGGCGCCCACGACTGCCCCGCTCGTGAGCGTGATGCAGGGCGGTACCGGAGCCGTGTCCGATTCAGGCTCCGCGAAGCCCGTGGCCGGAGCGCCCGCCGAGCCCGACGGAATCGACATTCCGCCCGGAACGTCGCCGTTCCTGAGTCCGATGGTCGGGACCTTCTACCGATCCCCGTCGCCGGAGGCCGCCTGGTTCGTCGAGGCCGGCTCGAAGATCGGGCCGGACACGGTGCTGTGCATCATCGAGGCGATGAAGGTGATGAACGAGATCAAGGCCGAGACCAAGGGTGAGATCGTGGAGATCCTCGTGGAGAACGGGGAGCCCGTGGAGTACGGGCAGCCGCTGTTCCTGATCAAGACCGCCTGATGTTCCGACGCGTCCTGGTCGCAAACCGCGGGGAGATCGCCCAGCGGATCATCCGGGCCTGCCGCGAGCTCGGAATCGAGACGGTGGTCGTCTACTCCGAGGCCGACGCGGACGCGATCTACCTGCGCCAGGCGGACGAGACGATCTGCATCGGCCCCGCGGCGGCGGCGAAGTCCTACCTGGACATCCCCTCGATCATCTCCGCGGCCGAGATCGCGGACGTCGACGCGATCGCGCCGGGCTACGGGTTCCTGGCGGAGAACGCGCACTTCGCCGAGGTCTGCCGCTCCTGCAACATCCACTTCATCGGCCCGGATCCGGAGACGATCGCCGCGGTCGGCAACAAGTCCAACGCGCGCGAGATGGCGCTCTCCGCCGGTGCTCCCGTCGTCCCGGGTTCTGACGGTCCGGTGGAGGACGAGCAGACCGCGCTGACCGTCGCGAAGGAGATCGGCTACCCGGTGATGATCAAGGCCTCGTCGGGGGGCGGCGGGCGCGGGATGCGCATCGCGCGCAACGACCCGAGCCTGATCAACGGCTTCCACGCAGCGCGTGCAGAGGCGGAGGCGGCCTTCGGGGACCCCACCGTCTACGTGGAGAAGTTCGTCGAGAACCCGCGCCACGTGGAGATCCAGATCCTCGGGGACCGGGACGGGAACGTGATCCACCTCGGCGAGCGGGACTGCTCGGTCCAGCGCCGGCACCAGAAGCTCATCGAGGAGTCCCCGTCGCCGTCCGTTTCGCCCGAGCTCCGCGCACGCATGGGCGCGGCCGCCGTGGCGATCGCCAAGAAGGCGAAGTACCACAACGCGGGAACCGTCGAGTTCCTCCTGGATCGCGCCGGAGACTTCTACTTCATCGAGGTCAACGCCCGTATCCAGGTCGAGCACACCGTGACCGAGATGGTGACCGGCTTGGACCTCATCCAGCAGCAGATCCTGCTCGCGGCGGGCGAGCGACTCCCGCTGACCCAGGACGAAGTCCGCTTCCAGGGACACTGCATCGAGTGCCGGATCAACGCGGAGGACCCGTCGAAGGACTTCCAGCCCTCACCCGGGCTCGTGGAGCTCTTCGTGCCGCCGGGAGGCCCCGGCGTGCGCGTCGACAGCCATGTCTACAGCGGCTACCGCATCCCGCCCAACTACGACTCGATGATCGGGAAGCTCCTGGCCCACCGCTCGACGCGGACCGAGGCCATCCGGACGATGCTCCGGGCCCTGGACGAGTTCATCATCCAGGGGCCTCCCACCACGATCCCGATCCAGCGCCGCATCCTGAATCACTCGGACTTCCGCGCGGGAGACCACGACACCGGGTTCGTGGAACGTCACTACAGCGGTCAGCCGGTCATCTCGATGAAGGAATCGCGATGAGAGTCCTCGTCCCGGTCGCCGCGCTCTTCCTGTGCCTGGCCTGCAACACCCAGCGTTGGCCCGGTCCCATGAAGAGCCCCGACCCGCTTCCGCCGGGTGTGGACGCCGGGGTCGTGTCGGGTCCCGCCGACGTGATCCTCTACCGGCACGCGGATCCCGTACAGCTCCGCCGACCGCCGAGCATGACGCCGTTTCCGCTGACCTTCTACTCGAAGCGCGAGAGGATTCGCTCGGGGTCGTGGGTCTACTGCGGAGCCGGTGGGCGAGCCGAGCTCCTCTGGGCTGCGGACGGCGCGAACCTGATCGTGTTCGACGAGGCGATCCTGCGCCTGGGCGATCCGAAGCAGGGCGAGCCGGACGTTCGCTTCTCGATCCTGACCCGCGCCGAGATCTCCCTGGCCTCCGGCGCCGTCGTCGAGTTGCCGGGCGGGAGCCAGCTCTCGGGTCCGGTCGGCGAGGACACCGGTCCGTACCTCGTGGAGCGCATCTACGAGGAGATCATGCGGCTGTTCAACCGCTCGAAGCGCCCGGCCTACCTCTCCTTCCGCGACAGCCGTCTGGTCCTGGCACCGGGCGAGCGGGTCGACTTGCCGTTGCTGGAGGCGGGCGGCACCCCCTTCGACCTGGGCGGGCCGCCGAAAGAGGTGCAGTCCGCCGGCATCTCGGGAGCCCTCTTCGGGAACCTCACGTTCGCGAGCGACGACACCGGGCTGCGCGCGACCGCGAGCGGGCCGGGAGTCCTGAGCGGGAACGGGGTCGCGGTCGACCTCGTTGCGGGCGAGGAAGCCACGCTCTTGCCGCTGGCACCCTGACCGGTTCGAGGGCGACCGGCGCTCCCGCGCGGCCAGGATCCGCTACCATCCGCTCCCCCTAACCCAGACGGCGCCCCTGGTCGCTGGGTCCACCCCGACGGAAACGAGAGACGAGCGATGTCGCGACCCCGCGTCCTGATCACCGGCGGAGCCGGTTTCCTGGGCAGTCATCTCTGCGAGCGTTTCCTCGCCGAGGACTACGAGGTGTTCTGCATGGACAACCTCATCACCGGCGACCTCGCGAACACGGAGCACCTCGTCGGCGACCCGCGGTTCCACTTCCTGCACCAGGACGTGACGGAGTACATCCACGTGCCCGGGAAGCTCGACGTGGTCATGCACTTCGCCTCGCCCGCGAGCCCGATCGACTACCTCGAGCTGCCGATCCAGACGCTCAAGGTAGGCTCGCTCGGTACGCACAAGGCGCTCGGGCTGGCGCACGCCAAGGGGGCGCGATTCCTGCTCGCCTCGACCTCGGAGTGTTACGGGGATCCGCTCGTCCATCCCCAGCGCGAGGACTACTGGGGCAACGTCAACCCTGTTGGACCGCGCGGGGTCTACGACGAGGCGAAGCGCTTCGCCGAGGCGATGACGATGGGGTACCACCGCTACCACAACGTCGAGACGCGCATCGTCCGCATCTTCAACACCTACGGTCCGCGGATGCGCATGAACGACGGGCGCGCTCTCCCCGCGTTCATGGGACAGGCCCTTCGCGGTGAGCCGTTGACGGTCTTCGGCGACGGTTCCCAGACGCGGTCGTTCTGCTACGTCGACGACCTCGTCGAGGGCATCTGGCGCCTTCTGCAGTCCGACGAGGCCCTGCCCGTGAACATCGGGAACCCGCACGAGATGACGATCCTCGAGTTCGCCCAGAACGTCCTCGAGCTGACGGGCTCGAAGTCGGAGATCGTCTTCAAGGATCTCCCGGTCGACGATCCCAAGATTCGCCAGCCCGACATCGGAAAGGCCAAGGCCCTCCTGGATTGGGAGCCGAAGATTCCGCTGGAGACCGGGCTCGAGCGCACGCTCGCCTACTTCCGCACCAAGGTCCAGCCGGAGGGCTAGCGGCTCCATGGCGAAGATTCTGGTCACGGGGGGGGCGGGCTTCATCGGCTCGCACCTCTGCGAACGGCTGCTCGAACGCGGTGACGACGTCACGGCGGTCGACAACTTCAACGATTTCTACGCGCCTCGGATCAAGCGCGCGAACGCGGCGCAGCTGGAAGGCGCGCGCGTGGTCGAGGCGGACATCAGGGACGCGGAGGCGATGCGCTCCCTGTTCTCGGAGGGGTACGACGCGATCGTGCACCTCGCGGCAATGGCGGGTGTCCGTCCGTCGCTGCGCGATCCGCTGCACTACGAGGACGTGAACGTCCGGGGCACACTCGTCCTCCTCGAGGAGGCCCGCAAGCGGGGAGACGTGCGTTTCGTGTTCGCCTCCTCTTCGAGCGTCTACGGCTCGAACGAGAAGGTGCCCTTCACGGAGGCGGACGACATCCACCGGCCCGTTTCCCCCTACGCGTCGACGAAGCGCGCCGGCGAGCTCCACTGCTACACCTACCATCACCTCTACGGCATCCCGATGACCTGCCTGAGGTTCTTCACGGTCTACGGACCCCGACAGCGGCCGGAGATGGCGATCCACAAGTTCGTCCGGCACGCGCTGGAGGGCAGGCCGATCCCGTTCTTCGGCGACGGGACGACCCGCAGGGACTACACGTACGTCGACGACATCGTCGACGGCGTGGTGCGGTCGATCGACGCCTGCGGGGGGTACGAGATCTACAACCTCGGCGAGTCCGAGACGACGTCCCTGGCCGAGCTGGTGGGGATGATCGGAGAGGAGTGCGGTGTCACGCCGGTCCTGGATCGGCAGCCCATGCAGCCCGGGGACGTGCTCGTGACCTACGCGGACGTGACCAAGGCCCGCGCAGGCCTCGGATATCAGCCGACCACGTCGGTCCGGGAGGGGTTGAAGCGTTTCGTCGCGTGGTACCGCGAGAACGGCGTCGAATCCGGGACGGAGGGCCGCCGGACTTGACGCCCGTGAGGCGCGGGCTACGGTAGTCCGCCCTTTCGCGGAACATCCGCTCCGTTCTCCCCCTCTGCAGTCTCAGTAATGAAGGGTGTCATCCTCGCCGGTGGTCTCGGAACTCGACTCTTTCCGCTGACCAAGATCACCAACAAGCACCTGCTCCCGGTCTACGACCGGCCGATGATCTACTACCCCATCGAGGCCCTCGTCCGGGCCGGGGTGACCGACATCATGGTCGTCACGGGTGGTCGCAAGTCCGGGGACTTCCTGAGCCTCCTCGGCAACGGCGAGGACTTCGAGCTCAAGCACCTCAACTACACGTATCAGAAGGGCGAGGGGGGCATCGCCGAGGCGCTGGGGCTGGCCGAGCACTGGGCCGCGGGCGACAAGATCTGCGTCATCCTGGGTGACAACATCATCCAGCGGAACATCGTGAAGATGGTCCGGGACTTCGAGGCCCAGGAAGTGGGCGCGAAGATCCTCCTGAAGGAGGTCCCCGATCCCGAACGCTTCGGCGTGGCGGAGATCGACGGTGACAAGGTCCTCTCGATCGTCGAGAAGCCCAAGGACCCCGCCACCAACCTGGCCGTGATCGGGATCTACATGTACGACCCGCGCGTCTTCCAGGTGATCAAGGAGCTGGAGCCGTCCGAACGCGGCGAGCTCGAGATCACGGACGTGAACAACTGGTACATCCGCGACGGCTCGATGACCTACGAGGTCCTCGACGGCTGGTGGACGGACGCGGGGACCTTCGACTCGCTCCTGCACGCCAGTGAGCTCGTCTCCCAGGGCGGCGCGAACCTGGTCGACGAGCCGGTCGCGAAGTGATCGGGGCGGAGCCCGGCCGGGTCCTCGTGACCGGAGCTGCCGGAATGCTCGGCAGCCAGCTCCTGATCGATGCCCCCGTCGGCTTCGAGGCGGTGGGGACCGACCTCGTCGAGGGCGTTCCGGAGGCACCCGCCGTGGAAGCGGTGGGGGTGGACCTCGCCGAGGAGGACGCGGTCCGCGAGCTCTTCCGCGAGCTCGGCCCGTTCACCGGCGTCGTGCACGCCGCGGCCTACACCGCCGTGGACCGCGCCGAGGAGGAGGAAGAGCTCGCGCTCCGCGTCAACGGGACGGTGTGCGGTGTGGTGGCGCGCGCGTGCGCGGCCGAGGGCATCCCGCTCGTCGCGGTCGGGACGGACTTCGTCTTCGACGGCGAGGCCCGCGAGCCCTACGCCGAGGACGCGGAGCCGCGGCCCAGGTCGGCCTACGGACGGACCAAGCTCGTCGGTGAGGAGCTCGCTCGCGAGGCCCACCCGGCCGGCACCCGGGTGGTTCGGACGCAGTGGCTCTACGGCCCCCGTGGAAACCACTTTCCGGGCACGATCCTGCGGCTGGCCCGGGAGCGGGGCGAGCTCTCCGTCGTCGACGACCAGGTCGGCGCCCCGACCACCACCCTCGAGCTGGCTCCGGCCCTGTGGGACGTCCTGGCGAGGGGCG
The DNA here is from genome assembly GCA_029259655.1 of Planctomycetota bacterium. Classification (GTDB taxonomy): domain Bacteria; phylum Planctomycetota; class UBA1135; order UBA1135; genus OFTM220. The sequence continues at coordinate 9,503 of JAJDET010000079.1, forward strand.
AGGCCGGGACCTACCACGCGGCCTGCGAGGGATCCTGCAGCTGGTACGGCTTCGCCTCCGCCGTCCTGGCGCACGCAGGCCTCGACCGGGTTCGAATCGAGCCCTGCACGACAGAGCGTTTTCCGCGCCCGGCGCCGCGGCCGGCCTACAGCGTGCTCGCCTGCGATCGACTGACGGGGTTGCGGGGGAGGGCGCTGGCGCCCTGGGAGCGGGCGCTGGCCGAATTCATGGCCGGCGTGGTCTGACGCGCGGCCTCCAGCGCGGCGCGAGCGGGCGATCTCCCAAATCGACCCAGATCCCGATCTTGCAACTACTTACAGGGGTGTCCTAGGGTGGACGGGGCACGACCTCGCGATCCCCGGCGAGCGCCCGTAGTGGCGGTAAACCCGGGGGCCGCTTCGGTCGAAAGAACCGTTCCAGCCCTACCGGGTTACTCATGAGCCGCTCTCCGCGAAGAAGATCCTCGGAGGCCTTTCCGCGTGCTCAGGAATGACCCGGAGAGGTCCCACCTCGCCCCCGAGGTCGGTCTCCCGTAGGAGAGCTCCCGCATGCGCCTGGTCCCCTCGATCCTTCCGCTCCTCGCCCTCGTCGCCGTCGTCGGGGGTGCTCTCTCCTGCCAGACGGTGCCGGACAAGCGGCTCCTGCAGTACCTGAACCAGGAGGGCTTCGGAAAGCGCTACACCGGGAACGCGGAGGAGGAGGACTACCTCACGATCGGGGACCGCATCAACTACGTCGATGCGATCCAGCCCGTGCTGCGAGGCAGCGAGACCGTGGGGCTCGACGGAACCGTGACGCTCCCGGAGGTCGGCTCGGTCCACGTGGCGGGGATGACGCGCTCCGAGGTCGAGGCGTTGTTCCAGCAGAAGTTCGCACCCTACTTCGTGCGCACGGACATCACGGTCGCGATCCAGTCGTCGGGCCTGAAGGGCTACTGGGTCCTCGGCGAGGTCGGGGGCGTCGGTCAACGACCGTTCCCCGGCGACCTCACCATCTTCGAAGCCGTGATGGCGGCGGGACCGTCCGGCAGTACGGCCAACCTGGGACGGGTGCGGCTGATTCGCCCCGACCCGCGCGAGCCCTTCATCATCACGGTCAACGTGAACGACATGATTCGCAGCGGCGACTCGACCTACAACGTCCACGTGCGTGAGAACGACATCATCTACGTTCCGCCGACGATGTTCGCCCAGCTGGGTTACTTCGTGGTCGGGCTCATCGCCCCGGTGACCACCGTCCTGCAGAGCGTCTCCCAGAGTCTGTTCAGCCTGTTGCGCCTCTCGCGCTTCAACACGGGCGGCGGCGGTGGCGGAAGACGCGGGCGCGGCAACAACCAGGGCTTCTTCTAGAGCAAGACACCATGTACGCCGACTCATCGGGACAGCTGGAGGAGTTCCTCCAGATCGCCAAGAAGCGCAAGTGGCAGATCCTCCTGCCCGCCGTCTTCGTGTTCTGCCTCTCGATCGTCGTCGCGATCATCATTCCGCAGAAGTACCACGCGGAGTCGGAGTTCGAGCTGCGGCACGTTCGCGTCGAGGGCGACTGGCAATTCAAGGACTCGAACTCGACCTCGCTGGAAGTCGCCAACGCCGAGACTCACCTGACGTCGGCCGTCCGTGTGCGAGCGGCGCTCGACGAGCTCGAGTGGGACGAGTACGAGAACATCATCCGTGAGGCCGGAAGCCGGAGCGATCCGAAGGTCAGCGACTACATCAAGCGCCAGCGCAAGGCGATCGGCATCGCGATCAAGATCCGGGAGAAGCAGATGAAGGCCTCGGCCTTCATCGAGGTCAAGTACAAGCACGTCGACCCGGAGAAGGCCGTCGAGTTCATCTACAAGATCGTCGAGATGTGGGCGAACGAGCTGATCCAGCGCGACGAGGCCCTCCTGATCGCCGAGCGCGACGAGCTCCAGAACCATCTGAACCGGCGCGAGCAGGACTACTACGACATGCTCGACGAGCAGGCGCGGATCCAGAAGGAGCTCGGCGTCTTCTCGTGGGCCCAGGGTGCAGCGAGCCTCAACCCGAAAGAGGATCCGGTCATCTCGGAGCTGACGAGCGTCAACATCGAGCTCAACCGGCTGCGCTCCTCCCTCGCCAACAAGGAGAGCCAGCTGGAGGAGCTGACGGACAAGATCGCGCTCGAGGACGAGTTCATCATGCAGCCGGTCAAGGCGCAGAAGACGGGTGCAGCGACGACGACCTCGCGGCTCGAGGCCGAGGTCGCCTCCCTGCGGGGGCAACAGGTCGGCCTGACGTCGCTCAACTCGACCTGGAAACGGCTCCAGATGGAGATCGACGCCAAGCAGACCGATCTGGAGCGAGCCGAGCGGGCGCCGGAGGCGACCATCCAGCTCGAGGAACGCGTCAAGAACCAGAAGGTCGTCCGGTGGAAGGACGAAAAGGAGCAGCTCGAGATCGACATCGAGGGGCTCAAGGGCGCCGTTGCCGAGCTCGAACAGAAGTCGTTCGACCTGACGGACGAGCAGAAGGAGCGGCTCAGTCTCAAGCGACAGCTCGCGGCCGTGGAATCCCAGATCGGCGTCAACCAGTTCCTGTGGGAAGAGGCCTCGAAGAAGCTCCAGGTGAAGGAGGACACGCTGACCGCGCTGATCCGCGCCAACAAGCATCCCTTCACGTGGATCGACGAGCCCAAGACGCCCGAGGATCCCAGCGAGCCGAACCCCCTCCTGATCATCGCGATCGGTCTCGCCGGCGGGCTGGCGCTCGGCCTGGGGACCTCGATGCTGGCCGAGTTCACCAAGAACTGCTACCGCAGCGTCTCCGATGTCACGTCCGTGATGACCCTCCCCGTTCTGGGGGTGGTGAACGTGATCGTGACGAGGAAGCAGCGCCGGTCGGCCCGCATGCGCGGGTTGGTCGTGGTCTCCTCCAGCCTCGTGATGCTGGCCGTGATCGGGTGGTTCACGTGGGCCTACACGCAACGCCCGGAGATCCTCCCGACGGAGTTCCTGCAGCAGGTCGAGGACGTGAGGGATTACTTCAAGTAGCCCGAGGCGGGGCGGGACATGCGCGACCTCTTCGTCGTCGTAGTGATCACGTCTCTCATGCCGGCCTGCTTCCGCAGGCCGTTCGTGGGGCTGCTCGTGTTCACCTGGCTCGCGTACATGCGCGTCCAGGACCTGTCGTGGGGCGCGGTGCGCGGATTCCGCTGGTCCTACTACATCATCATGATCACCGCGGCGGGGTTCATCACCAACCCGAAGCGGATGCGGTGGTTCCTGCCGGACGCCCGTTGCTGGGCCATGATCATGCTGGTGTTCCTCCTGTACCTCGGGGTGCAGTTCTCACAGACCGGCACGTTCTGGCAGAACAAGAGCCAGATCGGCCGGATGGCCGAGTTCGGCAAGATCGTCGCCATCGCGCTCTTCACGACGTCGGTCGTCGTCAACCGGGAACACCTGCGCGTCCTGGTCTGGGTGATCGCGCTCTCGTTTGCGTTTTACGGCGTCAAGTCGGGGATCTGGGGCATCCTGACCCTGGGGCGAAGCGATATCCGCACCGGTCCCGGTGGGCTCCTCGCCGACAACAACGACTTCGCTCTCGCGCTCGTGATGGCCGTGCCGCTCCAGTTCCAGCTGGGGATGTCGGAGAAACGGGACATCCTCCGCAAGGTCTTCCTGTACAGCGTGCCGCTGACCATGGTCACGGTGGGGCTCACGCACTCGCGCGGTGGCTTCCTGTCCCTGTGCGGTGCGTGCGGGGTCTTGATCTGGCGCTCCAAGAACAGAGTGGCGGGGATCGTCTGCGCCATCCTCGTGGCGATCCTCCTCTTGCTCTTCGGACCGTCGAGCTTCCGCGACAGGATCAGCACCCTGAAGGACGTCGAGGAAGACAGTTCGGCCAACGCGCGCTTCCGCTCCTGGGCGGTCGCGGTCCGGATGGCGACCGACAATCCGGCGTTCGGCGTAGGCCTCGACAACTTCCGGCAACGCTACATCGAGTACCAGCCGAACCCGACGGCGAAGGAGCGACGCGGCGAGGACATCTACGTCGCCCACAACGCCTACCTGCAGATCTGGGCGGAGACGGGAACGATCAGCCTGGGGCTCTACCTGTTCCTCATCTTCTCGAGCTTCCGCACGTGCTGGAAGGTGCGCAAGCTGGCGCAGCGGAGGTATTACTCGAGCTGGATGATAAATTACGCGACGGCCTTCGAGGCGTCGCTCGTCGGCTTCTGCATCGGAAGCACTTTTCTCAACCGAGCGCACTTCGACCTCGTCTACCACTTCTTCGCGATCATCTTGGTGTTCCAGCACATCGCGCTGAAGGAGCTCAAGGAGGGCGCGCCCGTTTCGTCCTCGGACTTCGGCGGACGCGGGAGCGCCGAGTTCAGGCGCGTCAAACCCGTCGGTTTCGGTGTGAGACCGACCGTACGTGGCTTCCGGGACACGCCGCTCCTCGGCGGGGGATCCTGAACGAGTGTGCGGCTTCACCGGCTACGCGCTCACGGACCCGACCGGTTCGCCCGACCACGACGAGCTCCTCGCGATGGGGCGCACGCTGTCGCATCGCGGACCCGATGACGAGTCCGTCGTCGTCCTGAGATCGATGGGCGTCGCGTTCCGGCGCCTCTCGATCATCGACCTCCACGGCGGCCGACAACCGCTCTTCAACGAGACCGGGGACGTGGCCGTCGCCGTCAACGGGGAGATCTACAACTTCCGCGAGCTGCGCCGCGAGCTCGAGCACAAGGGACACCGCTTCGCGACGGACTCCGACTGCGAGGTCGTCGTGCACCTCTACGAGGAGTACGGCGAGGATCTGGCGCGCCATCTCGTCGGGATGTACGCGTTCTGCGTCCTCGACGGCCGCGACGTCGACGGCGAGGGCGCTCGAGTCCTGCTCGGGCGGGACCGGCTCGGGATCAAGCCGCTCTACTTCGCCGAGACCGCGAGTGGTCTCTCCTGGGCGAGCGAGCCCAAGGCGCTCCTCGAGCGTGGCGAGCTGGCGCGAGAGCTGCGCCCGGAGGCGCTGCTCGACTTCCTGGTGCAGGGTTACGTCGGAGGTCCGCGCTCGGCGTGGGACGGCGTGGACCGCCTCCCTCCCGCGAGCACCCTCCTCTGGACTGCCGGCCGCCCCCCGCGCGTGCGGCGCTACTGGGATCTTCCCGTCGACGGGCTCCGCGGACCGGCGAGCTCGGAGGAGATCCGGGAGTGGCTCGACCGCGCGGTCTCCGACCGGATGGTGGCCGACGTACCGCTCGGCGCGTTCCTGTCGGGCGGGATCGACAGCACGGCCGTCGTGACGAGCATGGCCGAGCGCTCCGCGGATCCTGTGATCGCGTGCTCGGTCGGGTTTCGCGAGCGCTCGCACGACGAGCTCGCCCTCGCGCGCGAGACGGCGTCGCGGCTCGGTGCGGTTCACCACACCGAGGTCCTCGAGGCGGACCCGGCGCTGGCCGTCGAGGTCCTCCCGTGGTTCTACGACGAACCCCACGCGGACCCGTCCACGGTGCCGACCTACCTCGTGTCGAAGATGGCGCGCGAACACGTCACGGTCGCGCTCTCCGGCGACGGAGGAGACGAGACGTTCGCCGGCTATCGCAGGTACGTGCACGACTACGCGGAGAACAGGCTGCGGCGGAGCCTGGGGCCGGTCGGCCAGGCGCTGTTTCGCGGCGCCGGGCGAGTCTATCCGAAGCTCGACTGGGCTCCGCGTGCCTTGCGCGCGCGGACCTTCCTGAGAAACGTCGGTGACGAGGCGGCCAGCGCGTATTGGCGCAGCGTGACGCAGCTGGACGAGGGCGAAGCTCGCTCGCTCCTCGCTCCCGATCTGCGCGATCGCGTCGACAAGCACACTCCCTTCCGCGCGTTTCGGGAGCACTACCAGCGGCCTTCCGTCGACTGTCCCCTCTACCGCGCACAGTACGCCGACTTCCACACCTACCTCCCCGATCAGATCCTCGCGAAGGTCGATCGCGCCTCCATGGCGGTCTCGCTCGAGGTGCGCGTACCGGTGCTCGATCACCGGATCTCCGAGCGCTTCGCGAACCTTCCCGCGGCGGAGAAGGTGCGGAACGGTCGGGGCAAGCACGCTCTGCGCGAGGCGCTGCGCGGACGGGTGGACGACACGATTCTGGACGGTGCGAAGCGCGGGTTCGACACGCCGCTCAGCGCCTGGATCCGGGGCCCCCTGCGCCCCGCGGTCGAGGAAGCCGTCGAGTCGCTCCCGGGCGAGTGGTTCGATCGCTCGGCGCTCCGCGAGCGGGCAGCGCGTCACCAGCGCGGGGTCCGCGACGAGGGGCGGCTCCTGTGGAGCCTCCTGGTACTGGAGCACTGGCGTCGGCGCCACAACGTCCGGGGTCTCGCCTCTTGAGGATCGCAGTCCTCACCTCGCTCTTCCCCTCGAGCTCGTTTCCCTTCGAAGGGATCTTCGCGGAGCGGCGGTGGCGCGGCATGCGCGATCGAGGACACGAAGTCTCCGTGACGCACCCGCTTCCGCGCACGCCCTGGCCGCTCGCGCGCGGGCGCTGGGCCGGGATCCACGCGGTTCCCGCGCGCGAGGAGCGAGACGGCATTCCGGTGGAGCATCCGCGCTACCTGCACGTACCGCGCGTCCCCCTGCGCAACGCTCGCGTGTTCGCGCGCGCGGGGTTGCAATCGGTCCTTCGCCGAGGACGCCCCGACGTCGTCGTGTGCGACTACGCCTGGCCCTCGAGCGCAGCCGCGCCCGCGCTCGCCGACGCCGGGATCCCCTGTGTGGTTTCCGGCCGCGGCTCGGACGTTCTGGAGGTCGCGGGGGAGGCGGGCCTGGCCGAGCCGCTCGCGCGCTTCCTCTGCACGGCGGGCCACTGGTGCGCGGTGTCGGAGCATCTCCTGGCCCGGATGGACGAGCTCGGCGGCGGCACGGGCACCCTCGTCCCGAATGGCGTGGACCTGGACCTCTTCCACCCCGGGAACCGCGTTCTGGCGCGCCGCGACCTGGGCCTTCGCGAAGACGCCCCGCTGGTCCTCGTCGTCGGGCACCTGATCCCGCGCAAGGACCCGTTGCTAGCGCTCGCGGCGTTCGCGGCGCTCTCGGTGCCCGACGCGAGGCTCGTGTTCGTGGGAGAGGGTGCGCTCGCGGAGGACGTCCGCGAGGAAGCGCGCCGGAGCGGGCTCGACGAGCGCGTGACACTGGTCGGCGCTGCACCGCCTGAACGCCTCTCGAGCTGGTACAGGGCGGCGGACTGCCTCCTCTTGACGAGCCTGCGCGAGGGCCGACCGAACGTGGTGATCGAAGCGCTGGCGTGCGGCACACCGGCCGTCGCGGTGGACGCCGGCGGGACGAGCGAGCTCCTCGTGGACCTCCCGGAGCTCGTCGTCGGGGGAGAGTCCCGGCGCGATCCCGTGCGGATCGCGGCGCACCTCGCGGCGGCGCTCGAGTCCCCGCCGTCGGAGGAGAGGCTCACGAACGCCGTGCGCGCGCTCTCCTGGGACCGGAGTCTCGACGCCCTCGACGTCTGCCTCGAGACCGCGGTCGGGGTGCGAGCGGGATGAAGATCCTCTATCACCACCGCACGCTCTCGGAAGACGGTCAGGCCGTGCACATCCGCGCGCTGCAGCGGGCGTTCCGCGAAGAGGGGCACGACGTTCTCGAGGTGTCGCTCGTCCGCCAGGGTTCCGAGGGGAAGGACGACAAGGGCGCGAGCGCGAACGCCGGGCGCTCGCGCTGGAGCTGGGTCGGTCGTCTCCCGCGCTTTGCACACGAGCTGATGGAGTACGGCTACACTGGCGTCGCGCGGCCCAGGATCGTGCGAGCCGCCGCGAGCTTCGACCCGGACTTCATCTACGAGCGTTATGCCTTCGGGAACGCGGCCGGAGTGCTGGCCGCCCGACGAGTGCACCGCCCGGTGGTGCTCGAGGTGAACTCGCCGATGGTGCTCGAGCTGACCCGCACGCGCGGTCTCTCCTTTCCGAGACTCGCGGACAAGCTGGAGCGGTTCGTGTTCGGTCGCGCGGATCTCGTGTGCGTCGTCACGAGCGTGCTGGGGGACATGCTGGCCGAGGCCGGTGTGCCGCGCGAACGCCTGCTCGTCACCCCGAACGGCGTGCACCCCGATGCCTACCCGGACGCAGGGTCGAGCTCTTCCCGCGAGCGGGCCCGCCGCGACCTCGGGGTCCCGGACACCGAGGGTGCCGTGCTCGGTTTCGTCGGCTACGCCCGCGACTGGCACCGGCTCGACCTCGTCGTCGACTGCCTTGCCGAGCCGGGCCTGGAGGATGCACGGCTCGTCCTGGTCGGTGCCGGCCCGGCGGACGCCGGCCTCCGGGAGCTGGCCGCTGCGCGCGGCGTGGCCGACCGCGTGCACTTCGCCGGACGGCGCGAGCACGGGGCCATACCTGCGCTGCTGGCGGCCTTCGACGTTGCCCTCGTGCCCGCGATCAATGCCTACGCATCTCCGCTCAAGCTGCACGAATACATGGCGGCTTCTCTGGCGGTCATCGCGCCCGACCAGCCCAACCTGCGCGAGGTGGTTCAGGACGGCGACAACGCGCTGCTGGTTCCTCCGGGTGATCGCGAGGCCCTCCTCGCCGCGCTCCTCTTGCTCGTGGGGGATGCCGACCTCCGTGCCCGGCTCGGAGCGAGTGCCCGGGAGACCATCGTCGAGAGGGATCTCACCTGGCGCGGCAACGCGCGCCGGGTGGTCGAAGCGGTCCGCGATCTCTAGCCCGCATCCCTCACGGGTTCGCGGCCAGAACACCACGAACGGCCGGCTGCGCCGGCCTCTCGGCTCCTGCCGGCACTTTGCGCGCACCGGCGTCCTCGACGACCTGTTCAAGGTCGACTGCGGGGCCGGCACGCG
>JAJDET010000080.1 GCA_029259655.1 Planctomycetota bacterium
CGCGTGCCGGCCCCGCAGTCGACCTTGAACAGGTCGTCGAGGACGCCGGTGCGCGCAAAGTGCCGGCAGGAGCCGAGAGGCCGGCGCAGCCGGCCGTTCGTGGTGTTCTGGCCGCGAACCCGTGAGGGATGCGGGCTAGACGAGAACCCCGACCCCGCGCAGCGCTCCGCGCAGCCCCTCCGCATCGCGGAAGAGCAGCGCGGGCATGCCGGTCTCGCGCGCCGCAACGCAGTTGACCTCGCGATCGTCGACGAAGAGACAGCGCTCCGGTGGGAGGCCGAGCCGCCGTGCGGGCACCCGAAAGGCCTCCGGATCGGGCTTGCGCAGGCCCATGTCGCAGGACACGAAGCTCCACTCGAGGTAACGCGAGAGCTCCAGCTTCCCCTCGATCCTCCGATACCAGTCGCTGTAGTTGGAGAGCGCGTGGATCGCGTGCCCGGCGCCGTGGAGCTCCGCCAGGAGCTCCTGCATCCCGTCGAGCCAGCAGTAGCTCGCGCGCATGGCCTCCACGAGCCCGCCCCGGTCGTAGTCACGCCCGTCGGCGAAGAAGCTCGCCAGGAACGTCGCCTCGTCGATCTCCCCCAGCTCGTACCGGATCCAGGACGTCGGGTGCTTGGCCGCCATCATCTCGTCGAAGCCCATGCCGAAGAAGCGCGGCACCTCGCGATAGAAGGGGTCGTAGACGAGCGTCCCCATCACGTCGAAGAGCAGCACGGGGGGCGATCCGTCCACGGGCGGAGCGTGACAGGTTCGAACGCTCCGCGGAAGCGCTCGTCTCGCGTTTCGGATCCCCTACAATCCGCGACCACCGCCGATGCACGACCCTTCCGCTCGATCGAAGGACCTTCGGCTCACGGCGGCGCTCGCGGGGATCTCGCTGGCGTTGCTCGTCGCGCTCACCTGGTCGCTCACCCGGCTCCCGAGGACGGGTGTTTCGGATGCCGAGGTGCGTGAGCAGGCCGTCCTCGAGCTCGTCCGCAAGGGCTCGGGGGTCTTCGACACCCATCCCGATCCCGACGTCGGAAAGCTCCTCCAACCCGGGCTCGAGGAGCGCGAGGGCGAGGAGACGCGGCTCTCCACGAACCGCTACGGGCTCCGGGAACGCGAGCACGTGTGGACGAAGCCCGACGGCACCGTGCGAGTCGTGCTGCTCGGCGATTCCTACGTGATGGGCTACGGCGTCCCCGCCGAGGATCGTGTCGGCGTCTTCCTGGAGCAGTACCTGACGGAGCGCGCCGGCTCGAAGGCCGAGGTCGAGTGCCTGCACTTCGGTGTCTCGAGCTGGAACGCGGTGGCCGAAGCGACGTTCGTCCGGCGCCAGCTCGGGGACCTGCGTCCCGACCTCGTCGTGCAGGTCATCGTCCGGAACGACCTGAACGACCTGACAGGAGTGCGGGGCTTCGGCGCCACCGGTCGGTTCACGCCGCAGGCGCGCTCGCACGCCGACGGCATCGTCCGCCGTCGCTCGCAGCAGGAGCTCTGGGGCCTCCGCACGCCGAACCCGCTGCTCTTCGGCCTGGACGGGGAGAGCCGCGGACGCTGGGAGGAGGCGGGAGTCGCGATCGAACGGCTCGCCCGCGCCGTGGAGGCGCACGGCGGCACGTTCCTGCTGGTTGCGATGATCCCCGGCTTCCACTCGCTGGTGGAGCGCTACGTCGCCTCCGAGGTCGCGCCCGCGGAGGTCGTCTACCTGTCGTCGGAGTTCGCGATGGCCGACGAGTACCGGCGCGCACCCTCCGACCCGCACTGGAACCGCGCGGGACACGAGGTCGTCGCGAAGCTCCTCTACGGCGTCGCACAGGAGCGCGTGCTCCTGCCCGGGCTCGAGCTCGCTCCCTGGGAGGAAGCGTCGGGCCTCGTGCGGGGGATCCTCGACGCGGGGCTGGCGGAAGCGCAATCCGACGAGGCGCTGCGCGCGCTCACTGCCGAGCTCGCGCTCACCTCCGAGCTCACCTTCCCGAGCGAGTCGCCCCGGGTCGCCGGCCAGGTCTACGGAGGCGTCGACTCGCAGGGTCGCGTCGCGCCGTACGCCTCGCTGGTCCTCGCACGCGGAGGCGGCGGGACGCTCGTCCTCGAAGGGCGGCGCCTCGGGCGCCCCGAGCTCACCGGTGGAATCGCGCGCGTGTACGCCGACGAGGTGCTCCTGGAAGAGATCCCGCTCGACGGCGACCGGGCATTCTCCTTCGGTCTGCCGCTCTCCGACGAGCTCGCCCGGCGCGACCACATCGCGCTGCGTTTCGAGTGCGACGACTGGGTGTACGACTTCGACCGCAGCTGGCGCTGCGTGGCCTTCGCGCTAGAGCGTGCGGCGATCGTCCGCTAGCGCGCGGGTCTCAGGGGGTCGCGGTGGGCCCGTTGCGGTGGAAGATCCCCTTCCCCCGTCGTGTGCCCTCGGCGTCGTAGGACGACCACGTGAGGGTGCCGTCCTCCTCGTACGCGAGCGTGACCACCGGCTCCGGTCCGGCGCAAGTGCCGCTCTCGTGCTGCTGGGAGTAGTGGTAGGCGACGCCGTCCGTGCGCGTGTACCGGAGCACGGTCCGGCAAGCGAACGGCGAGTACCTCACGGCACCGGAGAGCTCGCCGGAGATCGCGTTGTAGAGCGTCAGCTCGGCGGAGTACGAGCCGAACCGCGCGTCCTCCACGAGGCCCCACCACGCGCCGGACGGTGCGAAGTTCGCCTGCACGACCGGTGCGGGCGCGGCCGGTCCGACAGGCTCCGTCAGACCGAGAAGCGCAGTCACGGCCAGCGCGCCCAGCGCGGTGAGGATCGGGCTGACGCCCATCAGCACGAGTGCGAGCTCGAGACGCCCCGCCGGCGCCGGCGGGGCCGGATCGCTCACGGGCAACGCCAGCCGCAGGGTCGAGACCACGGTTCTCAACTCGCCGGGCGCGAGGCCCTGCCCGAACCGAATCGCTCTACCCTCGAGCGGAACCAGCTCGGCATGGCGCAGGTCGAGCGTCTCTCCGTTGTACTCGAGCACGGTGCGCCGTTCTCGACCCACGACGCCGCGCAGCTCCGTGAAGGGAATCTCGCGCGCGAAGCGCAACGCTCCGAGGACCCGGCGGACGATGGAGACACAGCGTTCTCGCGGCCGCACGGTGATCACGAGCTTCTGCGACTCGAACACGAGGAGGATCCCGAGCTGGATCAGGCTCGCCGTCAGCATCGTGACGAAGTACGGGGTCGTCTCGAGTCCCACCGCCTTCGCGACGAAGCGCCCCCCATCCCTCGAGTTGCTGCTGCCGAAGCCGATCGAGAAGGACGAGCCCTGGTAGCCCGTGAACTCGTCGAAGAACGAGTGCACCAGGAAGAACAGCGTGAGCAGGAACAGGAAGCCGAAGATCGGAGGCAGGAGGCGGGCCTCGACCTCGACCGTCGTCTCGTCGCCCTCCTTTTGGATCGCGGCTCGTCGGATCTTCGACACGGTACGCCCTCCTCGTTGCGCCGGAGGCGGCACCTTTAGGCGGGTCGCGTCGAATCCTCGGCCCCCAGGCCCTGGCGAGCATCTCGTCGATCGCCTCGTCCCGGTCTGCCGAGACACTAGCCCGGACTATTCATGAGCCGCGAGGCAGAACGCCTCGATTCGGTTCCTGCCGGTACCTTGCGCGTGCCGGCCCCGCAGGCGACCTTGACGGGTCGTCGAGGACGCCGGTGCGTGCAAGGTGCCGGCAGGGGCCGAAAGGCCG
>JAJDET010000009.1 GCA_029259655.1 Planctomycetota bacterium
GTCCCCTCCACCTTCCCGGGCGGGGGCCGCCCCGGCGCCCCCGCGACCTGGTACCCTGGCAGGCTCCTCCGACCCCACCGGAACCATCGAATGAAGACAACGATCCTCACCACGCTGACACTCGTGCTGGCCCTCGGGTCCGCCTCCGCGGCCACCTCCGCCGACGACAAGGAGATCATCGCGGCCCAGCGCCCCTCCTACCCCCTGCGCGCCTGCATCCTCACCGGCAAGGCCTTCAGCAACGCCAACCCCGCGAAGCCGGTCGTGTTCGGGGGACGCCTCTATCTCATCGCCTCCGGGGCCGAGACGAAGAAGCTCGAGGCACAGCCCGACGTCTTCGCGAAGCGCATCGAAGACGCCGTCGTCAAGCAGCAGAAGCCGCTCTACCCGATGGAGACCTGCGTCGTCAGCGGTGAGGAGCTGGGTTCGATGGGGGATCCGATCGAGCTCGTCCACGGCACGCGCCTCGTGCGCCTGTGCTGCAAGGGCTGCAAGGGCGAGTTCGCGAAGAACCGCGCGGAGTACCTCGAGAAGGTCAACGTGCGGATGATCGAGAACCAGCGCAAGACCTACCCCCTCGACAGGTGCCTGGTCGACAAGGAGAAGCTCGCCGACCACAAGCCGATCGATCACCTCTACGGCGTGACCCTTGTCCGCGTCTGCGGCGAGAAGTGCCTCGGCAGCTTCAAGGAGAACCCCGACATGATCCTCGCACGGCTCCGGAAGGCACGCGGACTGGCCCGGAAGGGTGAGGCCGCCAAGCGCGAGGGCTGAGAGACCGACCTGACGCGCGTCCGCGCGCGGGGTCCGAGCGGCCGTCCTCTTCCACCGGGAGGGCGGCCGCCGTCGTTTCCGGCGTTAGACTGCCGCTCGCTTGGCACCCAAGAAGCGCTACAGCGTCGTGCGCGACCCCGTCCACGGGGACGTGTACCTGACGCACGAGGAGATCGCGCTCCTCGACACGCCCGAGATGCAGCGCCTACGCGGCGTGAAGCAGCTCGGCACCGCCTTCCTCGTGTTCCCCGGCGCGGTGCACTCGCGCTTCGAGCACTCGGTCGGGACGCTGCACATCACGCAGCGGATCGTCGACGCGATCAACCTGAACTTCGAGCTCGACCCGCGCGCGAACCTCGGCGTGGGGGAGGAGGAGGCGCGCGTCATCCGCGCCGCCGCGCTCGTCCACGACGTGACGCACGTTCCCTACGGGCACAACATCGAGGACCAGACCGGGCTCCTGCCCCGGCACGACACGGCGGAGCGCTATCGCGCGATGCTGTCGAACGAGACCGAGCTCGGGCGCGTGATGGGTCGGCTCGGGCTCGCGGACGACGTGCTCAGGATCCTCGTTCCCGATGAAGCGGAGGAGAAGGGGAGCGACATTCCGCCCTACTGGAGCCAGGTCCTCTCCGACACGATCTGCTCCGACCTGGTCGACTACCTGGCGCGCGACGCGTACTTCACGGGGCTCAAGCTCGCGGTCGACGAGCGGCTCGTGAACTACTTCAAGGTCGACCGCGCGAGCGGCAACCTCTACATCGACGTCGCGAAGAAGAACCTCCTGCGCGAGGACATCCTGTCCGAGCTCGTGCGCATGCTGGAGGCGCGCTACTACTTCTCCGAGCGCGTGTACTACCACCACGCGAAGGTGGCGGCGGGTGCGCTGGTGGCGCGGGCGGTGGAGCTGGCGCTCGTGTCGGGCGCGATCGCGGACACCGACCTCTACGGTGCGACGGACGCGAGTCTGCTCGAGCTCCTCCTGCGGAAGGGGGACGAGCGTGTGGTCGACGTCGTGCGCCGCTTCCAGCGCCGCAAGCTCCCAAAGCGCGTGTGCGTCTACCCGCGCTACGAGAACGAGGACGCGCAGGCGGAGCTCGTCGGACGTTTCTTCGCGCGCGGCCAGCACGCCCAGCGCGCGGAGGTCGAGCACCGGATCGCCGACGTCGCGCGCTTCGCGACGGGGAGGGACATCGACGTCCTGCTCTACTGCCCCGCGGCGCGAATGCAGCTCAAGGAGGTCGAGACGCACGTCCGCTGGCCCGGTTCGTCCGGCGTGCGGCCGCTCTCCGAGTACGACGAACGCGTGCCGCGGCTCGCGGACCTCGAGCGCTCGTACCGCGATCTCTGGAAGTTCTACGTGTTCGCGGACACGGAGGATCCGTCCGCACTGAAGAAGCTCCAGGAGATCGCCGTGGAGGAGTTTCCGACCGCGATGAATCTGTACCGAGTCGAGGCGTAGCCCGCCGCCAAGGAGGAACGAGGAATGGGGCTCTGGGAGATTATCCGGGACAGCCAGCTCACGTCGCGCGCGGACGTGGGGAGGATCGTGTCGTCGATCCGCCGGAAGCAGATTCGGCGACAGGGAAGGGTCGATCGCAACCAGGACGAGCGCATCGCGGAGCTGGAGACGGAGGTCAACGAGCTGCGCGTCGACCTCGCGGCGACCGTGAGCCTCTTGATCACAAAGGGCGTGCTGGACGCGGAGGAGTGCCGCGTGATCGCGGAGGCGGTGGACGGGGAGGAGTGAGTCCCTCGACCTCACCCCGGCACGCGACTTGCGAAAAGCCCGCCGTCTCGTACACCCATCCCTGCAGAGGAGGATCCGTCATGACCATCCAGAGCAAGATCACCGCGGCGGTCTTCGCGGCTTGCACTGCCCTCGCATCCTGTTCGACGACCGTCGGTGAGGTGCGCGTCCATGAGAGCTTCACCCCCGACGCCGTCCTCGAGCGCGTCGTCGTCGTCGGCGGTGTGGCCTCGAGCTTGGAAACGCTCGACGGCGAGCAGCGACGGACATTCGAAGGCCAGCTTCACCACCAGCTGACGGACGAGCGGGGCGACCTCCGCGTGGCCCCACCGTCCACTTTGGAGGACGCTCTGGGGACCGAACGGCTCGAGGAGTTGCTCGACCGCTACGGCGATAGCGGGAGGCTCTCCGCGAAGGACCTCGTCGACGTGGCCGCCGCGGTTCCTCTCGACGCCTACGTGGTCTTCGCCCTCGTCCAGGAGGACGACACCGAGTACGAGCGCCGCGAGGAGGAGATCGAGGGCGCCAAGCGCGACGTCGAGGCGATCTACACCTCGATCCGCAAGGTCGCCGTGGACCTCCGCGTCTACGACGCGACGCAGCGGTCCTTCGTTTGGAGCGGAGTGGTCGGGGCGAAGAAGCAGGCGAGGAACAGCGAGGTCGAGCGCCCGGACTGGGAGTGGTTGACGATGCTGGACTTCCTCTTCGGCGCCAGCAAGAGCGACAAGCACCCCGATCCGCCGAGCCTCGTGAGCGTGATGCCGAGCGCCTTCGAGCGATTCGCGCGCGAGCTCCCCTAGGAGCGATCGGGGAGTAGCGCGCGGTCACTGCACGAAGAGCACGGCGACCGTCACCCAGAAGAAGAGGACGAAGGAGATCGCCGCGACCGTGATCACGAAACCGCGCGGCTTCCTCCCCCCCCACGTGTCGCGCAGGTAGTAGTAGCCGTAATAGAGCGCGAGCGGGTGGGTGAACCCCAGGATCGACGCCCAGATGACGCGGCGGCCGAGGTCGATGGCCGCGCGCTCACGGCGCTCCTCCGGAGTGGATTCGTCCACCTCCGGACCCGTCTGGGCCTCCAGCGCCTCAGCGGCTTCCTCCCGGATCTCCACGATGAGCTCCCGCGCGGCGGCCGCGTGCTCCTGCGGCACTTGCAGCCGGCAGTCGAAGGAGTTTGCTCCCGTGATGAACGGATCGATCACCTTGATCGCTGCGTCGGGGATCAGGCTGGGAATTCCCGCGCCGTCCAGGGCTGCGCGCAGGATCTCCATCCGCAGGAGCGGGCCGCTCTCGATAGTCGTCCAGGTCATCGGAATTCTCTCTCTCCGAAAAGCAGTGCAACGCTGTTTCGTGAGAATACGTCATCTCCTCCGTTCGCTCGTCGACGCCGCCCGCAGAGACGCGATGTACACGTCGAACTCGTCCTCGAGCTCTTCCCAGTCCAGGTCGCTGAACACCTTGTCCAGGGATCGCTTGCGGCTCTCGCCTGCGATCAGCGCCTCGAGCACGTCGTCCAGGAGCTTCTCGACCTTGCGACCTCCGTTGTGCAGGAAGTGGACGAAGGCCCACGCCTGCGCGTAGTGGAGGGCCGACTTGGCGCGGAACTCCCAGTTGTCCGTGTAGACGAGCTCGCGCAAGGGAGTGCGGTCGTCGCCGACCGCGCCCAGGAGCCGGAGGTGGTCCTCGTCCAGCTGGTCGTCCTTCCACCGCCCGCGCACGAGCACGGCTTGCTCGAAGTACTCGGCCATGCCCTCGTTCAGCCAGACGGGGGCTTCCGACGTAAGCGAGTCGAGATACTGGTGGAAGCCCTCGTGCCGCACGGTCCGCATGACCATGCGCTTGTCGGGAGAGTTCCAGACGAGGAGTTGCTTGAGCGAGGGGTAATAGCGGCCGAGCTCGTTCTCGGCTTCGCCTCCGAGCAGATCCCGGCAGTAGGTCTGGTATCCGGAGAGCCCCGAGAAGAAGAAGACGGGGTACTTCCCGCCGCCCCGGGACCGCTCCACGTGGTTGTTGTACTTCTTGTAGAACTTCTCCAGCTCGTTCGCGATCTCGTAGCAGACCTTGCGCCCCATGTCGGAGGTGACGACGTAGTGTCGTGACTCGTAGACGTCGCAGCTCGGCCAGCGAGGTCCGTGTCGCACGCGCAGGAGGCTCGTCCCGATCTTCCCCAGGGCTCGTGCCGAGACTCCGTTGTCGACGGCGACCTCGAGCGCCTTCCGCGCGTCGCTCTCGCGGCGCTCGATCAGGTGCAAGAGCGCCAGGAGCTCGTAGGTATCGACGTACTCCGGCTGGTCGAGGAGGAGCTCCTCGAGCGCGTAGATGCCCTCCTCGCGCGACTGCTCGGCGACGAGGAGCTGCGCGCGCAGGTAGCGCGCCTCGTAGAAGTCCCCGTCCAGCTCGAGCAGCTTCTCGCAGTGCCGGAGGGAGTCCTCCAGCTCACCGGAGTGCGCGCTGAACACCGCGAGCAGCCAGGCGCACAGCTCCGGGCTCGCGCCGTGACCCGCGAGGGACTTCGCGTACTCGAGCCCCTTCTCGATCTTCCCCTGGTCCAGGAGCTTCTTGGCCTTGTCGAGTACCGTCGTATTGCGCAGGTTCGGCGCTCCGGGCGCGTTGATGCCGAAGTCTGCCGCGCGCTCCGCCGTGCCCTCCGTCTGCTGCGCGAGCCAGGACGGGAGCACCTCGAACGGATCGAACCGCTCGCGGAAGTCGTCCCAGGCGTCCTGCTCGGCGTCGTCGATCAACCCGCTGATCCAGGAGGGCTCGATCTCTCCGGTGATCACGACCTCGTCCAGCCCACCCAGGTTGGCGAAGCCGAAGCGGCCGAACTCCGACTCCTGGTGCTTGATCTTGAGGAGCTGCTTCCTGCCCGCGTGAGCGGAGAGGCTCTTCGCATCGAAACGCACCTTGAGGTGATAGGGCTTGCCGCCCTTTCGCGACGATGAGGTGCTGTGCAAGACGACGCTGTCTCCGTCCTCGAACTCGAACGCGGTCGTGAAACCCGCGCCGAAGAAGACTCCGTACCCGTCGGCCCAGTCGAAGCCGACGAGGACGATCGGGAGCTCGTGGTGGGCCATCTCTCCGGAGAGCTCGATCGTGTACGCGTCCTTGAACAGGGCGGGATGGACGTAGAAGTCCTTGCCCGCCTTGATGAAGTCGCCGCGCGTCGCCGCGTCCTTCGCCGTCACTGCCAGTCCGCGGCCGTTCCGATAGCGCAGCCTGATCTTCCCGGAGCGCGGATCCCAGGAGAGCAGCTCGCCGGCCACGACGTCCGCGGGCTCGAACGGCTCGTGGTCGATCTGGTAGACCGAGCTCGCGACGGCTTCCTCGATCTCGGTCCAGTAGTAGGGGACGTAGCGCTCGCCCTCGTGCTCCTCCAGGGCCGACAGCAGCATGCCCTTCGCGTCCTCCCAACGGCCGTCGTCGAGCAGCGTCCCGACCTGAGCCAGGGAGGCTTCGAGACTGGCACGGCTCTGGCCGAAGGCCGGCGAGCCCGTCACAGTGAGGCCGAGCAGCACGGCGACCTGGGCCACCCGAGTTCCGTTCATTCGCTTGCCGAGCGTCTTCATGGTCATGTCCTCCGATGACCGAAACGCGCGGGCGCGCTCTCGCGAACAGGCGATTCCGTTTCGCCTCGATCTAGAGCGGGGCGGGGGAGACAGCGCTCCCCCGCCCCGCGGTTCCCACACTCGCTTCCTCGGACCTAGCCGCCGCCGGTCGACACGATGAGCAGCGAAACGTCCTTGAGTGTTGCAGCTGTCCCCTAGAGGTAAGTGGCGCTCGTGGCGACCTGGCCTCCTGCACTGCGTGGAGTGGGGTTCGCGAAGAGCTTGCCTGCGACGAGGGGAGCGGCGATCACGACGATCTTGCCCTTGATGTTCACGGTCCCCTTCGCGTACCAGACGGCGATGACGTTTCCGTTTCTATCCAGCAGGGCACCGGTGATCTTCCCGCGCTGGTTCCAGACCTTGCCCGGCCGATAAATCCCGGCACCGCCCGGCAACGGCGTGTACAGCGGAGGCAGGTAGCAACACGTCGTGACCTCGCTGTTACCTGCGCCGCGCAGCTCCCCGGCCGAGGCTGCCTGAGGTGAGACCATGCACGCGGCGATGACGGTGCTGACGATGAGTTGAGTCCACTTCATGATCCGGCTCCCTTGCTGAGTTTCCTGGTTGGTCCGTCACAAGTCCTGAGACCGAGCGGGAAGGCTCATCCAACCCCGTGTCTCGACCTCTCGGTCGCGAGAGACGACTTGCTGTTCTCGACCTTGAACGCGCGAGATCACGGTTCCGAACACGGCAAGACCGCCGTCGGGACGCCCGCCGGGTTCGAGTACCCGGCGGAACCCCAAGTGATGCGGCAGGACGAGGTTAGGTGCCGCTGACAATGCCCCCCCGACGATCGACCCCCACCTGCTCCAGGTGCTAGGACGTGCGCGACCGGGACGCCCGGGCGCTCACCGGCGACCCGGAGCGGGTCAGGCGCTACCGCGCGTCCCGAGGAACCGCTCGAAGCGCTCGACCGCGTTGCCGATCGTCTCGAGGTCCAGCGAGTACGACATGCGCACGTGCTCCGGCGCGCCGAACGCCGTGCCGGGCACCAGCGCCAGGTTCTCGGCCTCGAGGAGGTCCTCGCAGAAGCCGACCGCTCCGCGCTCGTCCAGATAGCGCGCGACGTTCGGGAACGCGTAGAACGCGCCGCGCGGCTCGGGGGTCTCGAGGCCCAGACGCTTGAGCTCGCCGATCAGGAAACGGCGGCGGCGGTCGAGCTCGGTCACCACGTCGGCGACCTCCGGCGGTTCCTCTTCCAGCGCTCGGCGGAAGGCCACCTGCGAGATCGTGTTCGGCGCGCCCGTCATCTGGCTCTGCAGACGCGTGACCGCCTTCGCCACATCGACCGGCGCCGCGAGGTAGCCGATGCGGTAGCCCGTCATCGCGAAGGCCTTGCTCGCACCGTCGACGATCACCGTTCGCGCGCGCGCCTCGTCGCCGAGCGACGCGGGCGAGATCGCGGGCTCGCCCTCGTACACGAGCCGGCGGTAGATCTCGTCGGAGAGGATCCAGAGGTCGTGCTCGGCGGCGAGAGCGACGACGGCCTCCGTTTCCGCGCGCGTCATCACGTAGCCCGAGGGATTGCAGGGGCTGTTGATCATGATGCCGCGCGTACGCGGCGTGACGGCGGCGGCGAGCGCGCTCGCGTCGTAGGTGCAGCCGGGACCCGGCGGTACTTGCACCGGCGTCGCACCCGAGACCTTCACGATCTCGACGTAGCTGACCCAGGCCGGCAGCGGCACGAGCACCTCGTCGCCGGATTCCACGAGCGCCAGCATCGTGTTCGTGAGCGCGTGCTTCGCGCTGTGGCACACGACCACCTCTTCGGGCGCGAACGGGGTCCCGCGCGTCTTCGAGAGGTGAGCGGCGATCGTCTCCCTGACCTCGTGCGCGCCCGGGGCCGGCGTGTAGCGGACGTCGCCGCTCTCGATCCTGCGCGTGGCGGCCTCCCGCACGGCGGCAGGGGCGGGGACGTCGAGCTCCCCGACGGCCATGTTGATCACGTCGCGGCCCTCCCGGGCGAGCTCCTTGGCACGCGCATCCAGGGCGAGGGTCAGCGAGAGTGAGATTTCCGATGCGCGGCGGCTGGTGCGCATGACGGGATTCTCGGCTCGGTTCGGCTCCCGTCAACGGGGTAGGGGAAGTCCTGCGCCGTTCGGGCGTACGGAGTCGGGCACTTTCCCATCGCCCGGTCCATGCCTCGGCGATGGGAACGTGCCTGACTCCGTACCCCCGCGGTCCTAGAATCCGCCCCCTTGAAGCGACGCCTCCTCAAGCTCCTCCTGATCACGATCGTCGTGGTGGCCTTCACGGGCTACTTCGCCTTCTCGACCTTCTTCTTCTCGCCGACCGAGGCGGACTACCGCGCGGACGTCAGCACTCTGATTCCGCGCGACGTCGACTTCTACCTCTCCAAGGCGGATCTGGACGAGGACCTGGACCCCTTCCCCATCCCGGCCTTCGTCGACGAACTGGAGGCCACGCGCGGGGGCAAGGCGTTCTTCGCGTCCCCGGAGTGGCAGGGCTGGCGCGCGGACCTCGGGCTCGCCGAGCTCCAGGGCGAGATAGAGCGGTCCCTGGAGCAGCTCCCGATCGAGCTCGAGCCGCTCGACGTCCTGGGCGGGCGCGACATCGCCGTCGCCGGCTACTTCCACGGGAGCGAGATCCAGTTCTTCGACTGGGCCGTGTACGCGCGCGGCAACTGGATGGCGAAGCTCGGGCTGGCCGCGCTCCTGCGACCCGGGTGGTTCGATCTGGCCTCCCAGGGGTTGATGGTGACGGCCGACGAGGACCGCGCCTCGATCACCTTGCCCGATCTCGACCGGACTCTGCACGTGACGCGCGTCCGCGACGTGTTCATCGTCGCGACCGACCCGGCCATGCTCCAGGCGGCGTTCGACCTCGCCGCGGTCAAGGGCGAGGACTCCTTCGGCGGCAGCGCGCGCTACTACGACCACATCCAGCAGCGCGAGCGCGACGGGGACGAGGCCGAGGCCTTCGTCGACTACCGCGCCCTGTCGGAGGCGATGCAGTACACCGGGCGCTGGCCCGACCAGGCGTCCCAGGACTTCTTCCCCGCGTTCATGGGGCGGCTGTTCCAGAGCGGAGCGCTCAGGGAGCTCGCCGGGGTCGTGCGCTTCGCGACGGGCGTCACGCTCGAGGCCCACGGCGAGCTCAGCTCCGAGCTCGTGAGCTCGTACCAGAAGCAGCTCTACCGCCAGCGCGGCTTCGAGCGCAATCGGGTCTTCGAGGTGGCGAGCTTCGCTCCCTCCGACACGGCGCTCTTCGCTTACTTCCACGCGCCCTTCGGATCGACGTTGCGGCAGGTCCTCGAGTCGACCGAAATCGCCGCCCGCGACAACCTCGACGACGTCGTGCGCGAGGTCTGGGGCCACCCGGACTCGCGACCGCTGATCGACGAGATCGACCGGACGTTCCACGATCGCGCCGCCCTGATCCTGCGCGCCAACGACTACGAGGACGCCGCCGGCGGTCCGCCCAACGACGGGCAGGAGGTCTTCGCGTGGGCGTTCGTCCTGTGGAGCGAAGGCAAGGACCGGATCGCGGAGATCCGCAAGAAGATCGTCGACAACCAGGGTTACTTCGGGATCCAGGGCGCCACTCCCGCCGAGCCCGGCGTCTTCACGAACGAGACGCCCGGAGGGCAGGAGATCTACGAGTACTGGTCGCCGTTCATCCCCGGCACCGGACACTTCGCGAGCGTCATGGACAGCGACCAGGGGGAGCTCTTCTTCATCCTGTCCAACGAGCACCGCATGCTCGGCCAGATCCTCAAGACGAAGATCGAGGGCGGCGCGCGTCACCCGCGGCTGTCGGAGAACCCGCGCTTCGAGGCGCTCGTCTCGTCGGGCATGCCCGGCGCCAGCCTGATGGTCTACGCGAACCCCAAGGTGGCGGGAAAGACCCTGCGAGAGATCGCCGATCGCGCGGCCGAGGCGGAAGCCGACATGGCGATCGACTGGAAGTTCATGCGCGAGAAGATCGATCGCGACGTCCTGAACCAGAACTTCCCGGACTGGAACTACGAGACGCTGAGCGAGGAGGAGTTCCAGCAACTCGAGCTCCTCGCGAAGCCGGCGCGCGACCAGTACGCCGCAGACGTGCGCGAGAGCGCGGTGCCGCAGCTCAGGGCGGGGTACGAGCGCTCGATCCTGTACGCCGAGGAGGTGTCGGGGGCGTTGCTCGAGATCGACTTCGACCCGAAGAAGGTAGACGTCTTCGTGCGCCTGCTCATGGACCTGAAGCCGTAGGGCCCTTCTTCAGGCGCCCGGGCCCGTGCCGGCACGTCCGCAGGGGGCGGAGGGCCTGCGGGAGAGTCGAGTGGTGCCCGGGACTGGGATCGAACCAGCACGGGGTATTACCCCACAAGATCCTTAGTCTTGCGCGTCTGCCAATTCCGCCACCCGGGCGACGCGCGCGGGAGTCTACGGAGCGCCGGTGCCCCCGGCAAGCCCGCCCGGGCGCTCCGAATTGACAGCCTCCGGGCCGGCGCTACGGTCGTCCCCCCGTTTCGTCGACCCGCCCCGCCCCCCGAAGGAATCCGAGCCAATGTCCTCCCCCCGCGGCAACGCCCTGATCGGCCAGTCCGGTGGTCCCACCTGCGTCATCAACCAGAGCCTCGTCGGCCTGATCGAGGAGTGCGTCGCGGCGGCCCCGATCCAGAACGTCTACGGCGCAGTGCACGGCATCAAGGGCGTCCTCGAGGAGCACCTGATCGACCTCGGGCGCGAGTCGAAGGAGACCCTCGAGGCGGTCGCGAACACACCCTGCGCCGCCCTCCGCTCGGTGCGCAAGAAGCCGAGCCGCGAGGAGTGCGAGCAGGTGCTCTCGATCCTCAAGGCGCGTGACATCCGCTACTTCTTCTACATCGGAGGGAACGACTCGGCGGAGACGGCCCACATCCTGAACGAGATCGCCGTGGCCGATGGCTACGACGTCCGGCTCTTCCACGTGCCGAAGACGATCGACAACGATCTGCGGGTCACGGACCACTGCCCGGGCTACGGCTCGGCGGCGAAGTTCGTCGCGTCGGCCTTCATGGGCGACAACCAGGACAATCGCAGCCTGCCCGGGATCAAGATCGACGTCGTCATGGGCCGCCACGCCGGCTGGCTCACCGCCGCCAGCGCGCTCGCGCGGCAGTTCGAGGACGACGGACCGCACCTGATCTACCTGCCCGAGCGCGATCTGACGGTCGACGGTTTCCTCACCGATGTCGACCGCGTCTACAAGGAGCACGGGCGCTGTCTCGTCGCCGTCTCGGAGGGTGTCCACGGCCCGGGCGGCGAGCTCCTGATCGACACGAAGGAGAAGGACTCGCACGGCAACGTCCAGCTCTCGGGCTCCGGGGCCCTGGGCGACTTCTTCGCGGCACAGGTGAAGGCCAACCTCGGTTCGAAGCTGCGCGTGCGGGCGGACACCTTCGGGTACCTGCAGCGCTCGTTCGCGGGCTACGTCTCGGAAGTCGACGCCCGGGAAGCGCGCGAGGTCGGCCGGACGGCGGTGAAGATCGCGACCTCCGGCGAGCGGCCCCACGGCTCCATCGCGATCGTCCGGACCGGGAACGGCGCCGATTACGGCGCGGCGTTCGAGGCGACCGACCTCCAGAACGTGGCCAAGGAGACCAAGGACATCCCGGACGAGTACATCGCGGGCGCGAACGACGTCACGCCGGCCTTCATCGAGTACGCCCGGCCGCTCGCCGGCAAGCTGCCCGTTCTCGGACGCCTTTCGGACTTTTCCCTCTGAGGCGTAGGGCCCATAGATCGCCGTGACCGAAGACCAGCCCACAGAGAGTGAACCCGAGGAAGGGAGTCCGGAGCGTTCCTACAAGAACCTCTTCGTCCCGCTCTTCGTCGTTCCGGCGATGATCGTGATGGTGCTCGTGCTCGTCTTCGTGCTGTTCGGGCAGATCGCCGGGGACGAGGCCTCGATCCAGCAGAACCTCGAGCGCGTGCGCTTCGGCGGCAAGAACGAGCGCGAGCAGGCGCTGTTCCACGTCGTCCAGCAGGTCGAGCAGAACTGGGCGGCCATGCAGGACGGGCGCGAGCTGCCCTGGCCCGTCGACGGCGAGGTCGAGACCCAGCTCGAGCGCGTGTGGGAGCAGACGCCGCGCGAGGACGCGAGCTTCCGCTACGTGCTCGCGGCCGCGCTGGTGCAGGTCGAGGCCGACGGCGGGCTGGAGAAGCTCCTCGCCTGCCTCGACTACACCGCGGTCGAGGACGAGGACGGGCTGGTGCGGTTCAGCGCCCTCTTCGGCCTGGGATCCGCGGGCGATGAATTCGACGACGAGGAGCGCGGGCGGGTCGTCGGGCGCGTGCTGCCCTTCCTCGACGACTCCGATCACGGGCTCCAGGTCATGGCGGCCCTCGCGCTCCAGAACCTGCCCGAGGAGCGCACGGCGCCGGCCCTGCGCGGGCTGCTGTCGGACGGGTCGCTCGAGCTCCGAGCTCAGGCGGCGGTGTCCCTGAGCCACCTCGGGGATCCTGCCGGGTCGGGCGTCCTGTGGGAGCTCCTGGAGCCGGAGACCTTCGAGCGGGAGCGGGAGCGCAACTCCGAGAAGTTCCGCCAGCCCCGCCTCGTCCAGGCGATCCGGGCCAAGGCCGTGGAGGCGTTGGTGCGGCTGGGGCGCGCGGAGGATCTGGAGCGCCTGCGGGTGCTCGCGGAGGAGGAGGCGGATCTCGGGGTTCGCGAGGCCGCCATGCGGGGCGTGAGGCTGCTCGAGCCCGCGGACAGCACCCCCTAGACCCCTCCGGAAGGGGCTCTCCCCCTCTCGCTTCCTGGCGGATTCCTCACTATCATCCGCTCTCTCTCCAGCGCGCCCGTGGGGCGCCCGCTCGGCCCTCCTCGGGCTCTCGGCGGGACGAATCCGCTGCGAGGAGCGAGAGCATCGCGCCTCACCGGAGCAGGAGTCGAGCGTGGCAGAAGCCGTCGAAGAGAAGGAAGAACAGGGACAGAAGAAGGGGCCGGAGACGGCGCCGGAGCGCTCCAGCGAGCGCCTGGTGCGCTCCCCCCTGCGCGGCGAGATGACGCGCCGTGGGCTCCTGTCCACCCTGGGCATCGGGTGGGCGGCGTTCACAGCCGCCAGCGTCGGCATCGTCGGCGCGCTGGGGCGGTTCATGTTCCCGAACGTGCTCTACGAGCCCCCCCAGGAGTTCAAGGCCGGCTTCCCCGAGGAGTTCGCCGTCGACCAGGTGGACGAGCGCTTCAAGGCCGCCTACGCCGTGTGGATCGTTCGCGAGTCGCGCGGGTTCTTCGTCCTGTCCACCGTCTGCACCCACCTCGGCTGCACGCCGAACTGGCTCTCCGCGGACGAGAAGTTCAAGTGCCCGTGCCACGGCAGCGGCTTCGTGAAGACGGGCATCAACATCGAGGGGCCGGCGCCGCGTCCCCTCGAGCGCTTCAAGGTCACGCTCGCCGAGGACGGTCAGATCCTCGTCGACAAGAACACCAAGTATCAGCAGGAGAAGGGGCAGTGGGAGCTCGACGGCTCCTTCCTCTACTACAGCTGATTCGGCCGGAAGAGACGTCCGCACGCACTCGATGAACAAGCTCTGGGAATCCCTCCGCTCCGGGCAGATCTGGCGCTCGATCTTCCGCCACGGGTATCCGGACACGCCGCGCAACCGGACGCTCGCGGTTCTCTCGAACGTCTTCCTGCACCTGCACCCCGTGAAGGTGCGCCGCAGCGGGATCCGCCTCTCCTACACCTGGTGCATGGGAGGACTGACGTTCTTCCTGTTCCTGATCGAGACCCTGACCGGCCTGCTCCTGATGTTCTACTACCGGCCGACGGCCGAGTGGGCGTAACAGGACATCATGGGCCTGCGCGAGCACGTGCCGATCGGGATCATGCGCGAGCTGCACCGCTGGGCTGCGCACTTGATGGTGATCACGGTCTGGCTGCACATGTACAGGGTCTTCCTGACCGGCTCGTACAAGCCGCCGCGGGAGTTCAACTGGAACGTGGGCGTGATCCTGCTCGTGCTCACGCTCTTGCTCTCCTTCACCGGCTACCTCCTGCCCTGGGACCAGCTCGCCGTGTGGGCCATCACGGTCGGCACGAACATGGCCCGGGCGACGCCCTTCCTGGGGCACGAGGGCCCGGGCGCCGCGCTGCTCTCGATCGGCGGGCTGGACTTCGTCCACGCCGGCGACGACGTGCGATTCGGGCTGCTCGCGGGCCGGTTCGTCGGCGAGGGTGCGCTCCTGCGCTTCTACGTGCTCCATTGCGTCGGCATCCCTCTGGCTGCCGCGACGCTGATGGCGATCCACTTCTGGCGCGTCCGCAAGGACGGCGGCATCTCGGGTCCTCTCTAGGAGCCTCGGCGCACCATGGGTCAATGGATCAAGGACTTCGCCGACTTCCTGGCGGACCCGATCATCTATTTCGTCGGGAGCGCGGTCGGGCTGGCGGCGTTCCTCATCTTCCGGAAGACCCTGACGAAGCCGATCGTCATCACGGGCTTCTTCCTGCTCAGCACGGGCTTCCTGGTGTTCGCGTGGGACGACCCCAACTTCCACAAGATCATCACGAAGGGCGACAACATCCCGATCCTGATGCTGCTCGGGTCGGTGGTGTTCTTCACCTGGCTCGCGATGCGACGGGCGGTGATCAACGACGAGCGCACGGAGCGCGGCGAGCCGACGCTCGAGGGCGAGCTCGCGAAGCAGAAGGTCTTCACCTGGCCCGACCTCGTCTACACCGAGTTCATCTGCATCATCCTCTTCACCGCGTTCCTCGTGGTGTGGTCGATCATCGTGGAGGCGCCGCTCGAGGAGCCCGCCGCCACCGCGCGAACGCCCAACCCGTCGAAGGCGCCGTGGTACTTCCTGGGCCTCCAGGAGCTGCTCGTCTACTTCGACCCGTGGCTCGCGGGCGTGCTCCTGCCCGGCTTCATCATCGTCGGGCTGATGGCGATCCCGTACGTGGACACGAACCCCAAGGGGAACGGCTACTACACGTACAAGGAGCGGCCGTTCGCGGTCTGGTTCTTCGCGATCGGCTTCGTGCTCTTCTGGGTCTCCTTCGTGATCCTGGGCACGTTCCTGCGCGGGCCGAACTGGTCCTTCTTCGGACCGTTCGAGTACTGGGACCTGCACAAGCTGGAGCCCATGGTGAACGTCGACCTCTCGACGTTCTTCTGGGTCGGCGCGCTGGATCGGCCACGGCCGGACAATCCATTCATCCGGGAGCTGCCGGGGTTGCTGCTGCTCGGCGGCTACTTCGTCGTCGGGCCGTTCATTCTCGCCAAGACCATCTGCAAGTCGCTCTTCGACCAGATGGGCATGTGGCGGTACCACGTCATGATGCACTTGCTGCTGTGGTTCGGCCTGATCCCGCTGAAAATGTTTGCCCGCTGGGTCTTCAACCTGAAGTACTTCGTCGGCATGCCCGAGTACTTCTTCAACATCTAGCCAGCTCGATATGGCAGACCGCGGCGACACCCACTACCACGTTCCGAACCTCAACTTCTGGTTCCTGCTGTCGAGCGTGATCCTGCTCGTCACGGCCGTCTGGATGGTCATCGACGACTACAGCGCGTCGTGGAAGGAGTACCAGAGGGAGTTCCGCAAGATCGAGCTCGAGCGAACCGACGCCGAGCTCGCGTCCGAGCGCGCGCAGGCGGTCATCGCCGAGGAAGCGAGGCTCCAGGCGCAGCTCGATCTGGTCCGCAAGGGCCTCCTCTCCCGTCAGGGCGAGATCGACGCCGTCGGCGCCGAGATCACCGCTCTGAAGGGCGCCGTCTTCAACTCGATCGAGTCCGCCAAGAAGGCGAAGCAGGAGTACAACTGGGAGCGCTATCTGATCGAGGAGCATCGCCTCCACGACGGGGATCCCGAGTACGGAGCCGCGAAGCTCGCCGAGTACGAGCAGCGCATGATCGACGGGGCGATCGAGCAGGAGCGCGACGAGATCGCTCTCGGAGCGAAGGAGGCGGAACTGGCCGCCGTGATGGCCTCGGTCACCAATGCCGAGGGCGACATCAAGGTGGTCGCGAAGGAGATCGAGCTCGTTCGCAAGAAGAAGGACGCCCTCGATCCCGACGATCCCGCCGCGCAGATCGCCAACCTGATCCGCAACGACATCCCCGGGCTCGACTTCGTCGGTCCGACGATCAAGGTCGACAAGGTCGTCCTGGACAACCTCACCTTCGAGCTGAACTTCACTCAGAAGGTGCGGATCGACATGTGCCAGACGTGTCACCAGGCCATCGACCGCGAGGGCTTCGACGGTCCGGAGGGATACGGCCCGGACGAGCTCGCGCACCCCTATCGCTCCCACCCGCGTCTGGACATGTTCGTGACGGCGAAGTCGCCCCACCCGATGAGCGAGGTCGGGTGCTCGATCTGCCACCGCGGCGCGGGCGAGGCGCTCGACTTCCAGCGCATCGATCACAACGTCAGCCGCATCTTCGAGCCCGAGAAGGCCGAGCGCTGGGAAGAGAAGTACCACTGGCACAAGCAGCACTACTGGGATTACCCGATGCTCACCTCCGACAAGGTCGAGGCGAGCTGCGTGCAGTGCCACAAGACGACGATGGACCTGATCGCCGACGAGGCGCCGGAGGTCTCCGAGGGCTACAAGCTCTTCGAACGCTACGCGTGCTACGCGTGCCACAAGGTCGACTGGTTCCCGACGAAGCGAAAGCCGGGTCCGTCGCTGAAGAACATCCTCGCGAAGGTCGACGAGGACTGGATCGCGTCGTGGGTCGCTAACCCCCGCGGCTTCCGCCCGACGACCTGGATGCCCCAGCTCTTCCACCTGGAGAACTGGGCACCCGAACAGGAGATCGTGAAGTCCGACTACGGCAAGGGCCGCGTGATCCTCGGGCAGGAGTGGAACGATTCCGCGGTCGCCGCGATCACGGCCTTCGTGGCCGATCGCGCGCCCGTTCAGGAGCTGCCGCCGATCCCCGCCGACGGCGACGCGCAGGCCGGGCGTGAGGGGTTCCGCCTCTCGGGCTGCCTCGCGTGCCACACCACGCAGGCGTTCGACGGGGAGGAGCCCGAGACGAAGGACCTCGCCTTCGATCCGACGCGCTACAACGAGCACGGGCCGAACCTGCGCGGCGTCGGCACGAAGTTGACGCCGGAGTGGCTCTACTCCTGGATCCGTGACCCGGCCGCCATGTGGTCGGAGACACGCATGCCCAACCTGCGGCTCTCCGAGCAGGAGGCGGCGGACATCACCGCCTACATCGTCGAGGATCCCGACGGGGTCTTCACCGACGTGCCCGACGGCTGGAACGTGGCGGCGGTCGACTCCACGGCCGAGGTGCTCCAGGAGCAGGCTCGCTGGTACTTCTCACGCGTCTCGCGCGACGAGCTCGCGGACCGTTTCCAGGGCAAGATCGAGGAGTTCCGCTGGGATCGCAAGGAAGAGCTCGAGGTCGCGGTCGGCGAGAAGCTCGTGCAGCAGTACGGCTGTTACTCGTGCCACGAGGTCCAGGGCTACGAGAACGCCATGCCGATCGGCACCGAGCTCACGGCGTGGGGCTCGAAGACCGTCGACAAGCTGGACTGGGCGCTCCTGGCGAACAAGTTCCAGGAGCACGGGGAGTGGGACCAGCACACGCGCGAGGAGTACAAGTCCTACCGCGAGAACTGGATCCGCCAGAAGCTCCACGAGCCGCGCTCCTTCGACCGCGAGAAGGTCAAGAACCCGGTCGAACGCCTGAAGATGCCGTGGTTCGCCCTCGAGAGCCACGAGGTCGAGGCGCTGATCACCTTCGTGACCGGGCTCGTCGACGACGAGGTCCAGCACGCGAAGATGGTGCCCAGCGCGGACCAGCTCGCGATGAACCAGGGACTGCAGGCCATCCGCCAGCAGAACTGCGTCGGCTGCCACGTGATCGAGCCCGGCACCGTGACCTTCCGCGACGACGACGGCGACGTCCACACGGTCGAGGCCGAGCTCCTGTCGATGGACGAGTTCCTCGACGCCTGGGTCCACCCGGTCCCGCCGCAGACCGGCATGGACGCGCTGAACGAGTACCTCGCCGGGTACGAGGAGTACCTGGAGGAAGAGGTCGAGGACGTCGGCATCCGCCTGCTCGCGCCCGAGCCCGACGTCGGCCAGCCGGGCGAGAACGTCTTCATCCCGCGCGAGGACCTGATCGACGTCTCACCGGCCTGGGGCGGGGACTTCGTCGCGCTCGCCGCGAACTACTACTACTTCGGGGTCGAGCAGTACGACGCCGAGGAGGACGCCTACTCCAGCGTCTGGGGGTCGGACGACCCCGATGACGAGGGCCTCGTCGGCGACGCCGACGGCGAGGCGCGCGACTACTCGGGCGAGCCCTACGACAAGCTGCGCTGGACGTTCGCTCCGCCCGTGCTCTACGACGAGGGGGGCAAGCTCCAGAAGGAGTGGTTCTACTCCTTCCTGAAGGACCCGGTCCCCCTGCGGCCGCAGCTGCGCGTGAAGATGCCCACCTTCAACTACCCCGAGGGGCACGCCGGCGCGATCGCCGACTACTTCGCGCAGCAGGCCGTCCTGGACTGGCCGTCGCGCTTCGCCCGGGAGCTCCGGCTCTCGCTCGGGCTCACCACCGAGGACCTGGCCGCGCGGGCCGGTATTTCGCCCGACGACCTGCGCGGGATCGAGGCCGGGAAGCGGCCCGAGACCGAGGCGAAGTTTCCCGATGTTCTGACCTTCGCCCGGGAGGCGGGCTTCTCCTGGTACCCCGCCGTGAACCCCTCCTACGAGCGGTCCGTGAGGCGCTCCCCGACTTACCTGGACGGGGTCGCCGCCGATCACCGGGACTACCTCGCCGCCGGCAGCCGCCTGGCGCGTGAGGGCCCCCAGTGCTTCCAGTGCCACTTCGACGCCGGAGATGCCCCCAACGCGGACCCGATTGCCTGGGCGCCCGACCTGGCGCTCACCCGCGACCGGTTGCGCGAGGACTGGGTCGAGGAGTGGCTCACCAACCCCGCCAGGGTCTACCCCGGTACGGCGATGCCCGGGAACTTCCTCACGGACCCGCCCCAGTACCAGGAAATCTCCCCAGACACGAGCAACGAGGAGCAGGTCGACGCCGTAACGGACTGGCTGTTCAACTACGACCGGATCCCTCCTCGGAACTGAGCACCGACCTTTTTCACGAATCGATAGAACGGGGACTTTCCCCAGAGACGAAGAGAAACGCATGAAGACGCTATTCCTCCTCGGCGCTGCCGCGATCGCGACTGCCCCGCTCCTCCGAGAGGGAGGAGAGGAGGCCGCCAAGAAGAGTTGCTGCAAGACGACCGCCTGCGAGACAGCCGCCCCGTCCGCGACTCTGGCCTCCGTCGTGAAGCCCGCGACCAAGCCCGCCTACGACCCCGACTCGACCGGCTCCATCCTGGTCACGGCCCTCTTCGAGGGTGACGTCCCGGAGCGCCTCGCGGACCTCGTCATCGACGCCGCGAAGTCGGAGGGTTGCTCCGACCACCAGATCGACCGTACCGATCGCACCCGGCTGATCACGGAAGACGGACGGATCGCCAACGTGGTGGTCACCGTCGAGATCGAGGGCCAGCGCCCCGAGATCCCCGAGGAGCCCATCCTGATCGACCAGCGCGGCTGCCGCTTCGAGCCTCACATCGCCGTCCTGCCGGTCGGCGCCCACGTGAGGTTCGCGAACTCGGACGCCGTCAACCACAACGTCCACACGTTCGCCAAGCGCAACAGTCCGCTGAACCGCAACATCGCGGGCGGCTCCGAGGAGGTGCAGCGCCTCGAGAAGGACGAGACGATCGAGGTGAAGTGCGACATCCACCCCTGGATGCGGGGCTACATCCACGTGACCGAGGCCGCGCGCTACGGCGCGACGAACCTCCAGGGAACGTCCAGCCTCGAGGGTTTGCCGCCCGGTGACTACAAGGTGAAGTACTGGCACGAGGAGCTCGGCAAGGGCACGAGCGAGGTCGTGACGGTCGCCGCGGGCGCGGCAACGGAGCTCGAGCTCCGGCTCGGCGGCGAGAAGAAGAAGAAGGGCCGACGCGGCCGCTAGCCGACGGCCATGCGCGTCCCGAACGGGGCGTGATGAACGAGCGGGCGTCCGACCTCGGCGGTCGGACGCCCGCATTCATATCCGCTTCGTAGTGGCTGCCGTCAGCCTGCGTCGCGCTCGAGCTCGCCCTCGTCCGCGCCCGCCTCGCCGTCGTCCTCGGCGGACGCCTCCGGGTCACCGCACCAGCGCATCAGCCAGTCGGGGGGGCTCCAGTTGTGGACGACCTTCGCCACGGTGGAGAGGACCAGGCGCTCGGCCGGATCCATCGCGGCGGATGCCGCCAGGCGCTTCGACTCTCGCTCGAGATTGCCTTCGACCAGTTCGAGGATCCGCTCCCGGACGCCCGGAGGGGCATTCAGAGCTCTCTCGACCAGCGGCAAGAGCCGCTCTCCGTGCGCCGGTGACAGACCGTACCGGTCGCACAGATCGCGCAGGATGCTGTGCGGCGTCATCAGGGGGACTTTCGCGGCCGATGGGGGAGGCCGCGGAGGCACCTGAAGAGTACCCCTCGTGAGGCCGTAGGTCGGGTTCACCAGGAATTCTCTTCCGGGTTGCGGAGCAACCGATCGGAGCTCCGAGCGTCTGCCACCTGGAGGTGTTCCTTGTACGCATTCTGTGTCCTCTCGCTCGCTCTCCAGGCTCCCTGCGACGCGTTCCTCGTGGACAGCGTCGGTGACCAGATCGTGCGCCTGGCGGAGCTCGACGGTCTCCCCGGCTCGACGTCGGTGCACGAGGTGACGGCGCTCTGGCGGAGTGCGACCCCGCTCACGCCGCGCGCCCTCGACTTCAGGCGCGAGGGCGGCGAGGTCGCCGCCTACTGGGTCGAGTCGACTCGCGACCGGCTCTTCCGGGCGGTCGACCAGAACGGGAATGGCGTGCTCGAGCCGTTCGAGACGGCCGTCTACCGCGAGAGCGGGAAGCTCGACGGCGCCTCGCAGCCTGTCTCGCTCGCCGCGACGGACGACGGAGCCGTCTGGTGGTGCTCCGACCAGGGCTTCGCCGGACTCTTCCGCTGCGCCGATACCGACGGGGACGGGCTGGCTGCGTCACCCGGTGAGCTGCGCGTGCTCGTCGACGGCGCCGCCGGCACGCACGTCGTGGAGACCGACGCCGGGCCCGTCTCGATCGACGCCGACCACCTCGTGCGCCTGGCGTCCGACGGGGACGGAGTCGTGGCCTACGGAACGGGCGCCGACGAGGCGCTCTTCCGGTTCGAGGACCGAAACGGTGATGGTGACGTGGTCGACCCCGGCGAGTCGCGGCTCTTCCTCAACGCGAGCGGGAAGAACCCGGCTCTCCCGCGGAACGCCGACTGGGTCGATGGAGACCTGCCCAGCCTGGTCGTCCCGGGCTCCTTCGGCGGGTCGTTCCACGGGCGGCTCACGCACCTCGCCTCGGCCACCGAGTCGGGGACGACCGTGTGGTACTTCGCGTGCGACTCGCACGCGTTCTCGATCTACGGCCAGAACGCGTCGAAGCGTTACCTGAACGGGCTCGTGTTCCGCGGCGAGGACCAGAACGGCGACGGAGACCTACAGGACCACGACGAGGTCCGGCTCTTCTACGACGGGAGCTACTCCGGACCCACGCCCGAGCCTCTCGACCAGATCCTCGGTCTGGACGTCTGCGGCGAGGAGGTCCAGCTGGCCTACCTCTACGGGTTCTCGAAGCGGGTCGCGCGGCTCGTCGACGGGAACGGGGACGGGCGGGCCCACGATCCGGGCGAGGCGGAGCTCGAGCGCTTCGGCTCCGGGGTGTGGGGCGCTGCGGCGCCCTTCACCGGCGGATCGCCCCTCGTGCGCGACCTGGTCGTCCTCGAGCCGGATGCGTGGGCCGAGCCCAATGCCCTCTTCGAGGTCTCCGGTGACGGTTGTTCCCGGATGATCTCCGGCGTCGTCCCGACGCTGCACGGCGTGGGTCGTGCGCGCATGGGGAGCGCGGGCTTCACCTGCGAGTTGCGCGGCGCCCTCGCGGGAACGCCCGCCTTCCTGTTCGTCGCAGACGACCTCCCGGCCTGGTACCCGTGGATGCTGCCGCTCGACCTGTCCGTATTCGGGTACTACGGCTGCACGCTCCACGTCCGCCCGCTCGAGATTCGCCGCGTACGGACGAGCGGTCCGCCCGGACATCCCTCCGCCGGTTACGCCTCGGTCACGTTCGACGTCCCCGACGACCCGGCCTTCGCGAACCAGACCTTCTGGCTGCAGTGGGTCGTCACGGACCCGCTCGGCTCCCCCTACCTGGGCACGCCGAGCGTCGCGTTGACCGGTCGCGGCCAGATCGTCGTGGAGCCCTAGGAGTCTTCTTACGGAGGACTCCTGGACGAAACGATTTCCCGCTGTGTGAGACCGACGCATCTTCCGCCGCCGGTCTCAAGAACGCGAATCCGGGCTACCGATTGGATCCGTTGCCCTCGTCCGGGGGCTTCGGAACCGCGGCCGACCCCACTCCGGCCGCGTGCCGCTACACCACGCCACGCACCGTCGAGAGAGCCCCCAACAATGCGTCTCGTTCTTCCCGCGATCGGAATCTTCGTAGGAGCGTCACTCCTCGCTGCCTCGCTCGGCCACGACACTTCCGTCGAGGCCGGCACGGCGCGCAGCATGACCGTCACTGCGATGGTCGACGCGGCCGACCTGATCGTTCAGGGCGAGGTCGTCTCGTCCACGTCGCGGCTCGGTGCGCGGGGCCTGATCGAGACCGAGTTCGTGATCGACGTCGACCGCACCTTCTGGGGCGACGAGCTGGACCGGCGCATGGTGACGCTGCCCGGCGGCGTGCTCGAGGACGG
The DNA here is from genome assembly GCA_029259655.1 of Planctomycetota bacterium. Taxonomy (GTDB): domain Bacteria; phylum Planctomycetota; class UBA1135; order UBA1135; genus OFTM220. The sequence continues at coordinate 22,882 of JAJDET010000009.1, forward strand.
CCGGGGTCTCCTGCTGGCAGGCATGCCCCGCCTCGAGGCGGGAGAAGAGGTGCTCCTCTTCCTGTCTCCCAAGAGCACGAGCGGTATCCGCATGCCTGTCGGCCTCGCCCAGGGCAAGTTCGAGCTCGAACGCATCGAGAGCGGCGCCGTTCGACTCGTGCGTGACATGGCCGGGCTCCAGCTCGCCAATCCCGCCACACGCAGCGTCGAGGAGGCGCCCGCCCGCGGAGTCCACGCCTACGCGAGTGTCGTTTCCGAGATTCACGCCGCATCGGCCGCGCGGCGCGCTCGCGTGCTGCAGGGCAAGGAATCGCAGGGAGACTGAGCGTGAGACGACGTCAAGTGCTCCTCGCCCTGGCCGCCAGTGCCCTCTGTGCGGGCGCCCTGGCCCACGTCCGACTCCACAACCCGAGCAACGGCAATCCGCTCTTCTGGCCTGTTCCGAGCTCCGTCTCGATCGTCATCAACTCGACCGGGTCGGACGACATCTCCGACGGCAGCCACGAGACGTCCATCCGGAGCGCGTTCCGCTCCTGGAACGACGTCACCGGGTCGACGATCAATCTGGTCGAGGACACGACGCCGGCCAGCCAGGCCCGCACGGACTTCGCGGCGACGGACATCCATCTCGTGACGTTCGACGAGTCGAATACCTCGGGCTTCTTCCCCGGCGGCTCGGGGATCGTCGCGATCACGCCCGTCTGGTTCTTCTCGAGCGGGCTCATCTCGGACGCGGACATCCTCTTCAACGGCTCGCAGTTCACGTTCAGCACGAACGCCGCCTCCTCGGCCATGGATGTCGAGGACGTCGTCGCGCACGAGCTCGGACACCTGCTCGGCCTCGACCACAGCGGCAACGCGGGCGCCACGATGTACCCGTTCGTGAGTGGGACCGTGATCGCGCATCGCAGCCTCTCGATCGACGAAGAGGGTGGGATGCGCACGGCCTACCCCTCGGGCACGTTCGCGAGCGTCACCGGCACCGTCCAGCGGCTCTCCGACAGCTCTCCGGTCGTCGGCGCGTGGGTCGTCGCGCGCGGGGCGAGCGGGAGGACCGCCGGCGCCGACCAGACCCACGCGATAGGCGACTACGCGGTCC
>JAJDET010000081.1 GCA_029259655.1 Planctomycetota bacterium
CGCGCCCATGGTCGGGACGAACCCGAGCGACAACCCGTCGTCGCGAGCCCCTGCGCACCACGCGGCCGCGAGGCGCGGCTCCTCCACGCGCTCGATCATCGCTCGCCGGCCAGGCGAGCGGCCTCCTCGCGAACCGACCGCCCGGTGTGCGGCAACTCCAGTCCGGGAGCGATGGCAGCGAGCGGTGTCAGGACGAAGTCGCGCTCGAGCATGCGCGGGTGCGGCACGCAGAGCTCGTGGGAACGGACGATCGTCCGGCCGTGCACGAGCAAGTCGAGGTCGAGCGTCCGCGGCCCGTGGTGCTCCTCGTGCGAGCGGTCCCGGCCGTGGTCCGCCTCGATCCGGATGAGGCACGCCAGGAGCTCTTCGGCAGAGAGCGCCGTCCGCACGAGACAGGCGCCGTTCAGGTAGTCGGGCTGACCCGGGGGCCCCCCCACGGCCGCGTTCTCCATCCACTCCGACACGCCGACGACCTCGAGGCCCGGTTCCGAGGAGAGTCGCGCGACGGCGCTCGCGAGGTGCGCTTCGCGGTCCCCCAGGTTGCTCCCGAGTCCGACCGCGCAGAGGACCGGCTCGCTCATCCCGTGCCGACGGCGCGACGCTCGCGGGCCGCGCGCCGGTTCCCGACGAGGTAGCGCAGGAGGCCGTAGAGCGCGAACCCGTTGAACGCGAGGAAGAGCCCGGGGACCGGTGCCAGGAAGAACAGGAACAGGCCGAACACGGTTCCGACGAGCGTGAAGAACTGGCTGCGATCTCGCGCCAGTGCCGACATCAGGTGGGCGTAGGGCACGCGACTCACCATGAGCAGGCCGAGCCCGATCATGAGCGAGACGAGCACGACCGGCAGCCATCCGAAGAGCGGTGTCCACTCGATCGCCTCCATCCAGCCCATGAGACGACCGAACGGGGTCCAGGCTCCCTCGGTCATCTCCACCACCTCGGGTCGCCGCAGAACGAGGTAGAGCCACATCGTCCCGGTCAGCGCACCTGCCGCAGCCGGCGACGGAAGTCCCTTGAACTCGTGGTGCGACTCCTCCGACTCGCTCTCCAGGTTGAAACGGGCCAGGCGCAGGATCGCCATCAGAGCGAAGGAGGCGGCGGCGAGGAAGTGCAGGCGCGGGTGTCCGCTGTATTCGAGCAGAGGCCCCTCGTGTTCGATCAGGACCTTCGCCAGGAGCGCCGGCGCGACGCCGAAGGTCAGCATGTCGGAGAAGGAGTCGAGCTGGGCCCCGAACTCGCTCGAGCTCTTCGTGATGCGAGCGATCTTCCCGTCCAGGGCGTCGAACACCATCGCGAGGAAGATGAGCATGCAGGCCGTGTCCATCTTCCGGTAGAAGATCGCCGGGTCGGCGGCGGCCAGGGCGTCGACGGCCTTCGCCATGGCGAGCAGCCCGCAGAAGGCGTTCGCCAGGGTGACCAGGTTCGGGAGCAGGTAGATGCGCTTCAAGGCCAGGGGTCTCGAGCCCCAGAACATAGGTCAGGAGGCGCGGGTCCATCCAGTCGGACAGCGCCGCTCCGCCCCGACGGGACCGCTCGCGGGTCCGGAGGGTACCCGCCGGGCCCGGGAGGCCCGGGAAACCCCGCCGGGCACCTTAATCAGGGGGCGGGCATGGAGTAGTCTCCTCCCGACCATGAGCGAGATCATGATGGTGCACGGCCGGGAGATCCTGGACTCCCGGGGCAACCCGACGGTCGAGGTGGAGGTGACGCTCGAGAGCGGCGCCTTCGGTCGCGCCGCGGTCCCCTCTGGTGCGAGCACCGGCATCTACGAAGCTCACGAGCTGCGCGACGGCGAGGGACGCTACGGCGGCAAGGGCGTTCTCAAGGCCGTCGAGAACGTCAACACCGAGCTCGCCCAGCACCTCGTCGGACACGAGGCGACCGACCAGGGCACCGTCGATCGGACGATGATCGAGCTCGACGGGACGAAGAACAAGGAGCGGCTCGGGGCGAACGCGATCCTGGGCATCTCGCTCGCGGTCGCGAAGGCCGCCGCGGAGGAGACGGGCCAACCGCTCTACCGCTACGTCGGCGGCGCCGGCGCACGCGTGCTGCCCGTCCCGATGATGAACATCCTCAACGGGGGCGCACACGCCGACAACAACGTCGACGTCCAGGAGTTCATGATCATGCCCTTCGGAGCAACGCGCTTCGCAGAGGGGCTGCGCATGGGCACCGAGGTGTTCCACGCGCTCAAGAGCGTGTGCCGCGAGCGCGGACTCGCGACGGCAGTCGGGGACGAGGGCGGCTTCGCACCCAACCTCGCTTCCAACGAGGAGGCGGTCGAGCTGATCCTCTCCGCGATCGAGAAGACGGGCCTGCAACCGGGGAGCGACGTGAAGATCGCCCTCGACGCCGCGTCCTCGGAGTTCCTGAAGGACGGCGCCTACCACATCGACGGTCGGGCGCTTTCCGCTTCGGAGCTCGCCGCCTTCTACGAGGACTGGTGCGACAAGTTCCCGATCTTCAGCATCGAGGACGGGCTCGACCAGGACGACTGGGAGGGCTGGCGCGAGCTCACGGCACGACTCGGCTCGAAGACGCAGCTCGTCGGCGACGACCTCTTCGTGACGAGCGTCGAGCGCCTCCAGCAGGGCATCGACAAGGGCGCCGCCAACTCGATCCTGATCAAGGTCAACCAGATCGGGACGCTGACGGAGACCCTGGAGACCATCGCCCTCGCGCACCGGAACGGCTTCACCTGCGTGATGAGCCACCGCTCCGGCGAGACCGAGGACGCCACCATCGCCGACCTCGCCGTCGCTTCGAACACGGGCCAGATCAAGACCGGTGCACCCTGCCGGTCGGATCGCGTCGCCAAGTACAACCAGCTGATCCGGATCGAGGAGGAGCTCGGGGAGGGTGCCGTCTACGGTGCCCGCGTCCTCGGCTGATCCAGTGCGAGGTACTCGTGTCGTCCGCCGGGCCGGGAGAGCGATCCTCAACTGGGCTCCCGTCTGGGTCCCGGTCGGCCTCGGTGTCCAGATCGCTCTGCTCGGACTGCGCCCCGCGCTGCAAGAGCACCGTCGCCTCGCCTCCGAGGAGAGCGTGTTGCGCGCTCTGCACGCGGAGCTCAGCGCCGAACGCACGGAGCTCGACCTGACCCTGCGAGCTCAGAGCGACCCGCTCTACCTCGAGCGCGAGCGGCGCTCGCTCCTGGATCCCGCAGGCGCCCTCCGCAAGTGATCGGAGTCTGGGCCTTCGCCCTCCTGCCGCTGGTGGCGGAGGAGGGTCCGCTCAACAACGACGCGTTCCTGCCCGTCTCGCGCCCGGCGACCGAAGCGCTGGTTCGCGGCGACGAGCTCTGGGCGACACGCGAGAGCTCCGCGGCCTCCGTGGCCTCCGCGGAAGCGGAGCGGAGTCGAGCGACTTCCGGAGCGTTCGAAGCCTGGCGCTCGGCCCTGACGCTCACGAAGACGGGCGAGTCCGTGGCTCCAAGGGGCGGCTCGGTCGACGGGAGCCGCTGGACCGTCGGCGTGGAGGAAGCCGTGCTCGAGCGACTCCTCGAGCTGTCGGTCGACGAACGCGCGGCGTGGTCGGAGCGCTTCGGCGCGCTCGCGCGCGTCGAGCTCGAGAGCGCCGGCTTCGCGCCGCACCTCCTGGCCGGCGTCGAGCGGCGCAACCCGGGTACGCACGCCGCGACCGCGGCCTGCATCGCGCTCGCCGACCTCGAGCTGGAAGCGGGCAGCCCACACTACGCCGGCCTCTGGTGCGTGCGAGGCCGACGCCACGCGGAGCTCGTCAGAGCGCCCGCGCTCGCCGAGGCGCTGGCCGCCCGCGAGGAAGCCGTGCGGTCGCTCGCGAGCGATCCGGACGAAGAGCAAGAGGCCCCCTGGACACGCGCGGCGCGGATCGAGTTCGTGGAGCGCCTGGAGCTCGTGAACAGCTCCGAGGTCTTCCGCTCGACCAGGATTCCGCGACCCGTGGGGATCACACCGGGCCTCGCGTTCCTGGAAGACGGCCGTATCGCCGCGCAGCTCAGGGATCGCGTGGTCGTCGTCGGATCCAGGGGACGCGCGGTCCAGGCGAGCTTCAAACCCTCGGAGCTCCTGCCCGTCGCCGTGCGCATTCCCGCGCCGCGCCACTTCGCGGCGGACCCGCGACACTGGCCGCTCCTTCCTGTGAGCGCGGGCTCCGACGTGCTGATCGTTCACGGCCGGGGCACACCGGGGTCCGCGGAGCCGAACGCGCTCCTGCGCCTTCGCCCGCCCGGTCCTGTCTCCGCTCGAAGGCTCTCGCGCGACGACCTCCCCTCGCTCACGTGGGCCGTCGTCGGAGACATCCTCGTCTCCGAAGACGGCGGGTTCGCCCCCGACGAACGCTACGCCGGTTTCGGTTCCAGCGAGTTCCAGCCCGGTCCGGTCGTGGTCGGGAGCCGCATTCTCGCCCAGGTCCGTCAGTACGAGGGCGACGTGCGCGCGTCGCTCGCCTGCTTCGACCTCGCGACCGGGCGGCCGCGATGGGTTCGCCTCCTCGCGCAGGGCTCGGGGCTTCCCGGGAGCGCCCCGCGCGCGGGCTCGCTGCCGCGCGACTCGCTGCCGGGTCAACCGCTGGCAGTCGTCGGGGATGCCGTCTTCGTCGGGACTCAAGTCGGCGCGGGGGCGCTCGTGGAAGTGCTGGACGGCAGAGTGCTGTGGAGCGTCAAGAACCGCCGGCGCACGACGGGAACGAACGCCTGGGCGACGAACGCGAAGCCCGCCGTGGCGCCGGCAGGAGATGGACGCGTGATCGTCTGGGCTCCGCAGGACTCCGACCGCCTCTACTGGTTGCACGGGCGCGCCACCGCCCGGGGAGAGGAGCCGCTCGCGCGCGAGCCCGTCTCGATCGGCGAGGCGATGGCGTTCGCGACCGGCGACGGGGACGAGGCCCTGGTGTTCGCTCGTTCGGGCGCTCGCCGGGTGTTCTCCTCCTGGCGAACCGCGACCGGAGCCCGCCACGACTCGCCGTTCCTCGGGCGCGAGGAGACCTTCGCGGGGACCGCGGCCATCTCGGACCACCGGGTGGCCTTCTCGAGCGACCGGGGCCTCTACTACCTGGACCGCGAACGCGAGCTCTACCTCCTGGACTACAGGCCGCTCGCGCCCGGCTTCGGGAGCGAGAGCGCCGGCGGAAGCGTCCACGCCTCGGGCGACCGCCTGTTCGTCCTCGATCGGACGACCCTCTGGGTCCTGTCCGCCGTCAGCGACTGAGCAGCCGGCGAGCCGAGGGGCCTCACCGGTGCCCTATCCCCCGCCCCCCGGGCGCTTTATGACCACAGAGACCGGTCCGCGCCCGTTCGCTCACGACGACGGGCACGCTCGAGAGCCGGTTCGGTTTGTGTGAACGGGGTGCTCGCTGGGCTCCCGATCCGTAGGCCCGGGCACTCGAATGCGTTTCAAGGGCTAACGCGCAGCGGCATGATCTCCGAATCTAAGGGTGGGATGCGCCCCCATTCCCACCGATCGGGGTTCCAGGGAAGCTCGGCGCCGCCGGTCCGTCCCGCCCGCGGCGTCTCCTTCGGACCCCGCGTCCTCGTCCACTCCTCCTCCACCCTCCGACCCCCACCGACCATGTCCGAGACCACCGGACCCGCCCTCGACGAGCTGCGCGAATGCCACGCCCGGATGAAGCGCGAGCTACATCGCGTGATCGTCGGCCAGGAAGCGGTCATCGACCAGCTCCTGCTGGCGATCCTGACGCGCGGGCACTGCCTGCTCGTCGGTGTGCCCGGCCTGGCGAAGACGCTGCTCATCTCGAGCCTCGCGAAGACGCTGGACCTCTCCTTCAATCGGGTCCAGTTCACGCCTGACCTGATGCCCGGCGACATCACCGGGACCGACATCCTCCACGTGGATCCCGAGACCAGCGCGAGGAGCTTCCGGTTCGCGCCGGGTCCGATCTTCGCCAACGTGGTCCTCGCGGACGAGATCAACCGCACGCCGCCCAAGACGCAGGCCGCGCTGCTCGAGTCGATGGTCGAGCGCCAGGTGACGGCAGGCGGGCGCAGGCACCCCCTGCCCGAGCCGTTCTTCGTGCTCGCGACCCAGAACCCGATCGAGCAGGAGGGCACCTATCCCCTGCCCGAGGCGCAGCTCGACCGGTTCATGTTCATGGTCCACGTGCCCTATCCCACGAAGGACGAGGAGCGCGAGATCCTGCGACGCACGACCGCGGGCGAAATGGAGGAGCTCACCTGCGTCCTGACCGGCGAGGAGTTGATGAGCATGCAGCGCTCGATTCGCTCCGTCCCGGTGGCCGACCACGTGTACGACTACGTCCTGTCGCTCACGCGCGGCACACGCGTTCGGTCGGATGAGCCGCAGCCGTTCCTGCGCGAGTGGGTGACGTGGGGTGCGGGACCGCGCGCGAGCCAGTTCCTCGTGCTCGGTGCCAAGGCGCACGCCGCCATAGCCGGGCGCAACCACGTCTCGATCGACGATGTGCGCGCCGTCGTGCACCCCGTGCTGCGGCACCGGATCGTCACCAACTTCTCCGCAGCGGCGGAGGGCATCACGCCGGACCACATCATCGACCGGCTCCTGGACGAGGTCGATCCGGCGGCGGAGGTCGGAGCCGGCGTCCCCGGCGTGAAGTCGGGGGTCTGAGCCGATGGCCGAGGCTGGCCCGAAGTTCGGGGCTCTCGATCCGGCGCTCATCGACCGGCTCTCCGGGCTGTCGCTCGTCGCCCGTACGGTCGTCGAGGGCTACATGTCCGGACAGCACCGCTCCCCGCACCGGGGGAGCGCGAGCGAGTTCGCGCAGCACCGCCAGTACGTCCACGGCGACGAGATGCGCCACGTGGACTGGAAGATCTTCGCCAAGTCCGACCGCCTGGTGGTCAAGGAGTTCATCGAGGAGACGAACTTCGACTGTCACCTCCTGGTCGACGCGAGCGAGTCGATGGGCTTCGCGTCGGGACGCTGGAGCAAGTTCGATTATGCGCGCTGGTGCGCGGCGTCGCTCGCGTACCTCGTCCTCTCGCAGCGCGACTCCTCCGGGCTCGTCGTGTTCGACGAGGAGGCGCGGAACAAGGTCCCGCCCGGGAGCGGTCCCGCGCAGCAGGCCGACATCATTCGCGTCCTCGAAGAATCGGAGCCGAGTGGAGAGACGCGCGTCGGCGACGTCCTCTCGTGGGTCGGAACGAGGCTGCGGCGGCGCGGGATCGTGATCGTGTTCTCCGACTTCCTCGACGACCTCGACCGTGTCGTCGGTGGGCTGCGGCGGCTGAGGCACGCAGGCCACGAGGCAATCCTCTTCCAGATCCTCGATCCGCAGGAGCTCGCCTTCGACTACGCGGGCCTCCTGCGCCTCGACGGGCTCGAGGGCGGCGGTCGCGTGAAGATCGACGCGAAGGCGATCCGACAGGCGTACCTCGAGGAAGTCGAGCGGCACAACGCGGCCCTGCACCGTCACGCGCGGTCGCTCTCGCTCGACTTCGTACAGATCTCGACCTCCACGGCGCTCGACGTCGTGCTCTCGACCTATCTCGCGCGCCGGACTGCACGGGCACGCGGAGGAGCTCGCGCCTGATGCCGTTCCTCGAGGGATTCCAGCACCAGGCCCTGGCCTTCGGCGCGCTCCTGGCCGCGGTCCCTTTCGTCATCCACCTCCTGAACCGCCAGCGCCACCGGCCGATGCCCTGGGCTGCGATGCGGTTCGTGATGGCTGCATACAAGCGGACCCGCCGGCGGTCCCAGCTCGAGAACTTGCTCCTCCTGCTCTTGAGGATGGCAGCGGTCGCGCTCCTGGCCTTTGCCCTCGCACGCCCCTTCACGAGCACGGAGAGCCCGCTCGCCCAGTTGACCGAGACGCGGCGCGACGTCGTCTGCGTGCTCGACACGTCCGCCTCGACGGGATACCGCGAGAGTGTCGACTCCGTCTTCGAGCGCATCCTCGAGCGCGCGCGCGAGCTGTTCGGAGACCTCGACGCCGAACGCGGCGACCGCGTGCGATTGATCGCTGCCGCCGGATCGCCTCGCCTCCTCTCCTGGCGTTCACCCGAGGACGCGCTCTCGGTCCTCTCGACGCTCGTCGTGCCGCGGGCAGAGGAGCTCGACCTCGACGCGGCGCTGGCCGAGGTCGTGCGGCTGGCCGAGGAGGACGAGACCGGTGTCGTCGCGGGGGGGCTCGAGGTCCGACTGCTCACGGACATGCAGCGCGAGACCTTCGCGAACAGCGTCTGGAGCTCCGAGGAGGAGGGGACACCGTCCACGGAGGGCGCCGCCGCGACCCGACCGCTCGACCGCCTGCACGAGCTGGGGGTCAAGGTCATCGTGGAGGACCTCGGTCCGATAGCACCGGTCCCGCCCAACCTGGGCGTCGACTCGATCCGTTCGATCGGGCAGATCCTCGGCCCGGGTATCCCGACCGAGATCGGCGTCACGGTCCGCAACCATGGCGCGAACATCGCGAGCGGCGTCCGCCTGGTGCTCTTCGTCGACGGCGAGCGCCAGCCCGTCCGCAGCATCGAGGTCCCTGCACGCAGCCGCTTCGAGGCCGTGTTCCCGATCGTCTTCGGCTCGTCGGGACACCACGTGGTGGAGGCGCGGCTCCAGGGAGACGGCCTCGCGATCGACGACTCGCATTTCCGCGTGGTCTCCGTGCCGCCGAGCCTGCGCGTCCTGCTCGTCAACGGCGACCCCCACCCCGACATCGACCGGGACGAGGTCGGCTTCCTGCGCGCCGTGCTCGAGCCCCTGGACGACGGTGGGTTCCAGCAGGGCTTCGCACCGTTCGAGCCGACGGTGATCCCGCCGGTCGTCCTGGCGGCCGGCGACTTCGAGCTCGCGGAGCAGGACGTCGTCGTGCTCGCCAACGTGGAGAGCGTCTCGACCCGTACCGTCGAGCAGCTCGAGAAATTCGTGTCGGAGGGCGGCGCGCTCATCATCACCGTCGGCGATCGCGTGGTGCCGGAGAATTACAACGCGCGGCTCTTTCGCTCCGACGGCACCGGACTCCTGCCTGCCGAGATCCTCCGCCGCGTCGAGGTCCAGAGCCGGCGCGAGGGCTACTTCCGCGCGAGCACGTTCGACGACGAACACCCCGCGCTCGCTTTCTTCGCCGACGATCGCTGGCGACCGCTCTTCAGCGAGGCGCCGATCTACGCGTTCCTCGCGACGACTCCGCTCGAGGACACGCGCGTCCTGGCGAGCCTGGACGACGAGAACGCGAGCCCGCTCCTGCTCGAGCGTGCCTACGATCGCGGCCGGGTCTTCCTCTGGACGACGTCGATCGACCCTGGGTGGACGCGGCTGCCCGAGTCACCGAAGAGCCTGGTGCCCTTCGTCCACGAGCTCGTCCGGCATGCCGGGCGCCCTCGACCGGGCTTGCGCAACACGCCGGTCGGGCACGCGCTCGCACTCGAGGTCGACACCTTCCCACGCATGATGACTCTGGTTCGCCCCGACGGTAAGTCGCGCAGCCTCGAGGGCGAGCCCGTGGACGCCGGCGGCGTGTGGCTCCTCCCCCCGCTGCCGCCGCTCGACGAGGTCGGGCTGTGGTACGTCGAGATGGAGGGCACGAAGCTCGCCTTCTCCGTGCAGTTCGACGACGACGAGGGTGACCTGTCGAGGATCTCGGGGGACGAGGTCGCCGCACTGCACCCGGCGTTCCTGCCGATCGTCCCCGGCACTGGAGCACGCAGCGACGACGCGGGAGAGGACGCCCACACGGGCGAGCTCTGGCGCGGCTTCGCGCGCTTCTGCCTCTTCGCGCTGATCCTCGAGTCGCTCTGGGCCGGCCTCATCGGCCGCAGGCGGAGGTGGAACCCGTGATGTTCCTGCAGGAAGGCGCGCACACCGTGCCGCGCAACACCTTCCGGCTGCACGAGGCGCCGGAGGCCTGGGTCGCCGTGCTGGTCGTGCTGCCCCTCTTGTTCCTCGTGGCCTGGGTCTCCTACAGGAAGGAGCCGGTCGGACCTGCGCCGCGCGCCGTCCTCTCCTCCCTGCGTTTCGGGGCACTCCTCGTCCTGTTCCTCATTCTGTGCCGGCCGGTCGTGATCGAGCGCCGCGAGGAGGTGTACCCGGCCGAGGTCGTGGTCCTGGTCGACGACTCGGCCAGCATGCAGCGCCGCGAGTCGTACTCCGGTGACGAAGCGATGCGCTCCGCCGTCGACCGTCTGCTCCCCCGCTCTCCGGGCGAAGCCGTACGTGTCGATCTCGCGCGCGCCGGACTCGACGAGGTGCTGTTGCCCGCTCTCGCCGACAGTGACTACGACGTTCGCATGTACCGCTTCACGGAAGAAGCGACCCCCATGTCGAGCTCCGCGGAGCTCACGGCCTCGGGTCATGCGACGCACCTCGGCGACGCGCTCTCACACGTGCTCGCGGCCCTGCGCGGCCACTCGATCACCGACGTCGTCGTGATGTCCGACGGGCGCTCCAACGGAGGGATCCCCGTCCTCGACGCGGCGCGCGCGGCGAGCGCGGCGGGAATCCCGGTGCACACGGTCGTCCTGGGCGACACGCGTCCGGAGCTGAACGCGATCGTCGAGCTCGTCGAGGCACCGCAGAACGCGCTCGAGGGCGACGAGCTCGCCATCACCGTTCGCGTCACCGGCCGCGGAACCCAGAACGAGACGGCACAGGTGATCCTGGAGGAACTCTTCGAGGACCAGAGCCTGCCGCGGACCGTCGCGGTCGAGGACATCGAGCTCTCGGAACGCGGCCAGCGTGTGGTGCTCGTTGCGCCGCCGGGAGGCGCGGCGCTCGACGCCGACAAGCGGCGCTTCCGGGTATCGGTCCCCCCCCTGCCCGGCGAGACCCTGGTCGACGACAACGAGCGCGAGATCACCGTCCCCGTGTCGCCCGAGAAGATCCGCGTGCTCTACGTCGAGGGCTATCCGCGCTGGGAATACCGGCGGCTCGCGCTCGACCTGCTCAAGCGGGCCGACGAGAACATCGAGTTCCAGTGCTTCCTGCTCTCGGCCACGCCCGACTTCCCGCAGGAGAGCTCCGAGGGGCTGCCGCCGCTGCAGGAGGTGCCGACGGATCGGCGGACGCTGCTCGACAGCTACGACGTGATCATCCTGGGCGACGTGAACCCGGGCGAGATCTCCTCGGACCCGGCGCGGGTCGACGAGTTCGTGGAATCCCTGCGCGGGTTCGTCGCGGGCGGCGGCGGGCTCCTGTTCCAGGCCGGCGAGTTCGACAACCCGCGGACGTTCGTCCTCGACGACACGCTGCGCGAGCTCCTTCCCGTCGTGCTCGACGCGAGCACGGTCCACGGCTTCGAAGGCGACACGCGCTACCCCTACCGGCCGACTCTCGAGGACCCGACGAACCCGCACGAGATCGTCAGGCTCCACGCCGAGACCGAGACCAACCGCCGTCTGTGGGAGGACGAGGGCGGGCTCTCGGGCTTCTACTGGTACTCACCGGTGACGCGCAGCAAGCCGGGCGCGCAGGTCCTCCTGCGGCACCCCACGGACCTGAACTCGCAACAAGAGCGCTACCCCCTCCTGGTCACGGGGTACTACCCGTCGGGGCGCACGATGTTCCTGGCGATCGACTCGACCTGGCGCTGGTACTGGCGGTACGGGAAGCGATATCACGAGCGCTTCTGGCGCAACTCCATCCGCTGGCTCGCACTCGGTCGCCTCAAGAGCGGTGACCGCCGTTACCGGATCGAGACCCCGCGCAACTCCTACAACCTCGACGAGCGGATCGGGATCGAAGCCCGCGCACTGGACGAGGACTACCACCCCAGCGAGCGCCCGGCGCTCGAGGGAGGGTGGCTCGACCCGGACGAACGCGAACACGAGCTCACACTCGTGGGCGTGCCGGGGCGGCCGGGCTTCTTCCGGACGTCGTTCCAGCCCGAACGCCCCGGGCTCTACGAGGCCTGGATCGAGGTCGACGGGACGCGCGTCTCGTCGATCGAATTCGAGGTCATCCTGCCGTCACGCGAGAGCCAGAACCCCGCGCCGGATCCCGAGACGCTCGCGGCGCTCTCGACCCTGACCGGCGGACGGGCCGTCGACTTCAAGGGGCTCTCGGAGCTCCTGGCCGAGTTCCCGGGCGGAGAGGAGCGCAGGGAGCCGATCTCCTCGCGCCTCCAGGACGCCTGGGACCACTGGGGGACGATGCTCCTCGCCCTCGTGCTGCTTTCCGCCGAGTGGATCCTGCGAAAGCGGATGGAGCTCGTATGAGGGGGGCGCGACACCGTTCACGGCCCCGGAAGGCCCCGCCGGCGGGGATACTATGCACGGCGGACCCGCTTCCTCGACGACGCACCATGACGAGAGCCCTGGCACGCGTTCTGACGCTCGCCCTCGCGGCGGGCGCGACGAGCTCCGCGCTTCGAGCGCAGGAGCCCGGCGACGACGTGCGCCTCTTCGCGATCCCGGAGACGCGCGACGCGCGCGCGGTCATGCAGAACGCGCGCGATCACCTTCGCGCCCAGCGCTACTCCGAGGCGATTACCAGCCTTCAACGTCTGATCGAGTCGCACGAGGGGGACGTTCTCCCGGGACGCATGGAGGACTCGCGCGGACAGATTTCACTCCTCCCGTTCCACGCGGGGGCGGCGGCCTGGGCGAACGACGAGCTCCGCAGCCTTCCGCGCGAGGCCCGTGATCTCTATCGCGAACGCTACGAGAAGGCGGCGGAGCTGGCGCTCGCGAGCGCACGAGCCAGTGGAGACCGACGCGCATTGGTCGAGGTCGGCCTTCGCTGGCCGCTGACGAGGGCTGCTGCACGCGGCTGGTGGACGCTGGGCGACCTGGAGATGGAGCTCGGGAACATCGGGGACGCCCAGGGTGCGTGGCTACGAGCGACGGAGATCGCCGCCCTCTTCGGCACCGAGCCGAGCGAGGGGGCGAAGCGCCGGATCGACGCCGCCGAGTTCCTCCTGGACGCGTCCGCACTCGCGAACGAGCCCCCCGCCGAGCTGCGGACCACAGGCCCGGGCAAGGGCGGTGGTCCGGTTCCGGAAGACTTCGCCGACGCCTGGACCCAGAGCCTCCCGAAGAGTCCCTACCGGGACCATCACTCGCTCCACAACATCTTTCCGATCCTCGCCGGAGAGGACGTGATCGTCTCGACGGCCTGGCAGGTCCTCTCCTTCGACGCCTACACCGGAGCGCGCCGCTGGGAGTCGCGCGAGATCCCGGGCTGGACCGGCAACAAGCCGGGCGATCTCTCCAAGGGCATCGACCACGCCGCGACGCTCGTGGCCCCCGCGGTCTCCGGTTCGGTCGTCGTCGCTCCGATGCAGGTCCCGCACTCGCGGCTCGGCTACACCGATTATCAGGGGATAAGGATCACGGTCCCGATCCCCGAACGGCGCCTGTTCGCCTTCGACCGCGAGACCGGAGACCTGCTCTGGGACCATTCGCCGTCGCCCCTCTGGGACGGAGAGAGCGGCAGCTTCGCAGAGCGCATGATCCTGGCCGGACCTCCAGTCGTCTCCGGATCCCGCGTGATCGTCCCCTGCTACCTGATGCAGGGTCGAGTCGACTTCCACGTTGCGTGCTACGACCTGTTCAGCGGTGTGCTCCTGTGGTCCACGCAGCTCGTGAGCGGCCAGCGCCCCCTGAACATGTTCGGGCGCCACGAGCGGGAGTTCTGCGCGCCTCCGGTCCGCATCGAGAGCGACCGCGCGATCGTCCTGACCCAGCTCGGTATCGTCGCCTCGCTCGACGTGTACACCGGTCGCATCCAGTGGCAGTCACGCTACGAGCAGATCCCCCTGCCCGCCACGCGTGGATGGCGGACACAGGCGCGGAAGCAACACTGGCGCAACGCGTCGCCGGTCGTCGTCGACGGAGCCGTGATCGCGACACCCGTCGACTCGCGCTTCCTGTTCGGACTCGATGAGCGCGAAGGCACCGTGCTCTGGCAGCTGGACCACTCGAGCCTCCGGCACCACGGCGGAACTGCCGACGTGGACACGCTCATCGGAGCCGATGAGGACGTCCTCTACTTCGGAGGAGCGCGCATCGCGGCGTTCCACGCTCCTGCGGGTTTCCGCCGGCGTCTGGACGGGCCCCGCTTCTCGCAGATGTGGTCCTTCCACATCGACGGTTACGACATGCAGCGCTCTCCGCGTGCGGTCGTCGCTCGCGACCACATCGTGGTTTCCACGCGTACGGGTCGCGTGGTCCTCGACAAGCGGACCGGGCTCGAACGCCGTCGCAGCTCCCTGCCCTGGATCCGCGAGCGCGCGGACCGCGTCGCGGTCGGAAACCTGCTCGTGGGCAACGGCATGCTGTTCACCGCGAACGCCTCGGAGATCTCCGGTCTCTTCGACTGGAGCATTCTCGAGGCTCGCGCCCTCGAGCGCATCGAGGCCGATCCCGCGGACGTCTCGGCACTCCTGACCCTCGCGCAGGTCCGCGAGCAGCACGGCGCCCTCCTGTACCAGTCGGGCGACGTGCGCGGCGCGCTGGATCGGCTGCGCGAGGCGCGCCGCCTGCTCGAGCCGCGACTCTCGGAACCCGCCCACCGCGAGATGGTGGCCGAGCGGCTGCACCGCGTCCTGCGCACGTCGGCACGAGCGCGCGAGGGACTTGCGGATGTCGCAGGCGCACTGGATCTCCTCGAGCAGGCGCTTCCGCTCGCGCCGACGTCGGACGACCTCCGCGACACGCTGCTCGAACGCGAGGCGATCGTGCGCGATCGCGACCGCGAAGCGTGGCTCGCGACCATGGACGAGCTCGAACGCCGCTGCCCGCTGAAGACCATGCCCCGCGAGGCCTGGGACGAGGCCGTGCACGACGGCGGCGACGCGCCTGCGGCTTCGATCGACCCCGAGGTGCTCGACGAGGACCTCCCCGTCGGCCTGTGGGTGCTCTTGATGCGGGCCCGCGCACACGAACAATGGGGCGACATCGAGGGCGAGCTCGAGGACCTGCACGCCTGCCTCTCCCGCTACGGGACGCGGCGCCTCGCTCCCGGTCGCACGACCTTCGACCTGGCTTCCGCGCGCATCGGCGAAGCCATCGAGCGCGGCGGCGCGCGCGCATACGACACCTTCGAGCGCAGGGCAACCGAGATGGTCGAAGGCGCGCTCGAGGCCGGTTCGGTGCGCGAGCTCGAAGCGGTGCGCCGGCTCTACCCCCACTCGGACGCGGCGCGACTCGCGAGCGATCATCTGCTCGATCAGGCCTTCGCGGAGGGAGACGCCGAGCGCGTCACTCGCCTCGTCCGCGAGTCCCTGTCGCAGAGCCCCGAGCTCTCTCCGGCCGACGGCAGGCGACTGTCGCTCCTGGCCGAGCTCCTGGGGCGCGAGGGCAACCGCGCGCTCCTGCGCGGGCTGTACGAAGCCGTCACCGCGGCGCACCCGGACCTCGAGGTCACGGTCGGTGGTCGGACGTTCGCCGTCTCCGAGCGCCTCGCCGAGCTTCCGGCCCCTCCCGACCCCGTGTTGCCCTCCGACGGCTCCACCTTCGACGGCAGCCTGCTGCCGAAGGCCACGGTCGATCGGAGGGACAGCAGCGCGTACTTCGAGCTCGGCTACGTCCCGCCCGGACCGGCCGAATCGGAGACTCCGCCCAATCCTCGCCTCGCCCTCCTGCGTGAAGTGCGGGACAACGTGATCCTCGAGATCCACGAGGCGCACGATCCCGTTCACCCCGTGATCGCGGAGACGCTTCCGCGCGGGATGCGCGACGCCCAGGACTTCCGGTTCGTCGTCACGTCGGAACGGATCGTCATCGCGGACGAGGGAGACGTGGTCGCACTCGACGCCAGGACGGGGAAGCTCGCGTGGCCGCTGTGGAGCGCGCGGCGCGGCTACGAGGTCGAGGAGCTCGCGGCGTCCGGCGGCGTCCTCGTGGTCCTCCTCTCCACCGGCGAGGGCGACTACCAGGCAGTGGCCTTCGACGCCAACCGCGGTCGCGAGCTCTGGAGGCTCTACCTCCCCCGGGGATCGGTGTGGCGCGCGCCGCTCTGTGACGCGAACCTGGCGGTCTTCCCGACCCAGACTCACACGTGGCAGTTGCCGGCGACCGCCCTCGTCGTCGATCTCCACCGCGGCCAGGTCCTGGGCGAGATCGAGCTCGGAGGTCCGCTGCCGCCCGACGCGTACGAGGCCTCCTTCGCGCAGGACGGCGTGCTGGTGGTCCCGTCCTTCCGGATGTCGACGGTGCCGGAACGGAACCACGTCGTCGGGTACGACCTGTCGCGTTTCGAGCAGGCCTGGCGCTACGAGTTCGAGGGCGGGCGCGAGCTCGCAGCCCTGTTCCGAGCAGCCGAAGAAACCTATCTGGTCGTGACGCCCGGAGACGACGGCCGCGGTGGCGCCATCCTCCAGCTCCAGACCCGGCTCGGTGCCACGCGGCTCGTGGAGGAGCTCGAGCTCGACGACCGAGTGCTCGGGACGACGCGCCACCCTCTGGCCAGGCGCGGCCCCATCGAGCTCGACGCCCCCTTCCTCTTCTACTACACGATGGTCCCGGGGGAGGCGACGACGCGCCTCACGGCCGTGCACCTGCCCTACGGAAAGCGCTGGTCCTGCCGCTTGCGCGTCCCCAACGACGAGCTGCACGACGTCGGTATCGCGCTTCCCGCCGTGTCGTCGCGGACCGTCGCCATCGCCACGACCAAGCGCGGGGCGAACCGCATGCCGGGTGACACCTTCCTGACCTTGATCGACAGGAACAGCGGGATGAAGCGCGGCGGCTGGGTCCTGGCGGGCGACCTGGGTCGCGCGGCCGACCTGCGGCTCCTGGGGCTCGGCGAAGCTCTGTTCCTGCTCAACCGCGACATCGGAAGCGGCTTCCCGAGGGAGATATGGGAGAACGGAAAATGATCCGACGCTCACTCGTCACCGGCGCGCTCCTCCTGACCATCGGATCGACGGTCCTCGCGCAGGACGAACCCCGGTTCACCCGGCCCGTGGACGTGACGCCGGAGCAGGCTGCGGCCGTCGAGATGGGGCTCGAGTGGCTCGCACAGCGGCAGAACGGCGACGGGAGCTGGACGGCGAAGGTCGGCTACAAGCTCAACAACGACTACGAGTACACCAAGATCTCCAGCCACGTCGGCGTCACGTCGCTCGCCTGCATGGCGTTCCTGGCCGGCGGCTACCTCCCGGGTCGGGGAACCTTCGGTCAGGCCGTCGAGCGCGGACTCGACTTCGTCCTCTCCTGCGCGAAGGAGGACGGCTACATCACGATGTCCGGGACCCGGATGTACAGCCACGCTTTCGCGACGCTGTTCCTGGCCGAGATCTACGGCATGACGCACCGCGAAGACGTGCGTCACAAGCTGCAGAAAGCCGTCGACATCATCGTCAACTGCCAGAACACACAGGGCGGTTGGCGCTACGAGCCGTTCGCGCCCGAGTCGGACATGTCGATCGTGGTGTGCCAGGTTCTCGCGCTGCGCGCCGCACGCAACATCGGGATCCGTGTGCCCAAGTCCACCGTGGATCGAGCCGCCCAGTACGTGGTGGACTCCGCGATCACACGCGAAGAGGTGTCCAGCCGCTTCCGCAGACACATGTTCCAGGACGAGGTCGGAGCCTTCCACTACCAGAAGGGTTCGAGCTCGCGCTCCTCTTTCCCGCTGACCGCTGCGGGCGTGACCGCACTTCACGGAGTCGGGATCTACTCCGACGAGGCGATCCAGGACGGTCTCTCGTACCTGATGCGGAACCTCGACCCCTTCAACGAACACTACGGCTTGCGTGAACGCGGCCACTACTTCTTCTGGTACGGCCACTACTACGGCGTGCAGGCGATGTACACGGCCGGCGATTCGCAGTGGGAGGCCTACTTCGAGAAGGTCAGGGACACGCTCCTCGAGATGCAGGAGTCCTCGGGGGCCTTCCCCAACAGAACCGGTCCCGGCGAGACGTTCGGCACGGCAATGGCCGTGCTGATCCTCGAGATCCCCTATCGTTTCCTGCCCATCTTCCAGCGCTGACGACATGGATCACGAGCAAGCCCTGAAGGAGACGCCGAACCTGGAGCGGATGCTCGGGCGGCTGCGCTCGCGCCTCGTCCTCCTGGTCGCCCTTCATGGCGTCGGCACGGTCCTCGCCGTCACCGCCGCCTGGCTCGTCTTCGCGTTCCTGGCCGACTGGGGACTCCACGTGCCGAGCGCGGTGCGCATCTTCCACGCGGCCATCTTCATCGGTCTGCCGGTGTTCTTCCTCTGGCGGGAGCTCGTGCGTCCCCTGGCGCGGATCCCCGACCGCGCAGGGCTTGCGGTGCTCATCGAGCGTCAGGAACCCGACCTCTCCGAGCTCCTCGTGAGCGCGACCGAGTTCCAGCGCTCTCCGGACGGCGGTTCCCCGGAGCTCGTCCAGGCGGTCTGCCGCGAAGCCGACGAGCGCGCGAGGAACCTCGACGTCTGGAAGGTCCTCGACCGGCGGAACCCCGGCGCGCGAATCGTCGCCGGACTCTCCTGCGTCGGCGTGACGGCGGCGCTCTTCGCAATGAGCCCCGTCCACGCCCGGATCTTCTTCGAGCGCATGCTCGGCAGCGACGTCCCGTGGCCGCGGAGGACGCAGCTCGTGGTCGAGATCCCCAACATCGCCGACGTCGAACAGACCGGGAGGACGATCGACGCGCGCGTCGCGCGCGGCAGCGACGTCCCGGTCCTGATCCGCGCCCGCGGCGTGGCGCCGGACGAGGTGGTCCTGCACTTCTCCGACGGCGCAGAGGAGATCCTGTCCCGCGGCAGCGGGGAGACCTATCGGCGAGTCCTGCGCTCGTTGCAGCAGGACCTCGAGTTCCACGTCACCGGCGGAGACGACACGGATCGAGACCCGACCGTGCGACTGCACGTCCTGCAACCTCCCGACGTCGCGGGGATCGCGGTGCGCGTGACGCCTCCGGCGTACACGGGTGTCCAGGGGACCGTGGTGTTCAACCGGGACGCCGAGGTCATCGCGGGCTCCGAAGTCAGCGTTCACGTCCTCGTCGACCCGCCTGATGCACGTGGAATCGCCCGCGTGCTGCCCGAGGACGTCGAGTTCCCGCTCGTCGCCGCTCCTTTCCCGAACGATCCCTCCCTCGCCGATCCCGAGAGCCCCGGTGCACCGCCCGCCTATCCGGGCCTCGCATTCGGACTCACGGCCGAGAAGAGCCTCCGCTACAGGTTCGAGCTGATCGACGAGAAGGGCCTCGCGAACCCCGACCCGGGTCTGTTCGCGATCCATGTGCTCGAAGACCGCGCGCCCCAGGTTCAGCTGCTCTCCCCCGGTCGTTCCGACATCGAGACCGTCCCCGGTGGAGCCATCCCGCTCCGCGTCCGCGTCAGCGACGACTTCGGAATCCGGGGGCTCGCCTGGCACGCGACCGACGCCCGCGGGGAGCAGGAGCTGGCGACCGGAGTGCTCGAGTGGCGGGCGATCGAGGCACAGGACACGTCCGATACCGCCGTCGGCGGCGAGGCCCTCGCGGGTCGGCGCCTGTCGATCGCCGAGCTCTTCGGCGCAGAGGTCGCAGAGGGATCGCAGCTGACGCTGGAGGTCGTCGCCACGGACAATCGCGAGCCCTCTCGCGGAGAAGGTCGCTCGAGCCCCGTGCGCGTTCGCGTCGTGTCCGCCGACGAGCTCGTCCGGCGGATACAGGATCGACTCTCGCGCCTGCGTCTCGAGGTCACGACGCTGTCCGACCTCCAGACGGAGAAGTGGCGACGGGTGGACGAGCTCCTCGGGGCGCTCGCCTCCGACGACCTGGTCGAGGCCGGCGACAGCCGCGCGCTCGGGAGCGTGCTGACCGGGCAGCGTCGCGTCCGCGGCGACGCCGCGTCCGTCGCCCGGGAGCTCGCGGCGATCGCGAGCACCGTCCTCTACGCTCGTCTCGA
>JAJDET010000082.1 GCA_029259655.1 Planctomycetota bacterium
CGCCGCGGTACCCGCGACACCGCCTCACGCGCTCCGCTCGGCGACACCGGCTTGCACACCCTCGCGGCTCGCCGTGGCGGCGAAGAGCTCCCACTCGTCCTCGCGCAACAGACCCTCGATCTCGCTCCGGACGTAGCGGTAGGTCTCCACCACCCGCGGATGCTCCTCGTCGCCCTCAACCAGGAACCCGCCGGCAAGGTCCTCGATCGCGACGCCCGGCAAGCGGTGCAACGCACCGCCCACCGGCATCTCCGCGCCGCACGCGCCCTCCCCCCTCAACAGGACCAGGATCCCTCCCGGCCTCAACCGCGGGAAGACCGCCCCGCTGCGCTCGACGCGCTCGAGCGCGGCCCCCACCGCCTCGATCCCGAGCCGGCGCTCCTCCTCCGTCATCTCCGAGTGCAGCCACGCGTCGAGCGGGATCATCCGCTCGAGGTCGCGCACGACCAGCGCGCTCGTTCCCGACCAGAGCCCGTTCCCGCGCGCCGCGACGGCCACCAGATCCGGCGTCGCGACGCCCGCCGCTCGCAGGTGACACGCGAGGTTCCAGCGCCGCTCGGCCTCGCTCGTGCTGCGCGGTCGCGTGAAGCGCCCCGAGAGTGCGCCGCGCCACGAACGGAAGACGCGCAGGACGATCCAGCCCGTTCCGGCGCCGCGCGGCCGCTCGTGCACGCGGCCAGCGGCGTCGGGCGTGCCCGGCAGCGGAACGCGCACGACGCGCTCCACGAAGTCCGGAATTTCCTCGGCCCGCGCGAAGGTCGCGAGCCCCTCCGGGCGGAACAGGTCGTCGATCGACGTCGCGCCGAGCGCCTCGAGGCCGTCGACGCCGCTCGCGAAGCGGATGCGGTCCGTGGACATCGGGCGCGGAGTCTACGTCGGCGCGACCCATTCCCTATGCTCTCGCCGTGAAACGGCTCTTCCTGCTGGACGGCACCGCGCTCGCCTACCGTTCCCACTACGCGCTCGCGCAGTCGCGGCTCTCTACCGCCGACGGCCGGCCGACCGGTGCGACCTACGGCTTCACGATGACCCTGCGCCGCATCCTCGAGACCGAGGAGCCCGACCTCGTGGCCGTCGCGCTCGACGCCCGCGGCAAGACCTTTCGCCACGCGAAGTTCGCCGACTACAAGGCGACGCGCGAGAAGGCGCCGGAGGAGCTGATCGACCAGCTCGACTTCATCCGCGACGTCGTCCGCGCGCACGGGATCCCGCTGTTCGAGGTCGAGGGCTACGAGGCGGACGACGTGATCGGAACGCTGACGCGCCAGGCCGAGGAGGCCGGCCTCGAGGTCCAGATCGTCACCGGCGACAAGGACTTCATGCAGCTCGTCAGCGAGCGCGTGCGCCTCTACAACGTGTTCAAACAGGGCGAAGAGGTCGTGCTCCAGGGGCCGGAAGCCGTGAAGGCGAAGTTCGGGACCGACCCCGCGCACGTGATCGACGTGCTGGCGATCATGGGCGATGCCTCGGACAACGTCCCGGGCGTGAAGGGCATCGGGGAGAAGGGCGCGATCAAGCTGATCGAGGACCACGGCTCCGTGGCGGGCGTGCTCGAGCACCTCGACGAGCTCACACCCAAGACGCGCGAGAAGATCGAGGCATCGCGCGACGCGCTGCTCCTGTCGCTGGAGCTGGTCGAGATCGACACGCACGTTCCGCTCGACGGCGGCATCGAGGACATCGGGCCGCCCGAACCCGACGCGAGCGCGCTCGCCGCGCTCTTCAAGCGACTCGACTTCCAGACCCTCGTGGCGAAGGTCGACGCCCCGCCCGTGGAGGAGGTCGAGCGCGACTACGTGACCGTTCGCGATCGCGCGGGCCTCGAGGCCATGGTCGCGGAGCTCACCGAGGCCGGCTCCTTCGCCGTCGACACCGAGACCACGTCGCTCTTCCCGCTCGAAGCACGGCTCGTCGGAGTCTCGTTCTGCGCCGCGGCGGGAC
This sequence comes from Planctomycetota bacterium, assembly GCA_029259655.1. GTDB lineage: Bacteria > Planctomycetota > UBA1135 > UBA1135 > OFTM220. Next base: position 1,942 of record JAJDET010000082.1, read on the forward strand.
ACGCTTTCTACGTCCCGTTCAACCTCGATCCGCCTGTGGTCGAGGGCGGCACGGACGCGCTCCTCGGCGAGCTCGCCCCCCTGCTCACGTCGCCCGAGCTCGTGCGCTGCGGTCAGAACTTCAAGTACGACCAGCTCGTGCTCGCCGCGCACGGCGTGCGCCTGCCGCCGCCGGAGTTCGACACGATGGTCGCGAGCTTCTGCGTCGCCGGGTCGACGCGACGCCACGGGCTCGACTCGCTCGCCCTGCACTACTTCAACATCCAGAAGATCCCTACCAAGTCGCTGATCGGCAGCGGCAAGAAGGAGATCGGGATGGACGAGGTGCCGATCGCGCAGATCTCGGAGTACGCATGCGAGGACGCCGACGTCACGCTGCGGCTCCGCGAGGTGCTCGAGCGGGAGCTCGAGGAGAAGGGCGCGCTCGGGCTCTTCCACGACCTCGAGATGCCGCTCGTGCCGGTCCTGGCCGGGATGGAAGAACGCGGGATCCGGCTCGACACCGAGCTGCTGGAGGAGCTCGCGAGCGAGTTCGAGGGCGAGATGGAGACGCACGTGCACGGGATCCAGGAGCTCGCCGGGCGCAACTTCAACGTGAACAGCACGAAGGTGCTGGGCGAGGTCCTGTTCGAGGAGCTGCGCATCCAGGACGCGGCGGGGGTCAAGCGGCCGAAGCGGACGAAGACGGGCTGGGCGACGGACGCCGCGATGCTCACGGAGAAGTACGGCGACGTCCCGATAGTCCAGCGGCTCCTCGAGTACCGGGAGATCGCGAAGCTCAAGAGCACGTACGTCGACGCGCTCCCGCGCTACGTCAACGCCCGGACCGGGCGCGTCCACTGCTCGTTCAGCCAGGTCTCTGCGGCCACGGGCCGCCTCGCCTCGAGCGATCCGAACCTGCAGAACATCCCGGTCCGCGGGGAGCGCGGGCGACGGCTGCGCGAGGCTTTCGTTCCGCGCGAACCCGACGAGCGTGGCGAGTGGGTCTTCCTGGCCGCGGACTACAGTCAGATCGAGCTGCGCGTGATGGCGCACTACTCGGGGGACGAGAAGTTGATCGCCGCCTTCGAGGCTGGCGACGACATCCACGCCGCGACGGCCTCGGCGATCTTCGGCGTCGAGCCGGGCGACGTCGACCGCGCCATGCGCAGCCAGGCCAAGGTGATCAACTTCGGTCTTCTGTACGGGATGGGCCCGCAACGCGTCGCGCGCGAGACAGGCATGACCGTCGCCGAGGCGCGCGAGTTCGTGGAGCGTTACTTCAGCTCGTTCCCGCGCGTTCGCGAGTGGATCGAGGGGCTCAAGGAGAGCGCGCGCGAGACCGGGTACGTCGAGACGCTCCTGGGCCACCGCCGCAGCGTGGCGGACATTCGCTCCGCGAACCCGCGCGTCCGCTCGTTCGCGGAGAACGCAGCGGTGAACACGCCGATCCAGGGCACGGCGGCCGACATCATCAAGCGCGCGATGATCGACCTGGACCGCGAGCTCTCGGCCTCGTCACTCGGAGCCGGCCTGCTGCTCCAGGTCCACGACGAGCTCCTGCTCGAGGTCCCGGCGAGTGAGTACGACGAGACGGCCGCGCTCGTGCGGCGTTGCATGGAAGGCGCCGTCGAGCTCGCCGTACCGCTCGTCGTCGACTGCGGCCGCGGAGCGAACTGGCTGGAGGCTCACTAGGAGCCCGGCCGACCGGTCGCCCCCAAGCCTCTACTGGTTTTTGGACGCGCGCGTGGCCTCGATGCGGATCATCTCGACCCACGCGCCGGTCGCGTCCTGGAAGGAGACGGTCTCGGTCTTGCCGCCGTCGGTCAGCCGCATGGCGTCGCGCCAGGTCGTCTCGCGCCCCCGGAGGTCCGGGCCCTTCGAGCGGGGCTCGAGCGTCCGGGGTCGCCTCGACTGCGCCGGGTCCTCCGCGGAAGGACGGGAACCCCGGGAGAACCTCTAGCTCGCGGCAGGGTTTGGCCGATCCGGGGTTGTCGCTCCAAGGCCCTGGCATACAATCCCTTGCGACGGCCGGGCGCGCTTGGCGCGCCCCGTCGGGGCTCGGGCGCAAGTCCTTGCCCACGCGAGAGTTGTGGTAGGTTTTCGCAGCCCGGCGCTCGGCCGCGGCGGCCCCCTCACGAGCGACCCTCCCTAGATGAGCGAGACGACCGAGACCCCCATCCAGCAGACCGTCGAGGAGGCCTTCCGGGTCGATCCGGCGCTCTGCATCGCGTGCGATGCGTGCTGCCAGGACTTCCCCGAGGTCTTCTTCATGGGAGACGACGAGAAGGCGCACGCGCTCGACACCCATCCGACCGACCTCTACAACGCGCGCACGGTCGTCGAGGTCTGCCCGACGGACGCGATCCTGTTCTCGGGAGAGCTTCCGCCCGCCGAGGACCTGGCGAAGCTCGAGGAGGTCCCCGGCTGGGAGCTCGAGTGGTCGCGCTGGCGCGGTGTCGAGGAGGACAAGCTCGAGCGCGATCGCCGCTACGGCCGCGACTACACGGTCGAGGAGGAGAGCGGCTACATCCGGATCACGTTCCGCTTCCCGACGCGGGTGCCCGCGGTGCGCGACCGGTTCCGTTACGGGTTGCCGGAGGAGATGCCGATCTACCGCCACCACGTGCAGCTGAACGGCAACGAGCTCCTCGTGGCGGGCTGGCTGACCGATCCCAAGGTCCGCGCCCTCACCCACACGGCGAGCTCCTTCCCGGGTCAGTTCATGACGACGCTCGACTTCGACAAGAAGCTCGAGTTCACGAGCGTCCGCTCCCGCTACGACGCCCACAGCGAGCTCGAGGTCCTCCTGTTCACCGACCCGGTGGCGGCGGAGACCTGGCAGTGGAAGTCGCACTTCATCACGGACAAGTGCACGGCCTGTTCGATCTGCGAGCGCGTGTGCCCGACGAACGCGATCACGAGCGGCGAAATTTACTTCATCGACCCGGACCTCTGCATCAACTGCTCGGTCTGCGGCGTGTACTGCCCGTTCGATGCGATCGACGACGACAAGGACGTCCTCGTCGAGCGCATCAAGGCCAAGCAGATCCCGAAGGCCCTGGTCCACGAGGAGCTCTGCACGGGTTGCGAGTTCTGCGTCGACGTGTGCCCCTTCGAGGCGATCGTGATGGAGCCGCTCGAGGACGACTCGGTCTACTCGATGCCCCAGACGAGCACGATCGCGAAGGTGATCGAGAAGAACTGCGTCTCCTGCAAGCTCTGCGAGCAGGTCTGCATCAAGGACGCCATCGAGGTCCCTCGCGCTCACCAGTTCGAGGACATCGGCATGTCGTTCATGCACTACCTGTCCGACGACCACTAGGAGCCGCGCCGCGGTCGTCGGGGGAGGTGCCTCGCAGTCGCCCGTCGTACCCGGCGTGACGAGCGCGGACGCCCACAGTGAGTCGTGCGCTCTTCTCCCCGCAGTCCCGCACTCTCCGCGCACAGGCGGATGCCTGCGTGCGCGAGGAAGGCGCCTCAGCGCCGGTCCCTCGT
>JAJDET010000083.1 GCA_029259655.1 Planctomycetota bacterium
AGCCAGTGCGTGAACGAGCGCCAGAACGCCAGCGCCTTCGACAACCCGTCGATTCCGTCGGCCGAGAGGATCGTCGAGCCCGTGGTCGTGAAGCCCGAAACGGACTCGAAGAAGGCGTCGACCGGGGACTCGATCTCGCCCGACAGGACGAACGGGATCGCGCCGACGGCGCCCGAGAGGAACCACGCGAGTCCGACGACGGCCAGTCCCTCGCGACGGAAGTAGTTGGCGCTTCCCTCCTCCGTCAGGGTCGCGCCGCGATTCCGGAGCGACAGGACGAGCCCCAGCGCACACGAGATCGCCGCCGAGAAGAGACAGGCCCGCAGCGGGACCCACTCGCCGTAGAACCACGCGACGCCGGCCGGCACCAGGAGGAAGCCGGCGAGGAGCATGAGAACGCACCCCAGGAGCCAGGCGACGGCGCGCAGGTTCATGCGTCAGGCACCCTTGCGCGCGGTTTGGCCCGCGAACAGGTTCTCCACGACTCCCAGGTTCTCCGGCAGCGTGAACAAGATCACCTGGTCGCCGACTTCGACCACGGTGTCACCGGAGGGGATGAGCACCTCTCCTCCGCGCACGATCGCTCCGATGACCGTGCCGCGCGGAAGCCCCAGGTTCCGCACCTTGCGTGAGCCCTTCCCACGTCGCTTGACCTCGAGCTCCAGGACCTCGCCGCGCCCGTCCGCGATCACGGCGATGGAGTTCACTGAGCTCGAGCGCACGAAGCGCAGGATCCGGTTCGCGCAGAGAACGCGCGGCGAGATGGCCTGGTCCACACCGAGCAGGTCGTAGATCTTCCGGTAAGACGCCTTGTTGATCACCGCAACCGTCCGCTCGACGCCGAGCGACCGTGCGAGCTGGCACGCGACCATGTTGTTCTCGTCGTCGCGCGTCGTCGCGATGAAGACATTGGCCTCGCCGATCCGCTCTTCGAGCAGGAGATCGAGGTCGCTGCCGTCCCCCACCAGGACCATTACCTCGCTCGTGAACTCGGCCGCCATTTCCTTTGCGACCGCGGGGTCCCGCTCGAGCACGCGGATCGACATGCCCGGCAGCCCCTCGAGCGTGCGCGCGATCTCGCGTCCGACGCCACCGCCTCCCATGATGACCACGCTGCGACGGCCGAGCTTGCGCGCTCCCGAGAGCAGCTCGAACTCGTCCAGGTCGGGGGCGCGCCCGATCACGTAGATCTGGTCCTCGGCGGCGAGCTGTGTCTCACCGGTCGGGACGAAGAAGTTGTTCTTGCGCATCACGGCGGCCACGAGCAACCCGCCCGGGAGCCGGAGCTGGGCCAGCGTCTCGGAGGTCAGCTCGCTCTCCTGGCGGATCCTGAGGCGCCGGAGCTGCACGCGTCCGTCGGCGAAGGACTCCACCTCCAGCGCATGCTGCTCGCGAACCGTGGCCGCGATCTCCTCGGCAGCCAGCTCCTGCGTCGAGAGCACGACGTCGAAGCCGAGGCTGCGCTTGTAGAAGTAGCGGTAGCCCAAGAGGCGCTTGGTCTCTCGCAAGCGGAGGATCACGCGTCGCGCTCCCAGGTGCTTGGCCGCGAGGCAGCCCAGCATGTTGACCATGTCGTTGTTGGTCACGGCGACCACCAGGTCGGCCTTCGAGGCGCCGGCCGAGTTCAGGGTGTCCGCCGACGAGCCGTCCCCGATGACGGCCTGGACGTCCATCGACTCCATCAGGCGCTTGCCCTTCTCGGGCCGCGCATCGACAACGCTGACGCGGTGCCCCTCGCGCGAGAGGATGTCCGCGAGGTGCGAGCCCACCTCGCCCGCACCGATGATCACGATGTCCATCCGCGCACGATAGGTGGGGCCGGCCCGAGATCCAAAGGTGTGGGAGACACCCGTGGAGAGGTGGCGTCAGGGACGCCGGACGGGCTCCCCCCACTCGGGCCAGGGACCGCTGCTGGGGCGTCGGGGCTCCCCGTCGCGTGCCGAGAGGGCACCGGCCACGACGTGATACAAAGGCTTGCCGAGGCGTAGCCAGGTCCAGGCGATCGCTCCGCGTCGCGCCCTCCGCTCGCCGCGCGGCCCCTTCGCGCCGCGCAGCTCGTAGCGGCGCCGGTGCTTCGCGACGTGGCGCAGGTCCTCGCGACAGCGACTGGCGAAGACCGCCCCGCGAGTGCCGTGGACGCTCGCGAGCTGAAAATCGAGGAGCACGGGACGGCCGTCGGCCCGAACGAGCACGTTCTGCTCCTTGTGGAGGTCGTTGTGGCACACGCCCCGCGCATGCAACTCGCCCACGAGCTCCGCCAGGAGCTCGAAGAAGTCGCGCGGGAGGACCTGCGCCTCGGACAACGGCTCCCCCTCCACCCAGGTCCGCAGGATCTCTCCCGGTTGCACTTCACCCGTCGCGATCCCGGCGACGCCCTCGAGGCCGGCGAGAGCCGTGAGGGCGCGCCGTTCGCGGGCCAGAAGGACACGTGCGACGAGCCGTGAACCGGGGACCCGACCTCCACACGCCACGCGCCGGACGAAGCGTCCGCCCTGCGTGCGGACCAGCTCGACGCGACCCAGAGCATCTTCCTTCAGGAGTCTCTCGACTTGTGAGGTCGACGGCACGCACCTATTCTCCCCGCCCATGGGCGGCGGTCAAACTTCCATCGAAGTGGCGGGCATCACGCGCCGGTTCGGGAGGACCGTCGCCGTCCATCCGCTCGATCTCCAGGTCGAGCCCGGCGTAACCGGCTTGCTCGGTCCGAACGGGAGCGGGAAGAGCACTCTCCTGCGGATGCTGGTCGGGCTCGTGCGTCCGAACGGCGGCAAGGCCACGGTCGCGGGCGTCCGGCTGCGCGGTGACGGCACCGCGGTGCGCAAGCGCGTGACCTACACTCCGGGCGAGCTCGGGGTCTACGGCGAGATGCGCGGCCGCGAGCACCTCTCCTGGCTCCTGCGCGGGCGCGACGGCGGCGCGCTCGAGCGGGCGACCGACGTGGCGGCGCGCCTCGGCCTTCCGCTCGCGAAGAAGGTGCACGCCTACAGCCACGGCATGAAGCGCCAGCTCTTCTTCGCCGCCGCGATCGCTCCGCGCGTCCCGGTACGGATCCTCGACGAGCCCACCGAAGGGCTCGACCCCTCGAAGCGACGCGAGGTGCTCGACCTCGTCGCCGAGGACGCGGCCTCCGGAACGACGGTACTGCTCTCGTCGCACCACTTGCTCGAGGTCGACCGTGCCTGCGAGCGCCTGGTCTTTCTGAACGGCGGGAAGCTCATTGCCGACGAGCGCTCCGAGGAGCTCCGGCGCCGGGCCAGGCGGCTGGTCAGGCTCACGTTCGACGACTCGACCGAGAGCACCGAGTCCGCGCTCGCCGCGCTCGGAGTCGGAGAGGTGCGCCGGCACGAGGAGGACTTCACCGTCGTCTTGCCCGATGACGACCCGCGCCCGCTTCTCGCTGCGATCGCGGGGAGCGAGGCCCTCCCCACTCCGGCCACGATCTCCTACGGCGAGCCGTCGCTGCGCGATCTCTACCGCGACCTCTACGGCGTGGAGGGCGTGTGATGGGCCGCTCGCTGCGCAGCTTCGCAGTCCTCGTCCTCGGCTACTTCGCCGTGCTCGAAGCCATGCTGTGGCTCTCGCTCGTCTTCTGGCCGGACTTCGAGGCGAACCTGAAGCTGTTGAAGGTGATGACCAAGATCGCGCCCATCCGCGAGCTGGTCGACGTCCTGCGCGAGGGCGAGCTCCCCGGCTACATCGTCTTCCAGCACTTCTTCAAGGGCTGCCTCTTCCTCGGCGGCGCGGCGGCGGTTCTCTTCGCGGTCAACGCGGTCGCCGCCGAGGCTCACCGCGGGACGCTCGAGATCCTGCTCTCCCGTCCGCAGTCCCGACTCCGGATCCTGCTCGAGCGCTGGCTCTTCGGGGCGCTGGCCCTGCTCCTGCCCGTGTTCGCCTCGACATGGACGATCCCGACCCTGGTCGAGCGCGTCGAGGAGACGATCGAGCTCCAGCCCCTGATGCTCGGTGCGGTGCACATGTCGTGCATGTTGCTCGCCATCTACTCGGGCACGTTCTTTCTCTCGACGATCGGTCGTCACCCGGTCCGGATCGCGATCGGCGCTCTCTTCTTCGCGGTCTTCGAGCTCGCGACCTACTTCGTGATGGAAGCCACGAACTGGTCGGTCGTGCGCTTCGTCGACCCGCGCCTCTTCGTCGACATCTTCACCCGCAAGAGCCTCGACTGGGAGATCTGCGGCGGCCTGCTCGCCTTCGCGGGGCTCGCAACGGTGGCGTCCCTGATAGCGTTCCAGCACCGCAAGCCGTGAAGGAGAGGCGCGGTGGGCGGACGGGGGGGCCGGGGTTCGCGGTGCTTCGCGGACGCGCGTGGTACGCGGCGTGACGAGCCTCCGACGCCCACAGTGAGTCGTGCGCGGTTCACCCCGCAGTGCCGTACTCTCCGCGCACGGGCGGATGCCCGCGCGCGCGAGGAAGGCGCCCCAGCGCCGGTCCCTCGTGAGCCGACCGCCCTAGGCGATGTCGGCGTGTTGTCCATCTGGTTTCTTCCGCCCGCCGGGAGGCATCGCGCCGGGTACCGGCGCATCCTCGGCGGAGTGCCGTGGTGCCCGTAGTCGCGTATCGCACCAGGGCTGGCGAGCCGCATGCGCTCCGGCCCCCAGTCTCGCGATGCTCGTCGGGCGAAGCCCGCGAGCGAGTGCGCATTGCGACGTCCTCCACCCGCGTCCCGCACGTGTCGTCGCCTCCCGACGTCTCGCTTGCGCGGGCTTCGCCGCGCAAGCATCGCGATGGCATTCCGACCGCACGACACCTGCAACCCGTGGAAAGCTACCCGTCCGAGGGCACCACGACACCAACCGGTGAAGCCGCGGTACCCGCGGCGATGCCTCCCGGCGGGCGGAAGAAACCTCATGGCACACGCCGACACCGCCTAGGGCGGTCGGCTCACGAGGGACCGGCGCTGGGGCGCCTTCCTCGCGCGCGCAGCATCCGCCTGTGCGCGGAGAGTACGCGACCGCGAGGAGAAACGCGCACGACTCACTGCGAGCCCCCGAGTTTCGTCACCCCGCGTACGACGCGCGTCCGCGAAGCGCCCCGCGCCCCCCCTACCTCAAAAGAAGCGTGCGAGAGCTGCTCGCGCGCTCCAACCCGCCGCCGAGCGCTTCTGGTATCCGACGGCATTGCGCGCGAGGTCGCCCACGCGCGCGAACGTCCGCTTGGCCTGCTCCTTCTCCCCCATCGCGCGCAGCGCGAGCCCGCGGCGGTAGGTGCTCTCCGGACTCTCGCCGTGGTTGCGCTCCACGCGGTCGAGCGCGTCGAGCGACCCCTGCGGGTCACCGGTCGCGAGACGCGCCTCCGCGAGACGCATCATCGCCGCACCGTAGGCGTGCTCTTCCTCGAGCTCTACGGCGCGCTCCAGCGCGGGGATCGCGTCGGCGGGACTGCGCGTCCCCAGGAGCGCGCGGCCGTGCTTGTACTGCCACTCCGCGGATTCGGGCTCGCCTTCGCACGCGGCGGCGAGCATCGGAACGGCACGCCTGTACCGGCCCTGCTTGAGGAACAGCGAGCCGAGCTTGCCCTGGTTGTAGGCGCTGTCGACCGCCCCGAACTCGCGAATCATGGACTGCACGCGGCTCCGGTTGCGCGCCGCCTCGCCCCACTTCATCAGGCCGCGGCTGACGATCATCGCCGCGAGGAAGAAGCCCAGGATCCAGAAGCCCCCGACGAGGTCCCCGATGATCGGGATCTTCGTCAGGAGGATGAAGACCACGAACGTCAGGCCGAAGAACCCGAGCAGGCGGAGCATCCGCGGATCCTAGCGCGGACTATTCATGAGCCGCGAGGCAGAACGCCTCGATTCGGTTCCTGCCGGTACTTTGCGCGTGCCGGCCCCGCAGGCGACCTTGACGGGTCGTCGAGGACGCCGGGGCGTGCAAAGTGCCGGCAGGGGCCGAAAGGCCGGCGAAGCCGGCCGTTCGTGGTGTTCGGTCCGCGTGGTCATGAATAGTCCGCGCTAGCGCGTCGGCCGAGCTTGCGCACACCCGGCGAAATGGGTCAATTGGTCGGGATGGGGTCCCCGGAAGGAAGACTGCGCGAGCGCGGTGGCGTCGCGCGGCGTCTCCTGACACTCGGAACGGGCGTGCTCCTGTCTCTCGCGCTCGGGCTCGTCGTGTCGGAGCTCGGCGTCCGCCTGCTGAATCCCTACGGCATCAGCTACTTCCGCGACACGAACCGGTACCTCAACGAGGCGATCCTGCTCCTCCCCCCCTCCGAGGTCGGGCCCCAGAGCCGGATCTTCCAGAACCTCCCGGACGTGGACCTCGAGCTGCAGACCTTCCGGTTCGCGACCGACGACGTGGGCCTGCGCGCTCCCGAACCCAGCGTCTCGTCCCTGGGCGACGCACAGGCAGAGTTGCGCGTGCTCTTCCTCGGCGACTCCGTGACGCTCGCCTGGGGCGTCGACGACGAGGTGAGCTGGGTACGCCGGCTGGACCGCGAGGCCAGCTCGGCCGACGGCCGGCCGCTCGTCTGCATGAACGCCGGGCACATCCATTACACGACGTTCCAGCAGGCTGACCTCTTCGCTGCGACCGGCGCCTTCCTGCGACCCGACGTGGTCGTCGTGACGTTCGTGACCAACGACGTTCTCGATGACCCCTACGCGACCTATCTCCAGCTTCGGTCGAAGCTCCCCGGGAGCGGCCCCGCGCCGAGCGGGTTCGAGCACGTCGTCGCGCGCACGAAGGGCTGGTTCTGGGGAATCCGAGGACTCCTCGCCTTCCGCAAGCTGACGCAGTGGGAGAACGAGCCCAACCCGGAAGGACTCACGTATCGGGACCACCCGCGTTTCGAACAGGGCTGGGCACAGTGCCGCGAGGGCTTCGACCGGATCCTGGCGAACTGCGAGCGGCTGGGCGCCCGCTTGATCGTCCTCGACCACGGAACGCCGCGCGTCGAGGAGGTGGGCGACTGGTGCGAGGAGAACGGCGTTCCCTGGTACGACCTCACATTCACCGACGACGAGACGGCGCAGGGAATCCGGCTGTCTGCCGCGGATGCCCACGCGAACGCTCTCGGGAACCGGCTCCTGGGTGAGAAGGCGCATCGCGCGCTCGTGGACGCGGGCGTCTTCGCTCCACGCGAGGGGTCCGAGTGAGCGCGCCCGCGCTCTCGGTCGCGGCCGAGCTCGGTCGGGCGGCGCTCGACCTCGCCCTGCTCCCCCCGCGGGCCGCGCTCTATCTCGCTGCGCGCGAGCGTCTCGTGCGCGAGGCGCGCTCGGACCTCGAGGTCCGATCGGAGGTCGCGCGCATGCCCGAGCCCTTCGAGCGCGGGAGCTTCCCCGAGCGCCCGCTGAGGATCTTCCTCTCCTGCGCGGAGGCGTCGGGGGAGATCCACGCCGTCAACCTCGCCCGTGCGCTCCGCGCAGAGGCCTCCGCCTCCGGAGCTCCGGAGCCCGTTCTCAGTGGGCTCGGCGGTCCGACGCTGCGCTCGGCGGGAGTCGCGACGGTCGGCGATCCCGTATCGCGCGCCGCCATGGGGTTCGATGTGCTCTCCGGCCTTCCGTTCTACCTGCGGCTCCTGCGCGACACGGCCGCGCATTTCGACTCGGAAGCACCGGACCTCTTCCTGCCGGTCGACTCCCCCGCACTGCACGTCCCGATCGCACGCATGGCGCGCGCGCGCGGCATCCCGGTCGTCCACTTCGTCACGCCCCAGTTCTGGGGCTGGGCGCCGTGGCGCGTCGACGCCTACCGTCGCGCCGTCGACCTCGCGCTCGCGATCCTCCCGTTCGAGGTGCCCTGGTTCGAGCGCAACGGCGTCCCCTGCGTCCACGTCGGGCACCCCCTGCTCGACGCGCTTCCCGAGCGCAGCGAAGTCGACGAGGATCGTCACCTGGTCGCGGTCCTGCCGGGCAGTCGGCGGCACGTCGTGCGCCGGAACCTCCCGTGGATGCTGCGCGAGCTCGAGGCCGTGAGAGGCGACCGCCTGCGCGCCGTCGTCCTCCAGGAAGACGCGGAATCGGCGGAGCTGGCGAGTGCGATCGTCCGCCAGCGCGAGGCCGACGGATGGGCAAGGGTCGAGGTCGGCGGCCTGCACCAGCACCTCGCCCGCGCGCGTTTCGCGCTCTCCGTGTCGGGGACCGTGCTGCTCGACCTCTGTCACCACCGGCTGCCGACGGTCGTCGTCTACCGGCTGGAGAACGCCTGGCAGAGCTGGCTCTACCGGCGCTTCCTCACCGTGCCCTGGTTCGCCTCCCCGAACCTGCTGGCCGGGAGCGAGGTCTTGCCGGAGTTCTGCTTCCACGGCGAGGGGCCGCGCGTGTCGGAGGCCCTCTCGCGGTGCTACAACGACGACACCTGGCGCGCCGAGTGCGTCCGGGGGCTCGAACGGGCGGCCGCTCGCCTGGGCCCCCCGGGAGCCACCGAGCGGGCCGCCCGACACGCCCTGGCCCGAGCCCTTCCCGCCGTCGCCGACGCTCCCCATGCCCGACCCGGACGAGACCTCGCCCCGCACGCCTGACTCCCCGAAAGAGGCCCGAGAAAGTGTGAAGGGGGCCCCGGGGGACGAGTACGAGGCGCTCCCGATGGAGATCGAGACGAGCCGGCTGATGACGGCGGTCAAGGCGGGCGACTCCGACGCCTTCGACACGCTGGTGAACAGGCTGCGCGGCCGAGCGTTCGGCATCGCGCAGAGCCTGGTCGGCTCCCGGGACGACGCGATGGACATGACGCAGGAGACGTTTCTCAAGACGTTCCGGGCTCGCGAGACCTTCCGGGACGGCGAGCCCTTCCTGCCCTGGTTCCACCAGATCCTGCGCAACACCTGCTTCAGCTTCCTGCGCAAGTCGAAGCGCGTCGCTCGACACTCGATCTCGGGGGACGCGGAGGAGGACGAGGAGGAGTGGGCCCTCGAGGGGGAGGAGCCCGTTCCGTCGCGGGGGGCCGAGCACGGGGAGCTGCACGCCGTCTTCTGGCGTTCGTTCCAGCGGCTCGGCGCCAAGGACCGCGAGATCCTGTCGCTGCGGCACTTCCAGGAGCTCTCCTACAAGGAGATCGCCCACACGCTCTCGATCCCGGAGGGCACGGTCATGTCGCGGCTGTTCCACGCTCGGCGCCACCTGCGCGACCACCTCGACCCTCACCTCGAGGGCGCGCTGGCGGGCCTCGAGCTCGAGAGAGACGACAACGAGCCCAATGAACGCAGGGGCCGCGGGAAGGGCGGTCCGGGAAACCAACAATGACTCC
>JAJDET010000084.1 GCA_029259655.1 Planctomycetota bacterium
GCACTAGCCCGGACTGTTCATGAGCCGCGAGGCAGAACGCCTCGATTCGGTTCCTGCCGGTACCTTGCGCGTGCCGGCCCCGCAGGCGACCTCGACGGGTCGTCGAGGACGCCGGGGCGCGCTAGGTGCCGGCAGGGGCCGAAAGGCCGGCGAAGCCGGTCGTTCGTGGTGTTCGGTCCGCGTGGTCATGAATAGTCCGGGCTAGAATCGCCGCCCGATGTCGCCGCCGTCCTCCCGACGCGGGTCGCAGGCTCGCGACCGGGTCCTCCTCGCCGCCGTGGTCCTCGTCGCCTTCGCGGCGTTCGCGCTCGCACAGTCGCGGATGGACCCGCGGCTCCTGACCTGGGAGGCGGTCGACACCTGGTTCGAGGCGGACGCTCCGCGCGTCTACGACAACCTGACCGAGCGCTGGAGCAACTTCCGGCGGACGACCACCCACCCGCTCTTCCCGACGCTCGCCTACACGCCGAACGCCGTCCTGACCGACCTCTTCGGAATGGAGGACCGGCGGGCCGCCTTCCTCTACACGGCGGCGCTCGGAGCGATCTGGGCCGGCCTGATGTTCGTGTTCCTGCGGCTCTCGGGGTGCCGGCGCTTCGACGCCGTCGTGTTCACGGCGCTGGCGTCGATCACGGCCTCATCGCTCTGCTTCCACACGATCCCCGAGACGTTCGGGTGGGGGTCGATCTCGATCGTGACGGCACTGTGTCTCGCCGCGCGCGCGAACCGGGTCCCGGTGCGCTGGCCCTGGGCGTTCCTGGCCTGCGTCTTCACGTGGGGCACGACCTTGACCAACGTCATGGTCGCGGCGATGGCGTCCGTCGTCCGCCGCGGGTTCAAGCCCGCAGCGCTGATCACGATCGCCTCGCTGGCGTTCGTCTACGCGTACTGGGGGCTCCAGACCCTGGTCTTCCCGTCGTCCGAGATCCCGTTCGGGCAGATCACCCAGAAGGGGCCGCTCTTGACGCCGGAGTCGCGCGGCGCCTGGGTCGTGATGCGCTCGTTCTTCTTCCACTCGACGGTGATGCCCGCGCCCTACGTGGTGGACCGACCGGGCGCGGCCAAGTGGCCCATCCTGCTCGTGCAGTCGTCGTCGATCGGGTCGGGCGGAACGCTGGCGGTGATCGGGACCGTGTTGTGGGTGACGCTCTTCCTGAGCGGACTCTGGGCCGCGGCGAAGCGCGTCGTCGACCGACCGCTGTGCCTCGTGCTGGTCGGGTCGCTCGTCGGACAGGTCGCGGTCTCGATCGTCTACGGGAAGGAGACGTTCCTCTACTCGCTCCACTTCGTCCCGATCATGATCGGCATCGCGGCGCTGGGGACCGGGACGTCGCTGCGCAAGCCGGTGCTCGCGCTGGCGCTCCTCATGCTCCCGATCCTCGGGTTCAACAACATCTCGCTCTTCGCGCGGTCGGCGAGCTTCATGACCGACCACCCGGAGCTCCACCACGACCTGGGCAAGGCCCTCGACGAGCGTCCGGACGACCCCTGGCCCCGGCGCGAGTCGGTCCAGCTCGCGTGGCCGGCGAGCCGCGGGTTCTTCCTCGGCTGGCACGCGCTGGGAGGGAGCTTCAGTCCGGGCTTCGACACGTTCACCATCTCCATCTGGGTACTGGACGAGGACGGTCGCATCGTCGCGACGGGGGACGACCTCGCGCGGTCGGACATCCGAGAGGAGCAGCACGTCCCGGACCCGGACGAACCGGCCCTCTCGATCCAGACGGAGACTCCGTACTACACGGCGACCTGGACGGCGCTCGCGCCGCGGCGCTTCCGGCTCGAGCTCGAGCCGCGCGAGGGGGAGCACCACCTGGCACTCGCCGTGCGCGGCGTCGGCGCCCAGCCGGGTCCGCTGCGCAGGCTCGAGCGGACCGAGGAGGGGATCCTGGCAAACGGTCGTTTCGCCCTGGAGGCGCAACCGCGAGCGAAGATCCACGTCGGCATCGAGGGCGAGCCGGGGTGGCTCGGCGCCGAGACGGGGGCGGAGCGCGTGGAGTCGCCGGGCGGCTGGTGCTGGGCGCGCGTCGAGCTGGCACCGGGGCCGGCGGTCGTCGAGGTCGCCGACCTCGTGCAGACGGGCTTCGTCGACACTTACCTGTTCGAGATCGGAACCGACGACGACTGACGCCGTCAGCGGGTGAACGAGACGAGCCCCTCGTGGATGCGCTCGAGGCCGGCCGCCAGCGTGTCGACCGGGACCGCGAAGCTGATCCGGAGGCAGCGGTCGATCCCGAAATGGTCGCCCGGAACGACGAGGACGCTGCGCTCCTCGCGCAGGCGGTCGACCAGCTCGGTCGAGCTCACGTCGACGTCGTAGCGGGTGAACGCGATCGCCGCGGCCTGCGGCGGGACGAACCGCAGGATGTCGCGGTGGCTCGCGACCCAGTCCTCGAACACGGAGAATCCGCTCCGGATGTAGTCGCGCGTCCGCGCCAGGATCCGCGGGCGCACCTCGGAAGAGAGCGCGAGCGTCGCGAGCTCCTGCGACAGCGCGCTAGTGGAGATCGTCGTGTACTCGTGCCGCGCCCACAGCTCGTCCAGCGTGTCCGGGGGCCCGACGGCCCAGCCGATGCGCAGTCCGGGGAGGCCGTAGGCCTTGCTCGTGCTGCCGACCGCTATCACGCGGTCGTAGAGCCCGTGGAAGGAGGGCGTCACTTCGTCGCCTTCGCGCTCGGCTCCGGCGTAGACCTCGTCGGCCAGGATCCAGGCCCCGACGCGCTCGGCCGCGGCGACGATCGCGTCCATCTCCACGCGCGTCAGGATGCGGCCGGTCGGGTTGTTGGGGTTGCACACGGCGACGAGCTTCGTCGACGGCCCGACCGCGTCGGCGAGCTCGTCGAGATCGGGCGCCCAGTCGCGCTCCTCCACGAGGTGGCACTCCCGGATCCGGACGCCGCGGTTCTTCGCGGCTCCCCAGACCTGCATGTAGTTCGGGAGCAGGATCGCGGCCTCGTCGCCGGGCTCGAGCAGCGTCTGCACGACGAGATAGTTGGCCTCGGCGGCACCGACGGTCACGAGAACGTCGTCGGCCGTGGCCTCCGGGTACATGCCCGCGATCGCCTCGCGCAGCTCGCGCTTCCCGTTGACGACCGGATAGTCGAGAGCGAGATCGAGCAGCTCGTCGACGGTGCGGCCTCCCACATCCAGGAGCTCCCCGAGCGTCATCGGGTGCACCCCGCTCTCGGAGAGGTTGAAGTCGACGGTGGTCTCCCAGCGCGACATCAGTCGCTCCATCTCGAACGGCTGGAACTCGGTCATGGGGGTGCTCGCTTCCCGGCCTGGAGACGCGGCCGACAAGTCGGCCGCTTGTGACTTGGCGCGACTCCGCGCCGGGCTCGGCCTTCGGCCTCGGCGAGGTCCTGCTCTTGGGTCGGTCTTCTAGCCGGGGCTCCGCCCAGTCTACGGGAACGACCGCCGACCGAGCCTCAGCTCGTCGTGCCCTGGTGGCGGATGATGTCGCCCTCGACCATGTAGACGACGTCCTCGGCGATGTTGGTCGCGTGGTCGGCGATGCGCTCGAGGTTCTTCGAGGCCGAGAGGAAGAGCAGCGCGTCGTCGACCTGGTCCTGGTGCGTCTTCATGCGCTCCGCCATCTCGATGATGATCTGGCGGTTGTGGTCGTCGACCTTGTTGTCCTCCATGAGAACCCGGCGAGCCAGACTCGTGTCCGCGCGCACGAAGGCATCGAGGCTCTCGCGCAGCATGCCGATCGTGATCTCGGTCATCGGCCGCAGACCGTTCGGGACGGGGAACGGAAGCTCGCGCTCCAGCGAGGCCGAGCGCTCGGCGATGTTCACCGCCAGGTCCCCGATGCGCTCGAGATCGTTGTTGATCTTGAGGCACACGGCGACGAAGCGCAGGTCGGTCGCCACGGGTTGGTGCAGCGCGAGGACCTTGAGGCAGTTCTCCTCGAGCTCCACCTCGGCCTGGTCGATGCCGGGATCGCCCCCCATCACTTCCAGGGCCAGGTCGGCGCGGCGGCTCTCGAGAGCCGCGATGGACTTGCGCACGGCGTCCTCGACGCGCGCGCCCAGGTCCAGGAGGTGGCGCTCCAGTCGTTCGAGGTCGTGCTTCAGGTGATTGCTCATGACGGGATCGTCTTCAACCGAAGCGTCCGGTGACGTAGTCCTCGGTCTCCTTCAGACGCGGTGAGAGGAAGAGGCTCTCGGTCGGGCCGTACTCGACGAGCCGCCCGAGATACATGAACGCCGTGTTGTCGCTGACGCGCGACGCCTGCTGCATGTTGTGCGTGACGATCAGGACCGAGTAGAGCCCCTCGAGGTCGTCGATCAGGTCCTCGATCTTCCCCGTGGCGATCGGGTCGAGGGCCGAGCAGGGCTCGTCGAGGAGCAGCACCTCCGGCTCGGCCGCAATGGCGCGGGCGATACACAGGCGCTGCTGTTGCCCGCCGGAGAGGGCGAGCGCGCTGTTCTGGAGCCTGTCTTTCACCTCGTCCCACAGCCCGGCGCCGCGCAGACTCGACTCGCACGCCTCGTCCAGGGTGAAACGATCGCGCACGCCGTCGATGCGCAGCGAATAGACGACGTTCTCGTAGATGCTCATCGGGAAGGGGTTGGGCTTCTGGAACACCATCCCGATCCGCTTGCGGAGCTCGATCACGTCGACGCCCCGGCCGTAGATGGAGTCGCCGCTGAGCCGGATCTGCCCGTCGATCCTCACCGAATCGATCAGGTCGTTCATGCGGTTCACCGACCGCAAGAGCGTCGACTTGCCGCAACCGGAAGGACCGATGAGCGCCGTCACCTTTCCCTTTGGCACCGAGAGGGAGATGTCGTGCAGGGCCTGCGTGTCGCCGTACCACAGATCGAAGCCGTCGACCTCGACGACGGCCTCGTCCGTGGCGACCTCGTCGTGGATGACCGGCTCGAAGACGCGGCCCTCCGCGATGCACTCGAACAGACCGCCGGGGCGCGTGCGGCCGGTCTCGGCGCGCTCGAGAGTCGCAATCAGCGGGGTCCGGGATTCCGTGCGTTCCGTCATGGCGCTGGCGAGTGCGACGCCACGTGCGTCGCTGCTCCGCTTGGGTGTGAGGGCGTGGTCTCGTTCCATGGTGGGCCGAGGTGGCTAGCGGGCGCCGTGGAGCCGCCGGCGCATGCGGGCGCGGATCCATACCGCGACGAGGTTGAGCACCACGACGATTCCGATCAGGAGCAGAGTCGTCGTGTAGACGAGCGGTCGCGCTGCTTCCGAGTTCTGGCTCTGAAAGCCGACGTCGTAGATGTGGAACCCGAGGTGCATGAAGCTGCGCTCCGGGAAGACGTAGGGAAACTGCGCGAGGTCAACGGCGAGCGACGGGGCCCACTTGGCGGCACCGACGAGCATGAGTGGCGCGACCTCGCCGGCCCCGCGCGCGACGGCGAGGATCATCCCGGTCATGATCCCCGGCTGCGCTCGAGGGAGGACGATGCGGCGGATCGTCTGCCACTTCGTCGCGCCGCAGGCGTAGGAGCCCTCGCGCATGGAGTTCGGCACGGCCGAGAGCGCCTCCTCCGTGGCGACGATGACCACCGGCAGGGTCAGGAGGGCGAGCGTCAAGGAGGCCCACATGAGCCCGCCCTTGCCGTAGGTCGGGTTCGGCAGGGTCGCGCTGAACAACAGCTCGTCGATGCCCACGCCGAGGATCTGGCAGAAGAACCCGAAGCCGAACACGCCGAAGACGATGCTCGGCACGCCGGCCAGGTTGTTCACGGCGATGCGCACGAGGCTCACGAGCGCGCCCTGCTTCGCGTACTCGCGGAGGTAGAGCGCGGCGAGCACACCGAACGGCACCACGACGACCGTCATCAAGAGGGTCATCACGACCGTGCCGAAGATCGCCGGCCAGACGCCCCCCTCACTGTTGGCGTGCCGCGGGTCCTCGGTCAGGAACTCCCACCAGCGGTCGAGATAGACGGAGAGCTTGTCGTGGAGGCCGAGCTGGTTGACCGGCACGGCGCGCACGACGTCGGCCACGCCGACGAGCGTCTGCTGACCCTCCACGGTCTCGAGCTCGAGCTGGTAGTTGGCGTTCACCGCACGCAGACGGCCGATCTCCCCGGTGATGCGCTCGAACTCCGCTTGCACTCCCTCCACCCTGCGGTCGTGCTCGACCTTCTGGGCGCGCCATGCGGCCGAGTCGATTCCCTCGTCGAGCTCCACCTCACGGAGCTCGAGGCGCGCATCGTTCATCGCGCGATTCGCACGCCCGAGGTCGATCTCCTCCAGCTGCAGAGCCCGATCGAACCGCTCCAGGACGGCGCCCTCGTGCTCGCGGAGCTTCTCCCAGATCGCGGGGGGCGTCTCGGCCAGTCGCCGCCCCTCCACGAGGAAGCCGGTCGGGAAGCCGTAGAAACGGCCCTTGTCGCGGCGCTCGACCACGAGCGCCCATTCCGGCGTCCGCTCCTCTGCCACGAACGGATCGTCGATCCAGTGATAGTGGACCCCGGTGAGCTCGAAGTTCTCCGTCCGGAGGAGCCGGCGGCCGACCTCGCCGTCGCCGGCGGCGATCTCCGCACGCAGTGCCGTCGCGTGCTCCTCGGGCAGTGACGCGAGCAGGCCCTCGTCCGGCGCGAAGCTGTCGGACTCCGTCACCTCGCCGAGCAGCACGTTCCCTTGCAGGTCCTCGACGAGCCGGATCGGGCGGGGCCAGAAGGTCCGGCCCCCGTGGTGCGCCACGAGCGCCAGGAGGCCGAAGATCATCACCAGGCACAGCCCGAGCGAGCCCCCCGTGAGCCAGACCATCGGCTCGCCGTGGGAGGCGAGCGAGGAAGTACGCCGAACACGACGCCGCTTGCGCTCCGGCTTCCTCGCCCGTGCCGCCGGCGGAGACGCTCCCAGCGTGACGGTCATAGCGCGTGCATCCTTCCGCGGAAGTGGCGGCGGACCATCTCGGCCAGCGTGTTCAGCGCGAAGGTCATGAAGAACAGGACCAGGGCGGCGACGAACAGCGTCCGGTAGTGAGCGCTCCCGACCACGGCTTCGGGGAGCTCGACGGCGACGTTCGCCGACAGCGTCCGGAAGCCGTTGAAGACGTTCCAGTCCATGATGGCCGTGTTGCCGGCGGCCATCAGCACGATCATCGTCTCCCCCACCGCGCGGCCGAGACCGATCATCAGAGCCGAGAAGATGCCGCTCATGGCGAACGGGATCACGATGCGCACTGCCGTCTGCCACGTTGTCGCACCGGCGGCCAGGGATCCCTCGCGCAGCTGCGACGGGACCTCGGAGAGCGCGTCCTCGGCCAGGGTGTAGATGATCGGGACGATCGCGAAGCCCATGGCGAACCCGACGATCAGCGCGTTGCGCTGGACGTAGGTGTCCAGGACGCCGCCGCGCGGGTCGAAGCCCGCCGCCTGGAGCAGGAACGCGAGGACCGCAGCCACTGCGATCAGGACCAGCGTTCCGCCCACGAACTTCAGGGACTCGAAGCGCGCCACCTGGGCCCGCGTCCAGGTCGCGGAGCGTTCCCGCATCCGGGGACCGAGGACCGAGCCCATGAGCAAGACGGTCACGAGCGCGGCCGCGGGCACGAGGAGGAAGAACGTCCCGCCGAAGGCGCTCCCGATGCGCCCGTCGAGCCAACCCTCGACCTCACCCGCGAACAGGAGCGATTCGAAGAGCGGCCCGACCACCACGGCCGCGCCGACGCCGAGCGGCAACGTCAGGAAGATCGCGAGGAAACGCTGCCAGCCCGCCCAGCGGATCGCGAGGTGATCCGGGAGCATCTGCCACAGATAGGCGCCCGTGAGGATCGCGAAGGGAACGGTCAGGAAGGCCGACAGGAAGGCCGGCAGGATGTCCTGGACCAGGGGCGCCAGGACGAGCGCGGCGATGAAGCCGAGCACGACGCTCGGCAGGGAGGCCATCAGCTCGACGGTCGACTTGACCGAAGCGCGCAACCGTTTCGAGAGGAACTCGCTCGTGTAGATTGCAGCCAGGATCGCGAGCGGCGCCCCGAAGATCATCGAGTAGACGGTCGCCTTGATCGTCCCGAACACCAGCGGCATCAGGCCGAGCTGGGGCTCGAAGTCGTCGCTCGCGCTCGAGGACGCCCAGAAGTGCTCCGGCTCGGCGAAGCCCTCGTAGGGAATGGGCCGGAAGAGCGCGGTCAACGTCGCCTCCGGGTAGCGCTTCTCGATCTCCCAGGTCCAGAGGCGCTGGCTCGACCGGCCGAGGAGGGCGTCCTCCTTGGGCGGGATCACCAGCGTCGTCAGCACCTCCTCGCACTCGAGCTCGACGAGCTTGTCCCCCAGCGTCGTCTGGAACAGGCGCGTCAGTCCCGAGGCGTAGGACACGGCCAGCGTCCGCGAGCGCGGGGACGGCTGGAGGGCGACCACGGCCGAGTCACCGGGTTCGAACCGACGCGCGAGACGCAGGGTCGGATCCGAATCCTCGCCGCCCACGCGCGCCGGGAACCAGGTCCAGAGGTTCCCCCGGTCGTCGGCGACGGCCAGGGTCTTCTTGCCCGTGACGAACCGAACCCGGGCCAGCTCGCCCTCCTCGAGGAGCGAGAGCTCCTCGCGCAGGACCGGCGCGTCGAAGACCCGCATGTCCCAGTGCTCGAGCCGCCCGTCCTTCCAGACCGCGTAGACGCTCTGCCCGAGGCCGTCCATCAGGATCTCGCGCGGCGCCTCGAGCAGCGGGTCTGCCGACTCGCGCAGAACCGTCTGGACGAGCGACCGGGTCGTCTTCCCCGTCATCAGATTGCGCCTCTCGCGGACGCGCGCCACGACGAACTTGCCGTCTTCCTGCAGCGTGGTGAG
Organism: Planctomycetota bacterium; assembly: GCA_029259655.1. GTDB lineage: Bacteria > Planctomycetota > UBA1135 > UBA1135 > OFTM220. The sequence continues at coordinate 8,763 of JAJDET010000084.1, forward strand.
GAAGAAGCCCGCGGGACTCTCGGCGTGATCGATGTCGACCACCGGGGCATCGGTCCCGAGCTCGTAGCGTTCCAGGACCTCGACGGAGAGCGTCGTCAGCCGCAACTGCCCCGTCGGCGTGCGCCCGACCACGCCTCCTTCGTGGACGGCGGAGGCGCCGACCTCGAGACCGATCACGTCCTCGGAGACCTCGTCGTCCTTCAGGAAGTCGGCGAGGAACTCGATCCTCGCCACGCGGACGGAGCCGTCGGCGAAGCCGAAGGCCGCGCGCTCGCCGGTCCCGATCCCGAACGAGGCTGCGGTCGGCGACTCGTCGCCGAACGGCCGCTGGACGGAGAGCCGCAGCCCGGTCGCCAGATCGACGAGCTCGAGCGCGCCGTCGTGCTGCAGCGTCCAGGCCAGCAGCCGGTCCTCATCGACCCCCATGGACCAGGGCGCCCTGTCGACTTCGGCGACGGCGGCACCGGAGAGCTCATCGCCCGCCTGCACGGTCGGCGAGAGGAAGATCGGATGGACGACCCAGGCGAGGAAGAAGAAGATGAGGCAGACGGCCAGGATCGTCCCGATTCCACCGGCGGTGATCGCGGCGCTCGCGAACCGTTCGCCGAGGATCGCCGCACGGCGCGTCTTGCGGTTGCGTCGTGCGCGCGGAGTGGTCTCGGGTGACATGGCCGTCCTGAACGTGTGAACGGGGCGCACCGCACGGAGCGGGCGCCCCGAGTCGGTCAAGGTTGGAGAAGGAGCCGTTTCAGTTCCGTGCGCCGCCGGTGGAGGCCTCGGCGATCTGGACTTCCATGCCCACGCGCGCGAGGGATTCCCGAGCGATCTCGGCGGTGATCGGGATGTAGCCGTCCTTCACGACCCCCTTCTGCCCGTCGTGGCTGAAGACGTAGCGCAGGAACTCGGCACGCAACGGGTCGAGCTTGCTGTCCGGCTCGTAGTTGACGTACAGCAGGAGGAATCGGGCCAGGGGGTACTCGCCGGCCGTGCTGGGAGTGGCGGGAACGAGCTCGTCCGCGGCATCGCGGGCCAACGGCACCGCCATCACGTCCGCCGTCCTGTAGCCGATCCCGGAGTAGCCGATGGCGTACTTGTCGCGAGCGACACCCTGCACGACCGAAGAGCTACCGGGTTGCTCCTTCACGGAGTCCTTGTAGTTGCCCTTGAACAGCGCGTGCTTCTTGAAGTAGCCGTAGGTGCCCGAGGCAGAGTTGCGGCCGTAGAGGCTGATCGGCTTGTCGGCCCACTCGCCGGTCAGGCCGAGGTCGCCCCAGGTCTTGATGTCCTTCGCCGAGCCGCCGTTGCGCGTCTTCGAGAAGATCGCGTCGACCTGTTGCAGCGTGAGTCCCTTGCGCGCGATCGGGTTGTCCTTGTGCACGTACACCGCCAGCATGTCGATGCTGGTCGGCAGCCCGATGGGCTCGTAGCCGAACGCGCGCTTGAACTCGTCGATCTCCTCGGCCTTCATCGCGCGGCTCATCGGCCCGAAGGTCGAGTTGCTGGCGATCAGCGCGGGAGGCGCCGTCGAGGATCCCTTTCCGTCGATCTCGACCTGGACGCTGGGGTAGTGCTTGCGAAATCCCTCGGCCCAGAGGGCCATCAGGTTGTTCATCGTGTCGGAGCCGACGCTCTTGACGTTGCCGGACACGCCCTGGATCGGGGTGTAGCGGCTCAGGCGCGGGTCGACCTTCGTGGTCTGCGCGGTCGCGGTGCCGGCGACCGTGGCGGCGAGCAGGGTCGCGAGGCCGAGCTTCGTGATGGAGTTCATGATCTTCCGGTGTGGGTCGTGCCCCGTCGGAGGGGCGGAAGGGGGAGACCGGGTCCTCTACCCGTCTCCGCCGAGAGTGTGGGCCCCCGGCGTGAAGCCCTCGTCGATCGAGGATCAAGGGATCATCAAGATCCCCCTGGCTCCCGCGGGGCCCTAGCCCGGACTAGCCGCGCGGCAGGCGTACGGAGAAGGTCGTGCCCTTCCCCAGCTCGCTCTCGACACCGACCTCGCCGCCCATGGCGCCGACCAGGTGCTTCACGATGGAGAGCCCGAGCCCGGTCCCCCCCATTTCTCGCGAGCGAGCCTTGTCCACGCGGTAGAAGCGCTCGAAGACGCGCTCCAGATCGGCCGGCGGGATCCCGATGCCGGTGTCGGTGACCACGAGCGTCACGGCCCCGTCCTCGACTCTCGCGGCCAGCCGGACGCTCCCGCCCTCGGGCGTGTACTTGATCGCATTGTCGAGCAGGTTGTCGACGACCTGCACCAGCGACTCCCGGTCACCCATGACGGAGAGCGGACCCTCGGCTCCCTCGAGCTCGCACAGGATCTGCTTCCGGGTGGCGGCGTTCTCGTGCTGACGGACGGCCTGGAGCAGGAGCGGGCGGAGGTCCAGGCGCTCGCGCGGCAGGCCCTCCCTCTGCTCCTCGATGCGAGCCAGTGAGAGGAGGTCCGCGACCAGGTGATTCAGCCGTCCGACGTTGACCTCGACCTTCTCGAGGAAGCGGCGGTTGTTCTGCTCGTCATCGATGGCGCCATCGATCAGGGCCTCGACGTAGCCCCGAATGGACGTCAGGGGAGTCTTCAGCTCGTGGGAGACATTCGCCACGAAATCGCGGCGGATTCGCTCGAGTCGCCTCAGCTCCGTGATGTCGTGCAGCACGACGACGACGCCCACGCGGCCCTCTGCGAGGAAGCGGTGAGCCTGGGCGCGCAGGACGACCTCGCGCCCCGTGGGGTCTCCGTAGACGAGCTCTCTCCGAGCCGCCTCCTCCTGAGAACGGGCTTCGCTCAGGAGCGAGTCGAGGTCGGCGATGCGCACGGATTCCCACAACCCCTTCCCCTCGAGGTCCGGGACACCGAGCAGGTCGCGGGCGGCGAGGTTGGAGAACGTCACGCGGTCCTCGGCGTCGACCGCGACGACGCCTTCGACCATGCCGGCGAGCATGGCCCTGAGTTGCGCCTCCTCCGCCGAGAGCTCGCGAATGCGCTCGGTCACCTCGACCCCCAACCGGTTGAGCGCGTCTCCCAGGATCCCGATCTCGTCCTTCGGCAGGTTCCCGAGGCGCGTCTCGTACTGGCCGCTGCGCAGGCCTTCCGCGGCGCGCGTGATCTCGGTCAGCGGGCGGGTGAGACGGTGCGCGAGGTAGGCACCGATCCCGAGCGCGGCGAGAACACCGAGTCCCGCGACCAGGACGAACCGCGAGCGCATCTTCCCGAGCTGACCGTCGATGTCGGCGATGGAGAGGGAGAGACGCACGACGCCCACGGGTTCGCCGTCTCTACGCTCGGGAACATGGGCGACGTAGAACATCCGCTCGCGCACCGTCCTGCTCGGTCGCGTGGCCACGCCGAAGTCCTCGACCAGCGCGACCTGGACCTCGGGGCGATCGAGGTGGTTGTCCATGCGTGCCGGATCCTCGTGGGTGTCGGCCAGCACGGTCCCGTCGACGGCGATGAACGTGAGGCGCGTGCCGCGGCTGCCCGCGAGGCGCTGCGCGACCTCCACCGGGTCGTCCCGGAGCTCTCCGCGCAGGAAGCGTGTGGACTCGGCCGCCATCGCCACACACTGGTGACGGAGTCCCGATTCCTTCTCCTCGAGCAGCGTCCGCTCGGTCTGGGCCAGCGCCAGCGCACCGATGCCTACCGCCGTCAGGAGGACCGGGGCGGCACTCGACGCGTAGAGCTTCCAGGAGAAGCGGGACAGGAACACGGTGTCAGTCGTTGCACTTGTAGCCGACGCCACGCACGGTGCCGATGAAGTCGATCTCGTTGCCGAGCTTGCGGCGAATCGCGCTGACGTGAACGTCGACGTTGCGGTCGAGGATGATAGCCTCGCCGCCCGTGATCCTGTCCACGAGCTGGTCTCGTGTGTAGACGCGACCCGGCTGGGAGCCCAGCGTCCAGAGCAGCCGGAACTCCGCACGGGTCATCGTGAGGACCTTGCCCCCGACGGAGACCTCGTGCCGTTCGCTGTCCAGGACGACCTCTCCGATCTCGATCCGCGAGCGCCCTCCCTCGTTCCTGACCACGCCCCGGCGAAGGACGGCGCGCAGGCGCGCGATGAGCTCACGCGGGCTGAAGGGCTTGGGAATGTAGTCGTCGGCCCCCAGCTCGAGCCCGGTCACGACGTCGGTCTCCTCTCCCTTGGCCGTGACCATCAGGATCGGGATGCTCCGGGTGGCCTCTTCGCGCTTGAGGCGCCGGCAGACCTCGAGCCCGTCCACGCCCGGGAGCATCAGGTCCAGGAGGATCGCACCCGGCTTGCGGCGCGTGGCCTCGAGGACGCCGGTCTCGCCGTCGGCGGCGGTCAACACGGGGTAGCCTTCGCGTTCCAGGCTGTACTGGAGCAGCTCGACGATGTCGGGATCGTCCTCGATGATGAGGATCGTCTTCTTGACCATGGTCGTGGGGCACCCGCGGTTGGCGCGGAGAGGGCGAGACCCTACCCGCCGCACATAAAGGGAGAGTAAAGACGGTCCAAGTCCTTGCTCGCAGCGCACTCATGCCGCTCTCACCCGAGGAGGCTCAGCGCACGCTCATCGCTCCGCCCCCCGACTCCAGGAACCGCGGATCGACGTTCTTCATGAACTCGCGCGAGTACTCGAGCTCATCGCGCGACAGCTTGAAGTCGAGCATCACGATGATGCGCGGCTCGGAGCCCCCGTTGACCGCCTCGTGATCGATCAGGCCCTCGAAGACGACCGCCTCGCCCTCCCGCCACTCGTGGATCCCCTCGCCGACGCGAAACCGGGCTCCCGATGGAATCTGGAGCCCGAGGTGCGCGCGCAACTGCGTGTCGGGCTTCAGGTCGACGTGGGGCGTGATGTGGCAGTTCGGCTCCATCCAGGAGAATCCGATCGCGAACACGTTCGGATGCTCGTGGTACCACTCCATCATCCCGGGGCAGCGCCGCTGGTTCGCCTCGAAGTCGACCTCCAGTGAACGGGGATAGGAGTTGAGCACGATGAGGAAGAGCCGCCAGTCCCCCAGATAGGCGCCCGTGTCGGGCCAGACCACGTAGTCCTCCTTCGCGATCGCCTCCATCTCGCGCCGCATCATGGGGTAGGCCTCCTCCATGGCGGTCAGGATCGGGAATCGGGACTTGTCGAAGACCAGGCTCATCTCGAGGCGATGGTATCACGCACTCAGACGAGGTCGGAGTCGCCCAGCTGCATCCACCAGGACTCCCGCAGCCACAGCGCGTCGTAGCGCGGGTCGTAGCTCCGCGCGATCAGGAAGAGGTCCGTCGGACAGACCCGCCAGGCCCACTCCTGGAAGCTCACGAACCACGGCGACCACTCCGGGAAGATCGCGGCGACGGTGAGCGCCCCGTCTCCTCGGGCGCGGGCCTGGACGGCCTCGTGCAGGAGCTCTCCGGCCTCGCGCTCGGCGGGCGGCACGAGCCAGTCGACCACCATCCCCATGTCGGGCCACAGCCAGTCGTCGAACCGGTAGATCGCCACACCGCGCAGGGAACCGTCGTCCGCACGCACGCCCAGCGGGACGTACTCGACGGTCGGGTGATCGACGTAGCGCCAGTTCATGAAGGATGCGTCGCGCACGGTGCTCGCCCCCCAGTCCGAACGGCAGCGCTCGTAGAGACGCTCGACCTCGCCGTCGAAGCGCTCGAGGCGCTCGACGCCAGGAGGCATCTCGCGCGGACCCGTGCCCGGCTCCCGGACCAGGGCGGGCTGCGTCCGCACGATGTGTCCGTCGAAGTAGCGCTGGCTCACGCGCCATGCCGCCGGCAGGGGCCAGCCGTAGTAGACGAGGTCCCTCTCCGCTCCGCCGTACTCGTCGAAGTAGGCGAGCGCCGTCCTCACGAAGAGACCGGGGTGCTTCAGACCCCGGTTGTGCGCAGGGTGGACCATGGAGTCGACAGTCTGCGCGAAGCACGAATCGCGACCGTCGACGGACACGCGATACGGAAGCGCGGCGTACTGAGCCACGACGTCGCCCTGGTGCAACGCGACGTACACGCGAGTGCCGGACGGGTTCCTGCGGAAGGCCCACTGCCACTGCTCCGCGCTCCGGGGACGAAAGTCCGGACGATCGATCGCGAAGACGTGGTTGAAGGTCTCGAGGAGCGAGGCCTCGTCGCCTGGTTCCAGCCTTCGGATCACGTACTCTCCCACGGTGGTCCTCGAGTCAACAGAGGTCGGTGTCTGCGAGTGTGTAGTACCAGTTGTGGTAGAGCCACCGAACACCGTGTGACCGGGAGCGGCTCCGAACGGCGAGAGACCAGGGCGTCTTGAACGCGCGGAACCCGGCCGCCTGCAGGGAGCGCCAATCCTCCGAGGTGTCGGGCAGGACAGCGGTCACTCGGCTCGCGCCCTGCTCGCCCGCGCACGCGGCCAGCCATGCGAGGAGAGACGACCTCGTCCCCTCGTCCTCGGGGCGGACGAGCCAATCGCAGACGAGCAGCTCGGAGTCGTCACCACCATCGAACGCTCCGCAGCGGAGCACCGCGTACCCGACCAGCCTGCCGCCCGCACGCGCCAGAGCGATGCGATATCGACGCCCTGGACGGTGCACGAAGCGCCACTCCAGGAGGGCCGAGTCGCGCAACGCAATGGCGCCGCACCGTCGAGCCGCCCTGCGCGCGACCTCCTCGACGGCATCCGGAAAGGTGCGGACCTCTTCCACGTCGACGCCGGGCGCCGCTCCGGGCCGCAACCGCTCGATCTCGACGGACAGGGACAGCTGGCCGCGAACGAGCTCGCGGTCCCCGAAGGCGGCGACGCTCCTCCAGGTCTCGGAGTCGAGCATGCTCCACGTCACCGGACACTCGTTTCGGTCGCCGTCGTCGAGCAAGTCCGATGTGATCCCGCCGGAGAACCGCGCGTCGACCAGGAGCTCGTCGGATCGCTCGAACAGGAGCTCGCGACCCTCGAGGAGCATGCGCTGCAGCGAACATGCTGCGACGCCGACGAGGCTCCCGTCGGGCCCCGTGATCAACCGCAGGCGAGCTCCCGCGGGATTCCGGAGGCGCCAGCGCCAGACCGAACGGTCGATGTCACGGCCGAGGCGTGTCGCGACTCCCGCGATCGCATCGAGCGCCGCCTCCTCCTCTCCCGGGCGGCAGTCCCGAATCGCGACCGAGCTCGGGTCGCCGGAGGGCGAGCGCCGCACGCTACGTCACCACGACCTCTCGCGCATCGACGGGCACGACGAGCACAGTCTTCCACACGAACGCGAGCAGCCGGGCTCGTGTCGTCTCGAGATCGCCACTCGCTCGCTGGGTCTCCGGCAGCTCACTCCCTCCCTGGAGCAGAGTAACCCGAGCGCCGACAGCGCGCGACGTCGAGGGGTACTAAGGCTCCAGCTCGAGGACCTGCCAGATCGAGATCGACTTGCGCGCTCCGTGATCCCCCGCACGGCCGTTCCAGATCGCGAGCGCCACGCTCAGCCGTGCGCCGGGAACGATGGCGACCTCGCCCTCGGCCGTCGGGTCGCAAGAGCGCGTGAAGACGACGGCCCACTGGCCGTCGGACCAGCTCGGCCGGGCGTCGACGGCACCTCCCTGGGGCTCCGTCTCTCCGACGCCGCTCGCACGAAGCGACTCCACGGTCTCGGAGACCTCGGGGACGGACAGGCTCGGTCGATAGACGGGAACGTCCGTCCGGACCCGACCGCGGAACGTCTCCGCGCGCGCGTGTGGAACGCTGTCCAGGAGGTCCAGTGCCCCGGCGACCTCGGACAGCCGCAGCGCCTTCCAGTGCCAGATGCTGGTCCGGTGCGTCGCGGATCCCATCCCGAAGAGCCGCGGATTCTCGTCCACCGTGAGCTGCAGCGCGCAGGCGTCGGGATCCCCGAGGTCCGAGTAGATCCGCAGGTCCCCGCTCTCGTCGGCCCACCGCACCCGCACCGCGACGAGCTCCCCGTCGTGTCGCGCGGAGACGTAGGCGCGAGTGATGCCGTTGCCGAGCCGCGAGTGATACAGGGGTGCGAGCACGACGGGCGTCTCGAACGCACCCCAGCTCGGGTCGCCCGGAGACTCCGGGACCGCGTCGACGCGCGCGGCAAGGATCCGCTCCTGGCGGTGCACGAGGTTCGTCTCCACGTCGGCCGGGATCTCGTGCCGGAGGTAGGCGACGAGCGCGCGAAGCTCCCCTTCGTCCAGAGAGGTCCCCGCCATCGCCGTTCCGGGCAGCCCGGCCTGGATTCGCCAGCCGAGCGCGTCTGCGCCGCGCCCGCCTTTCAGGTACCCCGCAGTGAAGTCACGAGGCCAGTTGAGACTGCCGTCCTCGTCGAACGCGGGCTCGCGGCGGCCGGCTCCGTCCACACCGTGGCAAGAGGCACATCGAGAGCGGTAGAGCGCGCTTCCCTGCTCGACCAGCTCGCGCGTGAGCTCGAAGGCTCCGACACGCGGCAACACGGGCCCGGGCACGAGCCGTGCGCTCGCCTCTGCCACGGCCTCCTCCGCCGTCTGTCCCTCGGCGAAGAGTGCATCCGCCACCCCCTCCGTCGCGAGGCGCCGGACGAACCCGACCAGCGAGCGGACGTCGTCCTCCCCCATCCAGTGCCAGGCCGGCATCGCCGAGCCCGGAACGCCGCGCCGGATCGTACGCTCGATGTCGTCGTCCGTGGGTACGCCGTTGGCGGTGCTGACCAGGCGGAATCGCGCCTGCGTGAAGTCCCGAGCCTCGGGGAAGAGGAAGGGCGACGCGGGCCCGTCACCGGCTCCGCGCTTGCCGTGGCAAACCGCACAGTGAGCGTCGTAGAGCCGAGCGCCACGGACGAGCCGATCCTCGCGCACGGCCTCGCCACCTCCGGACGGCGGAGCGCCATGCTCGGTGTTCGCGACAGCGGACTCGCAGGAGAACGGAAGGAAGAGGCCCAGCAGGAGGAATCGGGTGCGCATCATCGCCGCATCCTGTTCCTGCCGGGCGCGCAGAACCGTACGCCCACCGGCGTAGTTTCGCGGGAATTGCGGATCGAGCCCCCCGCCACCGTGCAGCATCCTTGGAGGCCTCGGAACACCGACACGGTCGAGGGCAGAGGCCGGTCGAGTACCCTCTCCCGCATCCCCCGCTCCCGAGGCGGGGCTCATCATTTCCCGGAGGAGCGGACACAGCCATGGCCTCACTCGTACTGCACGAGCTCACGGGCTCGCCGAACAACGTCAAGGTCCGCATCGGGCTCGGATACAAGCGGCTCGCCTACGAGCGCAAGCCGGTGACTCTCGAGGGGTTTCCCGGCAACCGCACGGAGCTCGTGCGCATCTCCCGGCAGCCGCGGGCACCGGTCCTGGTCCACGGCGAGACGGTGGTCTTCGAATCCGGCGGGATCCTGCGTTACCTCGACGCGAACTTTCCCGACTCGCCGACGCTGTTCTCGACGGACTACGCGGCGATGGGAGAGATCGAGCAGTGGGAGCTCTGGGCCAGGACCGAGCTCGGCAAACCGATCGGGATGATCTTCGGAGAGGCCATGGCACCGGAGCCCGACGCGAGCGTGGGAGCGCAAGCCAGCGGCCTGATCAACGACGTCACGGGGAAGATCGAGGAGCGCCTCGGAGAGAGCGCGTTCTTGATGGGAGACACTCCCACCGGCGCGGACCTGGCCTGCGCGCCCGGCATCCACCTCTCGATGCTCTCCGAGGCCGCGGCGGCGGCACATCCGATCGCAGCCGTATTTCGCCGGCTCCTGCACCTCGGCGACGGTCGCGATCGGACGCGCGCCTGGGTGAAGAAGCTGATGGCCTGGGACGAGGCCTACGAAGGCTGAGTCGTTGGACTCTCCGACCCGCGACTCCGCAGTCGTGATCCCGTGCGTCGAGCTCCAGCCGACGCTGGACTTCTTCGTCGAGCTGGGCTTTCGCCTCGAGCGCATCTCTCCCGCGGACGACCCGCGCACGGCGTTGATCTCGGGGCACGGTCTGCACGTACTCTTGAGGCGCGGCGACGGTGAACCGTCGGGTCCGCTGGTCGCGCTCGCCGAGGAGGCGACCGGGCCGATCGTTCCTCCCGCTCGGCACGAGCTCGTGGTCAGCCGCGCCGCGGACGACGCGGCCTGGGTCACGGGGCGGGCCGGCATGCACTACCGCGACCTGATTCCCGGGCGGCTCGGTGGACGTTTCATCGCGTCGCACATCCGGATCCCCGAGGGCGGCCCCGTCGCCGATCACGTTCACTTCCACGCCATCCGCTTCCAGTCGATCTTCTGCGTGAAGGGCTGGGTGCGCGTCGTGTACGAGGACCAGGGACCGCCGTTCGTGCTCGAGGCGGGCGACTGCGTGCTCCAGCCGCCGCGCATCCGCCACCGCGTGCTGGAGAGCTCCGCCGGCCTGGAAGTGATCGAGCTCGCGTGCCCCGCCGCCCACGACACCCACATCGATCACGAGCTCGAGCTGCCGAGCGGGGCTACGCGACCCGACCGCGACTTCGGGGGGCAGCGATTCGTGCGCCACCAGGCGAGCGGCGCGACCTGGGCGCCGTCGCCGCTCGGGGGCTTCGAACAGCGGGACACGGGGATCGCGGACGCGACCGGAGGACTTGCCGGCGCGCGAGTCCTTCGCGTTTCGAGGATGAGCCCCCCGTCGGTCGAGCTCTTGCACGACGGCGAGCTCCGTTTCCTCTACGTGCTCGCCGGCGGCCTGGAGATCGAGGGGGCGACGCCGGAGCCGCTGTGCCTCGTGACCGGCGACAGCGTGGTTCTCCCGCCCGGGGTCGAGTGCGCGCTCAGCGGCCGCACGTCGGACCTCGAGCTCCTCGAGGTACACCTTCCGGGCGGGGCGTGAGCCGAGCGGGAACGCTACGCTGGTCGTAAGTCGCCCAGCGACCGGAACATGGACTCCGCTCACGCCGGCTCGGTGTTCATCCACGCCTTCGAGGAGATCACCCGCAATCCGGACATGTGCTTCATGGCGCGACTGCGCGAGCCCGTGGCCCGCGACCGCGTCGTCGAGACCTACGAGCGGCAGGTCCGCGCCCGCGAGACGCTGCGCATGCAGTGGACCTCGGACCGGGCGGCCAAGCGCTACGGGTGGCGGCCCCTCGAGGGAGACTCCCTGGAGGAACGCCTCGCCGCCGAGCGAGCGGACGCCGGCCCGGAGCGCACCGACCCGATCGCCGAGTACGTCCCGATCGGCACGAGGCTCCACTATCGCGTCGTGGTCCTCGACGACCGGACGCTCCTCTTCCGGATCAGCCACGCGCTCTGCAACGGCCTGGGCGGGCTCTTCTGGATCGAGGACTGGCTCGGTTTCCTGGGCTCGACGGCCGACGGGGTTCCCGAGCTACCGGACGGGACACACGAGAACCGCCGCCGGGGTTGGCCCCAGGCCGTGCGGGGTGTCGGATCGGTCGTGTCCTACGCCCTCGGCTTCCTGCGCGCGGCCGGCCGGCGAGCCGTCGAGCAGACGGTCGACCTCACGCACGGCCGTCACGCCGACGTCCACGCCGGCGGCTACGGGAGGTGGAGTCACGTGCTCACGAGCTCCGAGACGTCGGCGCTCGTCGCCGCGAGCCGGGAGCGGGGTCTCTCCGTGACCGCGCTCCTCGCGACCTTCGTCGCGCGCGCGCTCTTCGAGGCGGCGCCCGACAAGCGTCGCGTGGGCATGCTCGTCCCGGCGGACCTGAACGCCTACATGCCCGGCCGCGAGCTCTCGGATCCGGGCAATCCGACGGGGGGCCTCGTCCTGCAGTTCTTCCGCGAGAGGGACCTGGAGGCCCAGGCCGTGGAGGGGCTCGCCCATGCCCATCGCGGTGTTCCCTACTGGGCGGCACGGATGATGGACGTCTTCGCGCGCGACGAGCTCGGGCTCGCAGAGAGCATCCGGAAAGGCGCGCGCAAGCCCGCATCGAAGCGCGGCCTGTTCGACAGCTACAGCGCGAGCCTCACGAACTTCGGGGTCCACCCGCAGTTCCGGCGCCAGCAAGAGGCCTTCGAGGACATCACGGGCTACGGCTTCTCCCAGACCCTGATGTTCGCGGTGTGCAACGTCGGGGGAGCGATGACGCTCGGTCTGACCTTCCCCCGCGACCTCTTCGAAGAGGAGGAGGTGGTGGTCACCGTCGCTCAGCGCGTCGCCGAGCAGGCGACGAACATCTGAAGGGTCAGCCCCCGACCGCCTCGAGCGCCGCGATCACGTCCGGCGGCGCCTGCACGAGCTCGACCAGCACTCCCTGCGCTCCGATCGGCGCCTCGTCGTTGCCCTTGGGGTGCACGAAGCAGACGTCGTGACCCGCGGCGCCGCGCTGGATGCCCCCGGGTGTGAAGCGCACGCCGGCCGACTCCAGCCAGCGCACGGCGGCACCGAGGTCGTCGATCCACAAGCCGACGTGGTTGAGCGCGGGAGAGTGCACGCGCGGGCTGCGCTCGGGGTCGATCGGCTGCATCAGGTCGATCTCGACCGCGTGCGGCCCGGCGCCGAGGACGAGGATGTCCTCGTCGACGTTCTGCGCCTCGTCGCGGTAGGAGCCGCGGACTTCCAGGCCGAGCGTCTCCACCCAGAAGCGACGCAGGTCGGACTTCTCGAGCGCACCGACGGCGATCTGCTGGATACCGAGCACGCGGAAGGGCCGCTCGTCCGGTTTCGATCCTTCGCTCATCAGCGCGGAGCATAACCCGAGCTCGGGCGTGAGACCCACCTGGGAACTCAGCTCCCTCCGTTGCTAGGCTCTTCCCATGACGCTGCCCGAGGCGATGCTCGAAACGACGCGACGTGGTTTCGACGTCTCCGGACCGCAGCTACTGGTCGGAGGGATCTCCGCGCTGCTCGCGCTGATCTGCGTCCTCGTCCACTACGAGGTGATGAGCTGGTCCTCGCACCTCTTGCCGCGGCTCGGGCTCGCGCGGCGTGCACGCATCGTCGCGGTCATCCTCGCCATGCTCACGGCGCACGTGATCGAGGTCTGGATCTACGGGCTCACCTACTGGCTCCTCGAGGGCTGGCCGAGCCTGGGCCGGATCGAGGGGAGCTTCGACGAGGGCGCCCTCGACTTCATCTACTTCTCGGTCACGAGCTACACGACGCTCGGCCTGGGCGACATGATCCCGACCGGCGCGATCCGGATCCTGTGCGGGTCGGAGGTGCTCGTGGGCTTCACCCTGATCACCTGGTCGGCGTCGCTCGCGTTCCTCGAGATGCAGCGCGACTGGTACGAGTTCCGGCGCTTGCGCTAGGCAGCGTCGGTCACGGGCTGGGGAAGTGGAGGGTGTGCAAGCTCCACTTCCCGTCGCCCCGGAAGAGCCACCCCGTGCTCACGTCGCCGCTCTCCACGGTGAGGGTCGCCTCCACCTCGTCTTCCATCACCTCCCCCACCTCGCTCGCGAGGATCGTCGGGAACGTGCCCCAGTCGCGGCGATCGGCGAGGCCCTGGATGGACTTTCGCATGCGCTCGCGATGCGCGGCCGGATAGAGCGCCGCGATGGCCCCCGGGTCGGAGCTGCGCCAGGCCTCGAGGAAGCGCTCGAAGACGGGCTCGAAGGGCGGGATCGGCAGCTCGACGCGAGTGAGTGACCAGGTCTGACCGCGGAGCGACCAGCGCGTCGAGAGCGCGACGCCGCCGAGGTCGTAGTCGATCCAGGCACGACTCTCCTCGCGGCGCGTGTCTCCGCCGATCAGCTTCGGCGGGGAGCTCCCCCACCCGTGCCCCTCGATCACACCCGCGAGGCGCTCCGCTTCGCGCTCCCGGACCTCCACCGGCAGGAGGCGACCGACGGCTGCGATGCCCTCGTCGTTCCAGGTGACCTCGAACGCGGAGACCGCATCGGACAGGAGCTGCGGGCGCAGGTGGGCGAGGACGAGGTGCGCTCCGAGCGCGGACGCCAGCGCGATCGCCCCGCCGGCCGCGATCGACACCTTCCACGCGCGCCGCGATGCCCTCTGCATCGCGCGCATCAGGCGCTGGTGTCGCTCCTTGGCCGAGCGCCCCTCGAGCGAGCGCTTCGTGCTCCGACTCGCGTGGTGCGTGATGTAGAGGTCGGTGTGCTCGGCGATCAGCCTGCGGAGCTCGAGCGAGGGGCCGAAGGAGATCCAGAAGAGGAGAGCCCACGTCCCGCTCCAGAGTGCCGCGAGACCCAGGGGATTCGGGCCCACGAGGTGCGCCACGGCGACGACCGTGGCGAGCGATGCAATCACGACGGTCCAGACGAACGGGCGGAAGAGGACCTGGATCGCGCCCATGAGCATGGTCACGGTGAGGACAGAGGTGAGCGCCACGACCAGGACTCCGGCCCCCCGGGGCACGTCGGTGCGCGCGAGCGCCAGTACGGCGACCAGCGTCACGCCGGCGTAGCCCAGCGCTCCCAGCCGGTAGAGCCACGTGATGACGCCGATCTTCTTGTAGCCGCGCCGCAGCTCCCGGGTCGCCCGTCGCCGCGCATCGACGACGTCCTCGCTCATCACGTGGAGGGGTGGAGCCCCGAGGGGGAGGCCGCACTCGATGCAGAAGTGCGAACCGTGCCGGTTGACCACGTGACACTTCGGGCACGTGACGGCCCCTTCGAGGTGGTGAACAGTCCCGTCGGAGAGCTGGGTACGCTTGGTCATCGCTTCGAGCACTGGAGGACCTTCGAACGAGTCCTCGCCAAAGTACGGAGACCAGGCTCGTCGTCGCATGGGCGCTTGTGCGTAGGCAGGCGCTGCGAACATCGGGGAGCAAGTTCTGCGCAGCAATTCGGCGCCGCCTGGGACCGAGCGGATCCGCTGAGACCGGCGTCGGACGCGCGCACTCGTGAGTACGGTCGCTGCTCGCCGTGGGTAGTCCGCGCCTTCTTGCAAGCTCGCCGCAGGGACTCGCGCTCTTCTCGCGATATATTCTGGTAGCGATGCTAGAGGTGAGTCCAGCCACGCCCCCTCCGGTGGGCGGGCCCCGGAAGCTGCCCCCCCGGCGAATCGGGCGAATAGGGCAGGAAGGTGGGCCCACTCTGATCTGCGTCGGTGGGCTCCACGGGAACGAGCCGCCGGGCTTCCTCGCGCTGCACCGGGTCTTCTTGCGGCTCCAGTCCGACCCCCGCGGGCTGCTCGGGCGACTCGTTGGGCTGACGGGGAACCGCAAGGCCCTCGTGCAGACGGACCGCTTCCTCGACGAGGACCTGAACCGGATCTGGACGGACGAGCGGCTGGCACGCGTGCGGCAGGGCGTCGATGCGTCCGTGGCGGAGGAGGACGAGCTGCTCGAGCTCTCCGACGCGCTCGACCGCGAGCTCTCGAGGTGCCCCGGCGCGCGAGTGCTCGATCTCCACTCGACGTCCGGCGACGGACCGCCGTTCACGACGCTCGACGACACGCTCGCGAACCGCGTGTTCGCCTTCGCGCTCCCCGTCCCGCACGTCCTGGGCCTCGAGGAGGAGCTGGCCGGGACGATGATCGAGTACCTGAACGGTCGCGGCATCACGGCCATCGGCTTCGAGTCGGGACAGCACCTCGACCCTGTCTCGGTCGACCGCGCCGAAGCCGCGGTGTGGATCGCGATGGAGGCGTGCGGCGTTCTCGCGCGCGGAGCCCGACCCGAGGTCGCGGAGGCCCGGCGGCTCCTCTCGCGCACCGGCCGCACGCGACCGGAGGTCGTCGAGGTGCGTCACCGCCACTCCGTCGATCCGGGCGACGGCTTCGTGATGCTCCCGGGCTGGAAGAGCTTCCAACCGATCTCCGCAGGCGAAGTCCTGGCGAGAGCGGAGCTCGGGCCGATCGCGTCTCCCAGGAACGGCATGATCCTGATGCCGCTCTATCAGGATCAGGGCGACGACGGATTCTTCGTCATTCGGCCCGTGAACCGGGCCTGGCTCTCCATCTCGGCCTGGGCCCGGCGGCTTCGCATGGACCGCTACGCCCACTGGCTGCCCGGTGTGCGCCGTCATCCCGAGGAGGTCGGTGTGCTCCTGGTCGACCGGAAGAAGGCCCGCTGGCTTGCGCTCCAAGTGTTCCACCTGCTCGGATTCCGCCGGCGCCGGTCATCGGGAGCGCAGCTGGAGATGGTCCGTCGAGAAGCGCCCTGAGCGCGGGCTCGCCGCACGAGGGATGACCACGGAGATGGGGAGCGCGGCGGTTGGACCGCATTGCGTGGCGCACCTATAGTCCGCGGTGACGGGCGGGACCGATGGCCCGTGCGCCCCCACAGTCACCACCGAAGATCCCCGTGAAGCAGATCCTCGTCCTGGGGGCCGGCCACAGCTCGGCCTTCCTCATCTCCCACCTGCTCGAGCTGGCGAGCCGTCGGCAGTGGTTCGTCACCGTCGGGGATCTGGATCTGGACCTGGCGCGCGATCGCGTCGCCGAGCACGCGAGCGGGAACGCGATTCACTTCGACGTGAACGACGAGCTACTGCGATCGGCGCAGATCCAGAACGCCGACGTCGTGGTCAACATGCTGCCCCCGGCCTACCAGGACCTGGTCGCCTGGGACTGCGTCAATCACGGCCGACACATGCTGTCCGTGTCCTACCAGGATCAGGCCGTCCGCGACCTGGACTCCGACGCGAGGAAGAAGGGCGTGCTCCTGCTCTGCGAGCTCGGGCTGGATCCCGGGATCGACCACATGTCGGCCATGGCCCTGATCCGGCGGCTGCACGATCGCGGCGGCCAGGTCCGCGGGTTCCGGTCCTACGGCAGCGGCATCCCCGCTCCCGATCAGCCGCAGAATCCGCTGCGCTACGTCGTGACCTGGAACCCGCGCAACGTGGTCATGTCGGGCGAGGCGGGCGCGCAGTACATGGAGAACGGTCGGATCAAGATCGTTCCCTTCCACCAGGTGTTCCACCACACGTGGGAGGTCGAGGTCGACGGCATCGGAACGCTGGAGGCCTATCCGAACCGCGACTCGCTGGCCTACCTGGACGCGTTCGGTCTGGAAGGCGTCGAGACGATGGTGCGCGGCACGCTGCGGTATCCGGGCTGGAGCGAGACCTGGGCCCAGATCGTGCGACTGGGGCTGCCCAACGAGAACCTCCGCATCCCCGGCCTCGCAGAGCGGAGCTACCGCGAGGTGGTGGAGATGTTCCTGCCGCTCAACATCACCGAAGCGCGGACCTCGCAGCGCATCGCGCGCTTCCTGAACATCAGCCCCACGGGCCGGATCATGGAGAATCTCCGCTGGCTCGGCCTGTTCTCCGACGAGCCGATCGGCTGCGAGGGGGAGACGGCCGCGGCCATGCTGATCCACCTGCTCGAGCGGAAGCTACCGCTCACGGACGAGCTGCGGGACGTCGTCGTGCTGGTCCACGAGCTCGAAGTGACGTACCCGAACGGGGAGCGGACACCCGAGCGCGTCACCTCGACGATGGTCTCCGAGGGTGAAGCGGGAGGCTTCACGGCGATGTCCAGAACGGTCGGTCTGCCGACCGCGGCCGCCGTGCAACTCCTGCTCGACGGTGAGCTGTCCCTCACCGGCTGCCAGATACCGACCCATCCGTCGATCTACGAGCCGGTGCTGCGCGAGATCTCGGCCGCGGGCCTGAAGTTCACCGAGAAGACGGAACACATGGAGTGACCCGAATGGAACAGCTCACGGTTGGAGTGATCGGCACGTCGCGCAAGGAGAACGAACGCCGGGCGCCGATCCACCCGGCACACCTGGGTCAGATCCCTGCACCTGTGCGTTCCCGCCTGGTCTTCGAACGAGGCTACGGCGAGCCTTTCGGCACGAGTGACGAGGAGCTCTCCGGCTGCGGCGCCGGCCTCGCGGGCCGCGAGGAGCTCCTCGCGACGGCAGGGGTCGTGCTCTTGCCGAAGCCCGTTCCGCAGGATCTCGAGGAGCTGCGCGAGGGCGGCGTCCTGTGGGGTTGGCCGCACTGCGTCCAGCAGCGCGAGATGGCCCAGGTGGCGATCGACCGGCGACTGACCCTGATCGCCTGGGAGGCGATGTTCCTGTGGAGGGAAGGCGTGCGGGACATGCACCTCTTCTACCGCAACAACGAGATGGCCGGATACTGCAGCGTGATCCACGCTCTGGCCTGTGCGGGGCTGGACGGTCACTACGGCGAGAACCTGAAGACCGTCGTGCTCAGCTTCGGTTCCGTCAGCCGCGGCGCAATACGCGCGCTCCGGGGTCGAGGCATCGGCACCATCTCGGTCTACACGCAGCGGCCCTCCTGGGCCGTTCGGGATCAGGTGGTGGGCTGCCGCCACGGTCGGATGTTCGTCGAGGGCGGCCGGGCGGAGGTCGAGGAAGAGGACGGCTTTCGAACATCCCTGGCGGAGGTGCTCTCGGGAGCGGACGTGATCGTCAACGGCATCCTCCAGGACACCGAGCGACCGCTGACGTTCCTGACCGAGGACGAAGTTCCGCTCCTGAAACCCGGAGCCCTGATCATCGACGTGAGCTGCGACGAGGGGATGGGCTTTCCCTTCGCGCGGCCGACCAGCTTCGAGGCCCCGGTCTTCCGCGAGGGAAAGGCCACCTACTACGGCGTCGACCACTCGCCGAGCTACCTCTGGCGCAGCGCGTCCTGGGAGCTGTCACGCGCCGTCCTCCCGTTCCTGAACACGGTGATGAGCGGCCCGGAGAGCTGGGATCGTGACGAGACGATCTCGCGCGCCATCGAGATCCGCGACGGAAGAGTCGAGAACGAGCGCATCCTGAGGTTCCAGGGCCGCGAGTCGGAGTTCCCCCACCGCCTCGCTCGCTGACTCCGCGTCAGCGCGTGTAGCCGAGCGCCTGCATCTTGCCGAGGACCGTCAGCGCTTCCTTGCCGTACTCGACGGTCGCGGTCCAGTCCTGGGTCAGCTCGACCCAGCGCCCGTCCTCCATGCGAACCTTGCACACGGAGTTCCCGCCGAAGCCGTTGGTGCGTTGCTGGAGGCGCTGGTTCGACGAGCTGACGACCGGGCTCAGGCGGGCGCCCTGGATGCCCTTGACCATGGCGAGCATGGCCTCGATCGAGCCCGGGCGGGTGTGGATCGCGCGTCCCCCCCGTCGATCACAGCGCTGCGCGATCTCGGCCTCGAAGATCATCGTGTTGACGAAGACGTCCAGGTGGTCGAGGAGCAGGTCGCGGCTGGCGAAGGTCCGGACGGAGACCGGCTCACCGTCGATCGCGTAGCCGAAGCCGACCAGTCTCCGGCCTGTGTCCGCGAAGTGCCCCTTGACGACCGACGCCATCTGGCGTCGTGTGAGCAGGGTCTCGTCGTCCTCGTGCTCCTGGGCGTTGAAGAGCGTGCCCGTCTTCGGCCGCGTACTGGCGAGGTAGTACTGGCTCCCCGAGAGCCCGCTCGCGTAACCGGGCTTCTGTTCCTTCAGCTTGCGGAACACGACGTTCGTCAGGCTGTGCGTCTGTTTCCAGACGCTCCGCTGGTCTCGGTCGTACTGACCGGCCACGCGGACGCGCTTGGCCGCCATCCAGTCGGAGGTCTTGAACACGCCCGCGGTCTTCACGCCACCGCGTTCATCGTGCCAGCGACGTTTCTCCACGCAGAACGCGCGCACCATCGCCCGCTCCCCGGGCAGGATCACGGTGTCGTTCGCGATCTGGCGATCCTGCCTGCCGCCCTTGACCATCGTGCCCGCGCACACGAGCACGGGCACCGACGAGTGGTTCTCGATCTCGATCGAGGAGACGGAAGCGCTCGGCGCTTCGCGGATCGAGACCGCACCGAGCTCGGCTGCCTCCATGAGGGTCATGAACCTGCCCACCTCGGACTCGGCGGTGGAGATGACCGGCCACACGGTCAGGTTCTGGAACGCGATGCCGTCGCCGAAGCGGTGGCGGGCGTCCAGCGACGCGAGGTGTGCCGGTGCGATGTCACCGATGGAGCGTCTGTCTCTCCGGCTCGGTGCCACGGGTTCGATGTTCGTCCAGTCGTTCGCGCAGGCGGTCCCCAGGACCAAGAGCGCGAGCACGCAGGCGTTGCGTCTCATCGTCGACCTCCTTTGTTCGTCGTCGGTCTGCACCGGAAACCGAACGGCGCAATCGACGTTCCGCGCGTTCTTCCTTTTCCGAGACGGTGAGATACGAACGGCGGAAGGATCGATCTGCACACCAACCCATCGGGCCGTCACCCGTACTCGGCTCTCGACGCGCGCCGGAGGCTCCGAGAAGGTCCTGGGCCGGCGCGGCGAATTGCATCGTTGTCCGCAGGGGGAGGGGATAGAATTGCTCGCTTCGGGCGGCCCATGAACGCGCGTGAACACCTCGTCCGGACCGGCGGGCTCCCCCTTCTCGCGCTCGCGGCGTTTGCCATGGGGACGCTGGGCTGCGATCGGTCCGCCCCCCCGCCGGACATCGTGATCGTCCTCCTGGACACGGTCCGTCAGGACCGGATGTCGGCCTTCGGCTACGAGCGGCCGACGACCCCGGAGCTCGAGAAGCTGCAGACGCGCTCGGCGACCTTCCCGCGCGCCTGGTCGACGTCGGCCTGGACCGTCCCCGCGCACGCCTCGCTCTTCACGGGGCTCTATTCCGCGGCGCACGGGGCCACGCAGGAGAACTGGACCCTCGACCCGGACCTCGACACGCTGGCGGAGATCCTCGCGGAGCGGGGTTACCAGACCGCCGCGGTGGTCGGGAACGGCGTGCTCTCCGCCGAGCGTCACTTCGGGCAGGGCTTCGAGAACTACGTCGAGACGTTCCGAGGCCTCGATCGCGGTGATGACGGCCTGCGCATACGCGACTCCGAGACGGTCGCGGAGGTCGACACCATCCTGGCCGAGGCCGACGCCTCGAGACCCCTGCTCCTGTTCGTCAACCTGATCGGCCCGCACTCGCCCTACGACTCCTGCGGCGATCACTGCAACCGATTCGTCACCGACCGGAGCATCCGGCTCCGGCAGAACAGGTGGCTCGGTCACTACGGTGGAAAGTACACGCTCAGCGAGGCCGAGCTCCAGCACCTCTCGGAACGATACGACGCCGAGATCCTGGAGGTGGACTCCTGGCTCGGCCGCATCGTCGAGTCGGTCGAGCGTCATCGGGGCCTCGAGGACGCGCTCCTGGTGGTGACCTCGGACCACGGGGAGAACTTCGGCGACCACGGGCACGTGGACCACGTGTTCAGCCTGCACGAGTCCCTCACGCGGATCCCCCTGGTCGTCCACTACCCACCGTTGTTCGAGCCGGGCAGCGTGGACTCGCGACCCGCGCAACTCCCCGACGTGTTCGCCACCGCACTGCGCGTCGCGGGCATCGACCCCCGCGCGCGGGGTTCTCAGGGCCGCGACCTCGCGGCGCCGGCGGAACCGGACCGCACGGTGCTGCTCGAGTACTATCGGCCGAAGCAGGCGATCCAGAAGCCGCTCGAGGAGGCCGAGCCCCGCATGCGCGAGCTGCTCGAGAAGTGGAACCATCCGGTGAACGCCGTGGTGAAGGGCGACTGGAAGTTGATCGTCCGGGGCAACGGAGAACGGGAGCTCTACGACCTCGCGAGCGACCCCGCCGAGACGCGGAACCTCGTGTCCGAGCCGTCGCAGGCCGAACGCGTGGCGCAACTCGAAGGGGAGCTCGATGCGCTGATCGCGCACTACGCCGAGGCCGCGGGGGACGGAACCGAGCACGTTCCCGCCTCCGAGGAAGCGGCCCGGGACATGGAGAAGCTGGGATACACCGAGTGACGGACACGAAGTCAGGGCCTCCCCGGGTCGTCGCGGTGTGTGTCTTCCTGGGCTTCCTCGCCCTGTACCTGGCGAGCTTCCCCGGGAACGACAGGGCGTTCGCACGCGCCTTCAACGTGCTCTTCGCGGCCGACACGGGAGCCAACGCCCTGGCGACGCAGAGCCCGGGCCTGGCCGACGTCGATCCGGAAGTGCAGCGCGCCGCCCCCCCCATCAGCGGGCGCTGGGCGATGCGGAAGATGAACCAGGTCTACTCGCCGGACAAGCAGGTCCACAAGGTCCGGAAGCACCTCCTCTACTCCTACTGCTCGAACGCGCTCTACACGCTGGCGCGGACGGTCCTCGGTGCGGCCGGCGGTGAATGGACGATCGCCCGCGAACGGATCTGCGTCGTCTTTCCGTCCGCGCTCTTCGGATCGCTCACGGTGCTGTACTTCTTCCTGGCTCTCTTCCGGTACAGCGAGGACCTCCTCTCCTCGGCTCTGCTCTCCGTGCTCCTGGGTTCCTCCTTCGGCATGTGGTTCTACTCGAGCCTTCCGGAGACCTACGCCTCCCAGAGCTTCTTCACGATGGTCTTCGCGCACGCGCTCCTGTTCTGGAAGACCACGGCGTGGCGGCGAGTCCTGGTCCTGGCGGCCGCCAGCAGCCTGGCCATCTTCCAGGGCATCAACAGCGTGCTCCTGGTGCCCGTCGGTGGGCTCTACCTCCTGGCGCGGAAGCGGTACGGCCAGGCCGTCGGCCTCGGCGTGCTGTCGACGGCGGTCGTGGTCGGTGGGTACACGCTCGCGGCGAGCCTGACCGACGCGCCGATCGGCATCCTCGACACGGCTGAGTTCGGAAAGCTGTCGATCGAGAAGTACACGCAGGAGTACACGTTCACCTCACCGCTGATCCAGAAACCGCTCGTCACGCTCGTGAACTTCGCGATGGTCGGCGTTGCCGCCATGCCCCTGCCTCCCGGCGAGTACTACGCCGTCGACGCGGTTCGCTCCTACCTCACGACGCCGGGGTCGGCCTTCTTCCTCGCCGTCTACGTCCTGTTCGTCGCGCTGACGGCGCGCGGACTCGTCCTGCAGGCCCGCACGAGCCGGGACACGCGAGACCGGATCGTGCTCCTGCTGTTCTGGCTCACGCTCCTGTGGCTCTTCTACTCGTACTTCAACGCGTACGAGTCCTTGCTCTACAGCTCGCTCTTCCAGGTACCGCTCTGGATCCTGTACTTCATGGGCTTCCGGCAATACGCGTCGGAAGCCGGGCGCATGTGTCGGTTGTACGTCGTGACGGGGGTCGTGTGCGCGGTCACGGTTTGCGCCAACAACCTGTCCTACGTGTTCCTCTGGCTGACACGCGGGCAGGCCTGACGCGCGCAGGCGCGGTCAAAGAGCCTGTAGGTCGGGCGGCTCGGGTCCTGCTCGCGAATCACTCTCGCTCGGCCTTCTCCGCGACGACGTCGGGATGCGTGTCGGGCGGGTCCTCCTGCGGGCCGGCCTGAGGTTCGAACTCGCGCGCGTACTGCTCGAACGTCACGCGCCAGTCGGCCAGCACGAACGTTGAGGGCTCGCCGCCCGCCAGGACGGTCTCCATGGCCCCAAGGCAATACTCCCAGCCCGCCGCGTCGCGCGCGGCGATCGATCCCTTCTCGAAGCTCTCCGAGAAGGTCAGCCGCGTACCGGGCCCGTCCGCGACGAGCTCGCAGCGGAAGAGGTTCTCGTGCCAGCGGAACTCGAGCAGCGTCGGCGGGTCGACGGTCAGCACTTCCCCGCTGAGCTCCGCCTCGCTCAGGCCCTCGCCCTCGCCCCGGAGGAACACGAAGCGGAGCGCCGCCCCGACCGTCCACTCCCCCACCACGTCGCTCGGGAACCAGCTCTTCAGGAGCTCCCGCTCCGTCAGAACGCGCCAGACCTTCTCGGGCGAGTGCGCAAGACGCCTTTCGAACGAGAGCGTGTAGCGCGAGCCTTCCTTCGTGAGGGATGCATTCATCTCAGTCCTCCATCGATTCCAGGGTTTGTTCCATGGCGTCCAGGCGGTCCTCCCAGAAGGCCCGGTAGGGCGCCAGCCACTCGTCGACCTCACGCAGCCCGCCGGGGTCCAGCCGGTAGATCCGCCGCTGCGCGTCCGCGCGCACCGTTGCCAGCCCCGACTCGCGCAGCACCCGGAGCTGCTTCGAGACCGCGGGCTGGCTCAGCTCCAGTCGCTCGACCAGCTCCCCGACGGACAGCTCACCTGCCCGCAGCTCGTCGAGCACGCGCCGCCGCGTGGGATCCGCCAGGAGCTCGAAGGTCGTCGCCATGGCGGGAGAACATACCCCACTCAGCATATACGTGCCAAGGCATATTCTGGCCATTATCCCGCCCAGGGCGCCTAGGACCCACGCTCTCGGCGCTCGACGGCGTCGACGCAGGCGTGGATGGCCTCGAGGACCTGGCCCTGGGAGCGTCGCTCGCTGACCGCGTGGTCGGCGCCCGGCACCACGTCGAGGTGGAACTGGCCCTGGCGCCTGAGCTCCGCGAGCGAGCTCCGCTCGATCGAGTGCAGGTGGTCGAGACCCTCGTCCGCCTCGGAGTGGAGCAGGTGGATCGGGACCCCGCGCTCGAGGAGGGCGGGAAACGGGGTGTCCTCCGCGCGAATGCGCGGCCGCGGCAGGAGGACCTTGACGTGCAATCCGATCGCGCGGACGAGCGCACTCCACCGGAACCGTTCGCGCAGGACGACGCGTCGATGGTGGCGCGCGAGTGCCCGGACACGGACGCGCGGATAGAGGTGCGGATCCAACCCGAACGAGAGGGCGTTGACCGCGACGACTCCGGACACGCGCGTGTCCGCGCGGGCCACCCTCAAGACCGCGTCGCCTCCGAGGCAGAACCCGATCAGGACGAAGCGCGTGCAGCCCGTGATCGCCTCCACGAAGTCCATCGCCTCCCCCGCTTCCTCGACGCAGGCCTCGCGGAAGGGCACCAGGTCCGAGCGCGTGCCGCTGTCGCCGTTCATCGAGAAGTCGAAACGCAGGACCGGCAGCCCGCGCGCCGCGAGCTGCCGCGCCAGCGCGACGTAGACGCGACTCGGGCCGATCTTGTGCACGAAACCCGCGTTCAGCGTGATGACTGCGGTACGACCCCGAGTCGCAGCTTCTTCGGGGCGGGCCAGGACTCCGACGAGGGAGTCCCCGGAACCGAACCTGTGGGCGGACTCGATCACCGGCAATGCTCCACGCCCCAGTCCGCGATCGCACTCACGACCTCGGAGGGCACCAGTGTCCGCGACCCGTCGTCCACCCACTTCCAGGCCGAGCTGGAACCCGAGCGCAGACACGAGAGCGCGGGCCCCGCGAGCGCTCGCAGCTCCTCGGGGTCGGCTTCCGCGTCGACGGCCAGCACCGGGCAGGAGAGCGCGAGGTCGCGCGGCGAGAGCGCGAACGCCGCGATGTCCTCGCGCAGCCGGGTCGGCATGGCGTACCCGAGGAGCTCGCCGCCCTCCGTCTCGCCGCGGACACCCGACAGCTCGTCGAGATAGTCGCTGCCGGAGAGCACGGGTGCCCACAGGGCAACGGTCGCGACGTCCGCCCGGTCGGCGGCCGCGAGGGCGGCGAGGCTCGCTCCCAGGCGAGCCCCGATGAGGCACACGCTGCTAGCCCCTGAACGGCGGAGAGCTTCCTCGATCGCCGCAGCGACGTCCCCCCGCCAGCGCGCGACGCTCATCACCTCGACGTCGCCGGCGGAGTCACCGCATCCGGCCAGGTCGAAGCGCAGCACGCCGAAACCCGCGGCGCTCATGCGATCCGCGACCTGGCGGAAGGAGCGGTGGATCCGGATCGACTCCCGCCCGAAGGACGAGCACAGGACGGCGACCGTCTCCCGGCGCGAAGCGCCCGTCGGCTCGTGGAAGCAGCCGAAACACGGTGTGGGCGTACCGAAGAAGAAGGGCTCGGGGGCTCGCGAACGCATGCGGGCTCATCTTACCCCCGGCCCGCGGGGCCGCCTCGTCAGCGGTCGGCCGCGCGCTGCGCCGACGCGAGCGCGCGGATCTCCGAGAGGGTCGGCGGACCGAACCGCGTGAGGAGCACCTGGCCGAGCGCGTCGGTGACGATGCTCACCGGGAGCCCGTCGGCTCGAAGCCGCTCGGTCTGCACGGCGAGGAACCGATCGACCTGCTCGCGCGACAGCGCCGTCAGGACCTCGTACGGCGCGTCGTGCCGTTCGACCCACTCGAGCAGGCCGGCGGGGGTGTCGCTCGCGTCGTAGGGAACGCCGAAGAGCGCGAGCTCCTCCGGCGAGAAGGCCTCGCCCAGCCGCCGGAAGGCTCCCGTCTCGCGGGCGCAGTTCTCGCACCAGGTGGCCAGGGTCGTGTAGAGCAGGAGCTCGCTCCGCGCAGTCACGCCGGCCTCGGCGGCGAGGTCGAGAGTCCTGCCGCGCTCGGGTCGCCGCCGGTGCGCCGCCGGCTCGCCGCGCTCTCCCCCGTAGACCGAGACCGCGAAGTGCCCGCCGTCCGGCGACTGTTCCGGGTCCTCGTAGACATCGACCCGGGATCCGCTCGGAACACCCTCCACGCGGGAAGTGCGCCCCGAGGGCCAGCGGACCTGGAGCGATTGGACGGCGCTGTTCCTTCCGATTCCGATCAGGAGCGTGCGGCTCGACTGGGAGGCGAAGCCCTCGCCCGCGCGGAGCTCGCGCACGAGCTCGAGAGACCCCGCCTCGAGGGTCACCTTCGCACCGATCGCATCCCGGTTCGACACGCTCGCCGACGGTTCCGCGGAGCGGTTCCCGCCGAAGAGCCTCACGGCCACGAAGCCGTGGTCGCGCGCGTACTTCAGCTCGCTCGCGCGATTGCGAAACACCTGCGTGAAGGGCGTGTTGGCGTTCACCTGCACGACGTCCTGGAACCCGTCGAAGTCCAGATCGATGAGCGCGAAGGCGCGACCGTCGCCGTCGGCGTCCAGGCCCGAGATCGCCGACACGTCGGTGAACTGCGCACCCAGCCCGTTCAGGAAGAGGTGGTTCTTCTCGAACCCGCTCCAGGAAGCACCGCGCAGGAACCTCCTGTAGTGCGGGACACCGGGGAAGAGCCAGGAACGCAGGAACTCCCAGGGCCCGGGCGCGTTCTTGCGCACGACCGTGCGCCACCAGAGGCTTCACGTGTCCTCGGCCTGCGCGACGGGATCCGGAGCGCTGTAGTTCCCGCTCAGGGCGTAGATGTCCAGATAGCCGTCGTTGTCGAAGTCCGCGAACTGGCCCGCCCAGCTCCAGCCCGCCTCCTCCACCTCTATCCGGACGTCCCCTTTCCCCGAGACCTTGTCGAAGGCCGCTCCCGTGTTGCGGAAGAGGGAGTTGCCCCGCGTCCCGGGAGCGAGGTCGCGCGCGGCCCCACCGACCTGGTCGACGATGCGGCTCCCGGCCGACGTGTCCATGTTGGTCACGTACAGGTCTTGCCGGCCATCGTTGTCGTAGTCGCCGAAGGACACGCCCATCCCGAAACCGATGTCCGCGGTCCCGGTCTCCGTCGTCGCGTCCGCGAACCCGTCCGCGCCGTCGTTCCGGAACATGTGATTGGGCGCGAAGTCGTTCGCGAGATAGAGGTCGGGGTCACCGTCGTCGTCGTAGTCGCCCCAGGTGGCCTGGAACGTGTTCCTCCAGGCGGCGACCGCAGGCGACTCCGCCGCGCGTTCGAAACGTCCGTCTCCGAGGTTGTGCAGGAGGACGTTCGGAGGACCGGGCAGGTTCAGGACGGGGTCGAAGCCCGGCTCGCCGAAGCGCCGGTAGAGCTCTCGCGCGTCCTCATCGGAGAGCTCTCCGCGCAGGAGGGCGCCGTCCCCGACGAGGTTCGCCAGGCGACGCGAGCGAGAGGTCTGAGTCGCGGTGAGGAGGTGTCGCACCGCATAGGTGGAGAGATACACGTCGAGCAGGCCGTCCCCGTCGTAGTCGGCCGCCGACAGCGAGGTCACGAAGCGCGGGAGCTTGCCGGTCACCCGCTCGGCGGTCCGGTCCGCGAAGACCCCCTCCTCGTTGACCAGGTAGAGAGCCTGGGGCGGCGCGCGGCCGACGAAGGCGTCGGCATCGCCGTCGTTGTCGTAGTCCGCGAAGACGGCGCTCGTCGTGTAGTCGGCGATGTCCAGCCCGCGTGCCGCGGCTTCCTCCACGAAGGAACCGTCCTCGAGCTGGCGCAGGAAGAGGTTCCGGCCCCAGCGCGGCATGACGTAGACGTCGTCGAGGCCGTCCGCATCGACGTCGGCGACGGAGACACCGGGATGCTGGCCGCTGCTGACGATCGTGAAGTCGCGGCGCGGGCTCCGGGCGCCGCCGGAGAGGAGGTACTCGCGGACGTATTCCTCGTGGGCGGAGAGGTGGAGCCGTCGGTGCGTCGGACGGTCCGGGACGATTCGATCGAGGACCTCCTCGAACAGGAGCGACTCGGATTCGATCGTCCGGAAGCTCGCCAGCTCGAACCGTGCGATGTGCCACGACTCCGTGTCGGAGGGAGAGCGCTGCCATTCGGCCGCGATCTCCGCCCGAACCTGGACGAAGGGGCCCTCCCTGAGCCGCGCGAGCCCCGTGAAGCGCAGCGGAGTCGCGCACCGCTCTTCGCCGGAACCGAGGAAGTCGGTGCGCAGGCTCTTGAACGACGCGTGCTCGAAGTAGTCCACCTGGTCGAAGAACGCCCTCCACAGGTCGAGAGGTCCCGCGACGGGCGAGGCCGCGCCGCTCACGCCCCAGTCCCGCACACGAATGGACGAGTGGTCAAGGTCGAGCGGACGCCCCTCCTCCCGCGAGCCGGCCCCCGGCAAGAGGTCGTTCACGGAACAGGACGAGGCGAAGGCGGCGAGACTCTCGGGCCCCGGGAGACGGAGGTTGGACACGGCAACGCCGAGACCTCGCAAGCGGTCGGACACGTGCTCCTGCACTCTCTCGGCTCGGTCGCTCCGCGCGAGGTCGTGTCCCCCGGAGTGGGGCAAGAGGGCGGGAGCGGTGTAGTACGCACCGAGCGTGAAGAGGACCAGGGGCACGCCGAGCGCGGCTCGAGCCGACAGGCTCACCCGCCGTGGTCTACGCCACAGGAGGAAGAGGCCCAGGGCGATGCAGAACGCGTCGAAGAACAGCAGGACCTCCCACAGCGCGCGATCCGCGTGACCGTCGACGAACCGGCCGTGGCTCAGCGTCCACGGGTTCCAGACCAGGCCGGCGGCGATCCAGGCGAGACCGGGCCAGACCGTGCGCGCGTGTTCGGGCCGGCGCCTTCGTCCCGGTCGCTCGCCCTCGAGGTTCCGGGCGAGCTGTCCCAGGGATTGGAGGAGCAGTGCGTCGCCGCGAACCTCGACGCCCAGTCGCGTCCGGATCCGATCCACGACCTGGACCGCGAGGAGGGAGTGGCCGCCCACGTCGTAGAAGTTGTCGTGAACGCCGGGCTCGGCGGAGGGCAGGACCTCCCTCCAGAGCTCGGCGACGGCCTTCTCCATCTCCGTGCGAGGTTCGGACCGCGGACGCCCGGTCCCCGGCGCCGGTAGGCGGGAACGGTCGACCTTCCCGCTCGTCGTTCGCGGCAGCGCGTCCAGGAAGACGAAGCTCGCCGGGACCATGGCGGCGGGGAGCTCCTCCGCCGCGTGGCGTCTCAGCTCGTCCACCGCGTCTCCGGCCGACGCGTCGAGCGGAGCGACGTAGGCGACGAGGCGCACGGCGCCCGCCTCGTCCTTCGCCGGCACGACGGCCGCCTCCCCGACTCGCGCGCTCCGGCACAGCGCCGCTTCGACCTCGGCCGGCTCCACGCGCTGCCCCATGACCTGGACCTGCTGATCGATCCGTCCGTGGAGCTCGAGATTGCCGTCGCCGAGGAACCGCGCGCGATCGCCGGTGCGGTACAGCCGCGCGCCCGGCGGACCGGATGGATCGGGCAGGAAGCTCGCAGCCGTCGCCTCGGGATCGTGGAGGTAGCCGTGCGTCAGCACTCTCCCACCGACCCAGAGCTCGCCCGGAACGCCGATCGGCACCGGTCGCATCCGACGATCGAGCACGTGAACGGTCGCGTTCGAGATCGGTCGCCCGAGGGGGACCGACGCGTTGTCCCCCGAGAGCTCCGCCGTGTCGAACGCCGTCACGTCCGCGGAGACCTCGGTCGAACCGTAGAGGTTGAGGAGGGAGGCGTGTGGGAGCTCCTTCGAGAACCTCCGGCAGAGCTCGATCGGGAGCGTCTCACCGCTCGACGACACGAACCGCAGGCTCGCGAACGCGAAGCCCAGCCGCTCGCGAGCCGCCAGGAGCTCGGCCAGCATGGCGGGTACGACGGTCAGGCGCGTGACGCGGTGGACTTCGACCTCGCGGGCCAGGAGATCCGGCTTGCGCGCGCGGGCGTCGTTCACGACCAGCACGGGAACGCCCCGCAGCAAGGGACCGAAGAGCTCCCAGAGCGAATCGACGAAGGCCGGCGACGTCTTGTGGCACCCCACCTCGTCGTCCCCGAACGGGAAGCGCTCCCACATCCACGCGCAACGGTTCACGAGGTTCTCGTGGGTTCCGACGACTCCCTTCGGCTCTCCCGTCGAACCGGACGTGAACACGATCCAGGCGGGGTCGGAGACGCGAACGCGCGGACGCACCCCGACAGCGACCTCCTCGCGATCGGCATCGATCAGGATGCGCGGGGCCGAGACACCGGCGAGGAGCTCGGCGTGCTCGCCGTCACCGATCACCGCGCGCGGGCGAGCGCTCTCGATCAGGCGGGCGATGCGTCGGCGGGGATGAGCGGGGTCGAGCGCGAGGTGTGCAGCGCCGGCCTTCAAGACGGCCAGGAGGGCCACGCACGAGGCGATCGAGCGCTCCAGACACACCGCCACGACGTCTCCGCATCCGACGCCGTGGCTCGCCAGGGTTTGCGCCAGGCGATTGGAGCGCTCCTCCAGCTCGAGGTAGGTCACGCGCGTCTCGCCGTCAACAAGAGCCGTTCGGTCGGGTGTCCGTTCCACCTGGAGCTCGAACAATCCGTGGACCGTGTTCGCCGGAACCGGCCGCCGCGTCGCGTTCACGGCGGCGAGCCACGCCCGATCCGCATCCGACGCGAGTGGAAGCGCACCCAGGCGCCCGTCGGGCGCGTCGACGAACCCGCGCAGGATGCGAGCGAAGAGCGCCGCCATCCGCTCGACCGTTGCCGCGAGGAAGACGTCCCGGTTGGATTCCCAGCGCAGGCCGATACTGCCGTCGGCCTCGCGCCAGCCGTACAGGCAGAGGTCGTAGCGCGCCGTTCCGCTCGCGACCTCGAGCGGGCGCAAGGAGAGTCCCGCGCGCTCGAGGTCGGGCATGGGAGCGTTCTGGAAGACGAACATGACCTGGAACACCGGCGTGCGGCTCGGATCCCGGACGGGCTGGAGCTCCTCGACCAGCTTCTCGAACGGCACGTCCTGGTTGTCGTAGGCCTTCAGTGCCTTGTCGCGTGCGCGGCGCAGGAGCTCCCGCGCCGTCGGGTCCCCGTCCAGGCGGAGGCGCAGGACGAGCACGTTGACGAAGAAACCGATGAGCCCCTCGACGTCGGCTTCGTTCCGGCCCGCCACGGGAGAGCCGATGACGATGTCGGTCTCGCCCGTGAGGACGTGCGCCAGCGCGGACAGCCCCGCGAGCAGCGTCATGAACAGGGTTGCGCCCGACTCCCGTCCGAGACGCTCGAGCTCCCGCGCCAGCCCGGCGGGGAGCGTCGCGAGCCCTTCGTCGCCGGCGGAGGAAGGAACGCGCGGCCGCGGGCGGTCTCGAGGCAGCTCCAGAACCGCCGGAGCTCCGGCGAGCTCCTCGATCCAGTAGGAGAGCTGCGTCCGCATCGCTCCCGCTTCAAAGCGCTCCCTCTGACGGCGCGCGTGGTCCGAGTACTGGAGCGGGAGGGCCTCGAGGGCGGCCGGAGACCCCGTCGTGTGTTCCTCGTAGAGCGCGAGCAACTCGTCGAGCAGCACGCCCATCGACCAACCGTCGGAGACGATGTGGTGCATCGTGAACAGGAGCGCGTGCTCGTCCTCCGCCAGGACGAACACACTGACCCGGAACAGGGGACCCCGCTCCAGGTCGAACGGGCGCCGGACTTCGGCCGTCATCGCCTCCGACAGGGCGGCGCTCCGCCGCGCCGACTCGATCTCGCTCAGGTCCACGCACCCGACCGGAGCGTCGGCGTCGGGGTCGATGTGCTGCACGGCGCCCTCGTCGGTCCCCCGGATCGTCGTGCGCAGCGTCTCGTGGCGGCCGGCGATCTCGCGCAGACACTGCGCCAGGACCTCGAGGTCGAGCGGCCCGTCGACGCGATACGCGACGCGCATGTTGTAGGCCACGTTGCCCGGCTCGAGCCGATCCAGGAGCCACAGACGCTCCTGCGCGAAAGACGCGGGAGCAGTCTTCACACGGGAGCTCCCTTCAACGCCCCGCATCTTCAGCCGGTGGAGCGAGCCGGAGCTCCGGGAGCCGGAACGACTCGTATTCGTCGACTCCCTCGGTGATCGAGAGGAACCGATCGACCGGGACGTCGTGAAAGCGCTGCCGGATTCCGCTCGCGGGCCAGTCGACGTCGAGGGTGCGGATGCGAGTGGCCCGTCCGAGGCCGATCTCCTGCTGGAGACTCGACCCTCCGAAGCTTCCGCCGCTCCCGACCACGCGATGGATCTCGCGCGTCGCGTCCCCCTCGTCGATCACCAGACGGATGCGGGCCCCCAGCGCGCCGCGGTTGGACTTCCGACCGACCGCCCGGATCGTGATCCAGCTGTTTCCCGTCCCGGGATTCTCGAACAGCGCGTCGGGAAATCCGTCGTCGACGTACGCACCTCCCATCTCCGCGTAGATGTCCTGATCGCCGTCGTTGTCCAGATCTCCGAACGCCACGCCGTGCCCCTTCTGCAAGTGACCGACTCGGGCCGATGCCGTGACGTCGACGAAGCGTTCGCCCGCGACGTTCCGGTACAGGACGTTGGGCATGAGCGCGTCGAAGGGCGGAGCGCCCGTGCCCAAATATATGTCCAGGAACCCGTCGTTGTCGATATCCCCGAAGTTGGCGCCCATCGCCGTGCGGACGTCGTCCAGGTCCACCTCGGTGGTCACGTCGTCGAAGCCCCCCTGTGTGTCGTTCCGGAAGAGCCGCAGCCGCTGGCCCTCGACCTCCAGCCCCATGTAGTCCGCAGCCACGGCAGAGTAGTCGCCCGGTGACGCGCCGATCGAGAAGCGCCCGTTGAAGGACGCAACGAACAGGTCGAGCGCACCGTCGTTGTCGAAGTCGAAGAACCAGGCGGGAAAGGTACGCAGTGATCCGGAGTCCCCGGCCACGCCGAGCTCCTCTGCGACTTCGGTGAACTTCACGTCTCCGTCATTGCGGTACAGGCGATTGAGACCGTCGAGGTTCGATACGTACAGGTCGGGGTCGCCGTCGCCGTCGTAGTCTCCCCACCCGACCGCCGCGGCCCTCGACTCGTTCACGACGCCCGCCTCGCGGGCGACGTCGGAGAACGTGCCTTCGCCTGCGTTGCGAAACAGCTCGCCGGAGATCCCGAACTGGTTCCCGACGTAGAGGTCGAGGTCCCCGTCGTTGTCGAAGTCCGACCAGGCGGCCGCCAGGCACGGGTGAGCCCCGCCGAGCCCCGCCTCGCGCGTTACGTCCTCGAACGTCCCGTCGGGCGCCTGCCGCAGGAGCGAGTTGGGCACGCTCCCGTACACGAGCCCTTTCCACGCCCCGCGCAGAACGAGGAGATCCAGGAGCTCGTCGCCGTCGTAGTCGGCCTGCACGAGATTGATCCCGGCGTACTGCTCGGAGAGCCTGGCTCGCTCCGTCCAGTCGGCGAACGTCCCGTCGCCCTCGTTGTGGTAGTAGCGCAGCGGACTGCAAGCGCCCCACGCCGAGGCGACCAGGTCCAGCAAGCCGTCTCCGTCGACGTCGTCCATGACCGCGCCGCCGCACAGGCCGAAGGTGTCCACACCGACGGCACCTGCGATGTCGCGAAACCGGGGAACGGACTCGTCCTCGTCGGTGACCGACGCCGGAAGGCGCCACTCCGGTCGGACGCCGTCGGGGTAGCTTCCCGCGGCCATGTGGGCGACGTTGAGCAGCCAGCGCGAGCCCGCGTCGTCGGGCTGCAAGTCGAGCGCGTTCTCGAAGCAATCGCCGGCCCGGAGCGCACTCAGCCCATCGGGCCAGATCCCGTCCGCACGGATCGGGAAGAGACACCGTTCGGGGTTGTGCATTGCGATGCAGTGTAGGCGCTCGCCGCTGCGCAGCGTCGCCACGCCGAGCTGGCGCCAGACCATGGCCTCGACGCCGAGCCTGTGCGCGCTTACGAGTTGCAGCGCGATCTCGAGGTGCCCGATGGCCTCCTCGACGCGGCCGTGGTGCAGGAGCTGATCGGCGAGCCTGCGCCGCGCGAGGACTTCCTCCGGTTCGGACCCCGTCCTCGACTCGACCTCGCGGAGCTTCCCCTCCGCGAGCTCCAGCGGCGCGGTTCCGAAGAAAGGCACGTTGCTCCCACCGAGGAACTCACACAGCTCGTCGGGACGCGGAGCCTCCGCGTCTCCACAAGAGAACAGCACCGCCAGCGCGAGAAAGGGGACCTTCACGGCAACGTCTCGTACCCCAGGAGCTGGGCCAGGAGCGCCATCTCCGGCCGGGTGGACGCTCCGTTGGGGATGCCTGCACGCGTCGGGTCGATCGCATCGTGGAGGAAGACGTCGGGATCGCCCGGACCTTCGCGCATGCGCGACTTCGCGTACGGGTCCAGGACGCTCGCGTCGAACGGGACACCGAGGAACCGGCAGACCGCCTCCATCGCTTTCGCGGGTGCGCGCACCAGGTCCTCGAAACGGATCGAGTGGAACCTCGACGCATCGAGCTCTGCCTGGAACGAGAGGACGTTCCGGACGCTGGTCGCCGTGAAGCGCTCGGCGTTCTCGAGCGGGTCCCCGGTCTCCCCCATCAGCCGGTCGAAGCGCTTTCGGACGAAGGACTCGACCACCGCGGCCGGGTGGCGGACGAGGTGCACGTAGCGCGGCTCGTCGAACATGTCCTCGGCTCTGCGCAGAACGTCCATGCTCAGCGTGTAACCCGGCGTCTTGTCGACGAGGAGCCGCGCGTCGCCGCGCAGGAGGT
>JAJDET010000085.1 GCA_029259655.1 Planctomycetota bacterium
GAAGCACTTGGCGATCGGGTAGTCCTCCATGAAGCCGTAGCCGCCGAAGATCTGGACGGCATCGGTGGCGACCTCCATGGCCACATCCGTGGCGAAGCACTTGGCCATGGCGGCCTGCTTCGTGATCTTCCCGGCCTTCCCGCTATCGACCCCGGCGGCGACCGAGTAGATGAGCCAGCGCGCGGCCTCGGTCTTCATGGCCATGTCCGCGAGCATCTGCTGGACCATCTGGAAGCTCGAAATCGGCTTCCCGAACTGTCGCCGGCGGTTCGCGTACACCAGTGCGAGGTCGAGGGCCCCCTGGGCCGCCCCCATGGCCTGGGCAGCGACGCCGGGACGCGCGTAGTCCAGCGTCATCATGGCGTGCTTGAACCCCATCCCGGGACGCCCGCCGATGAGGTTCGCCTTGGGAACACGGACGTGGTCGAAGTGAGTCTCGACGACGGGCACGCAGCGGATGCCCATCTTGTCCTCGATCTTCTTCACCTCGAAGCCAGGAGTCCCCTTCTCGACCACGATCGTGCTGATTCGACGCGATTTCGACGTCGGGTCCGTGACGGCGAAGACGCTGTAGATGTCGGCGACACCGCCGTTGGTCGTCCACTTCTTCTCGCCGCAGATCACGTACTCGTCCCCATCCAGCTCCGCCGAGACCGACATGCCACCCGCGTCCGATCCGGCGAACTTCTCCGAGAGGCAGAAGGCCACGAACTTCTCGCCGCGAGCGATCTGGGGCAGCCACTTCTCCTTCTGCTCCTGCGTCCCGCCCAGGAGGATCGGGAAAGAGCCCAGGGCGTTCACCGCGAAGGCCACCCCGAAGCCGGAATCAGCCCGGGCGAGCTCCTCGGTCACCATCGCCAGGGCGAGGACGCCTGCACCGTGTCCGCCGAACTCTTCGGGAATCCAGGTCTTGAAGAGGCCGGCATCCGCCACCGCCCGCGCGGCATCCCAGTTGTACTCCTGGAGCTTGTCGTACTTGGCAGCATCGGGTCGGACGTGCTTCTCCGCGATCTCCCTGGCCTTGTCACGGAGCTCGAGGGCCAGATCGCTGAATCGAATGTCATGAGGCATGGCGAATCCTGCGGCTTCTTGATGCACTCCCCGGGTTGCCCCGGGCCTTGCGTCGAGCGGGTGCGAGGCACACTCCCTGGACCGAGAAAAGGGGTGGCGAGTATACCCGTGCCCGTGGTCTCGCGCCTTTGCGTGTGACTGCCACTTTCCCGCGACGTCCCCCTTATCAAGAATGCCGGTCGGACCGCGATGATGAGCTCCCCGAACCCGTGGGATCGAGCCGCCAAGGAGGCCTGGGAGGACGGCCACCTCGCGCGTGTCGCACAGCGCTCGAGCCGCTCGAGGGGCAGGGCTCACCACGAGGAGGACGACGACCTGCGTACCTGCTGGGAGCGGGACCGCGACAGGATCGTCCACTGCACGGCCTTCCGCCGCCTGATGCACAAGACCCAGGTGTTCGTCGCGACGGAGAGCGACCACAACCGAACGCGCCTCTCCCATACGCTGGAGGTCTCCCAGGTCGCTCGCAGCATCGGATCGGCGCTCGCCCTGAACGAGCCGCTGTGCGAGGCGCTGGCACTCGCCCACGACATTGGACACCCGCCGTTCGGCCATAGGGGTGAGGCGGCGCTCGACCGGCTGATGCAGAACCACGGCGGGTTTCGGCACAACGCCCAGGTGCTGCGCGTCGTCGACGTCCTGGAGCGCCGCAGTCCGGACTACCCGGGTCTGAACCTGACGCGAGAGGTCAGGGAGTCGCTCCTGAAGCACGAACAGGACAGCGACTGGCCGGCCGAGTTCCGTCCCCGCCCGAAGCACCCGTGCCTGGAGGCCCAGGTCGTCGATCTGGCGGATTCGACGGCCTACGGCGTCCATGACCTCGAGGACGGCCTGCGCAACGAGATGTTCACGGAGGACGACCTGTCCGAGGCTTGCGCGCTCTGGCGCGGAGCCCGCGAGTCGGTCGAGCTGCGTCACCCGGGCTTCCTGACCGGGACCCGGGACACGAACCTGCGCGTCAAGCGCATCTCGAACGAGCTGCTCAAGATCTGCATCAACGACCTGATCGCCGGCAGCAGCAGCCGCCTCGAGGACTCCGCCAGCACGACCGCCGAGGAAGTGCGCTCCGAGCCGCGTCGCCTGGTCGCGCAAACGCCCGCGCTGGAACCGGAAGTGGCGGAGCTCCAGGCGTTCCTGTACGACCGGTTCTACCGTCACTCGGATCTGCTTGCCTTCGAGGGGCGGGCCCGCGAGATACTCGAAGGCCTGTTCGGAGCGCTCATCGAACGGCCGGAAGCCCTCCCATCGTGGTACCGCGGCTGGATCGAGCACGTGGGCCTGGAACGGGCCGTGTGCGACTACGTCGCGGGCATGACCGATCGTTTCGCGGAGCGCGAAGCCGCAAGACTCTCGACCTGACTCCAATGAGACACATGGCCACCCTCCGAACCCTCGTCGGCGCGGCTGCGCTCGCGACCGCGTGCGACACGAGCGCCCACTCCTCTCCCGTCGTGTCGGACCTCCGGATCGAGACGCGTTTCGCCTCGTACCTGGGCGGTTCCGGCAAGGAGTCCGCCCGCGACGTCGCCGCGGACACGGCAGGCAACCTGTACATGACGGGTGGAACCGAGACGGAGTCCTTTCCGACGACGGAGGGAGCCCATGACCGTGAGCACAACGGCTGGCAGGACGTCTGGGTGGCCAAGTTCTCGCCGAGCGGGGAGCTCCTGTGGTGCACGCTCCTGGGCGGCACCGGATACGACCGGGCCTACGCCATCGAGGTCGGTCCGGACGGATCGGTCTACGTGGGCGGGCGCGCGGGTCCGGGCTTCCCGACGACGCCGGGGACGGTGCAGCCGGAGTTCGGGGGCGACGACAAGCCGAGCGGGACCTACGGCGAACAGGACGGCTTCGTGGCGAGGCTCTCGCCCGACGGGTCCGAGCTCGTCTGGGCCACCTACCTCGGAGTCTCGGACGGCTCGAACCTCCGGGACATGACCGTCGGCGGCGATGGAGCGGTCTACGTGGCCACCGGAGCTGCCAAGGACTACCCGAGCCCCTACACGACGGACGGCGCGTTCCAGACGGAGCTCCGCGGCCGTCGCGATTCGCTCGTCCTCAAGCTGGCGCCGGATGGGACGCGTGTCCTGTGGGGCACCTACATCGGCGGGAGCGATCGCGACGGAGGCGCCTGTTCCATCCAGGTCGACGCGTCGGGCTCGGCCTACCTCCTCGGGCACACCTTCTCGGACGACCTCCCCGTCACCGAAGGCGCCTACCAGACCGAGCTCGGCGGCGAGAAGGACCTGTTCCTCGCCCGCCTCGCCCCGGACGGGAGATCGCTCTTGTTCCTGACCTACTTCGGGGGATCGGGGGGCGACAACAGCGAGACGCACGGCCTCACGCTCGCCCCGGACGGCTCGGCCTACATCACGGCCACGACGCGGTCGACGGACCTCCCGCAGCGCGCGCGCGCGAAGGTCGCGGGCTATCAAGTTCGGCACGCAGGGGGCGCGACCTCGGCCGAGACCGGGATGCAGACGAACTATCCGGGCGACGCCTTTGCGGCGCGGATCTCGAGCGACGGCTCGGAGCTCCTCGGCTTCACCTACTTCGGCGGTTCGAGCGGAGAAGGCCTCGAAGGATCCGGGCTGGACGCCGATGGCCGCTTGTGGATCTCCGGCGGTACCTACTCGGACGACCTGCCCGTCGTGAAAGGGGCCGGTCAACCCCGCAAGGCCGGAGACCTGGACGCGTTCGTGGCCTGCCTCTCGCCCGATCTCTCCGAGTGCCTGTGGTCGACCTACCTGGGCGGTGCGGGCCTCGACGTCGTGCGCTCGCTCGCCGTGTCGTCGGAGGGGGTGGTTGCCGGCGGCGGAGTCACTTATTCGGCGGATCTGCCCGTCCACGGGGCGGCGGCCGACGGCAGCTACGCCGCGGAGTCCGACGTGCTCCTCTGGTTCCTGGCGCCGGCTCGACCGGACGGAGCCTCAGGAGAAGATCCGCTCCAGAACGACCCAGGCTCCGAGCAGCACGGGGACGCAACCGGTCCCGGGTAGCGTCCTGAGGTCCGCGGGCCGCTCGACGGGAGGCTCCTCGAGGTCCTCGCCGGTCTCCAGCGCGTCGAACATCGGCTCGACGAGGTGATCGTGGGGGCGCGGCCGGAACCCCTCCTCGGGTTCTTCGTGGGGATCGGAGATGGGGTGAACTCCCTGTCCCATTCAACCATGCCCGTCGGGCAGCGCGGCGCCCCCGGAGCCCGGCTCAACTCATGGCGCCCCACCGGCCGAATAATCAGGGGAACGGCTTCGGCCGTGTCTCGTCCAACGGGTCTCGCGCTCGGGACCTATACTGATCTTCCTCGGCCCCCGCGACGGCCGGTGCCCGGCACTGCTGCCTGGTATCGCCCGCCGCTCGTGCCCCATGCCCGACGTTCCGTACAGCTTCCGGGATCCGTCCCTGCTCGAGCTGGCCCTGACGCACGCCTCGGTGGGCGGGGGCGAGAACAATGAGCGCATGGAGTTTCTGGGAGACGCCGTGCTCGACCTGATCGTCGCGGACGAGCTCTTCCGGTGGCACACGAGCCTGCCCGAGGGAGACCTGACCGAGTTCAAGGCGTGGGTCGTCTCGCGCCGGGTCCTGGCGGATGCGGCTCGCGCGCTCGAGCTGGAAGGGACGGCGCGCGTCGGGAGCGGGATGCAAGACCGCGTCCTCCCCCGCTCCGTCCTGGCGAACCTCTACGAAGCGGTACTCGGCGCCGTCTACCTGGACGGGGGGTTCACCGCTGCCCGCGAGTTCGCGCTGTACACACTCGAGAAACCGCTCGAGCGCGTGCGTCAGAGCCAGCCGGGGCCGAATCCCAAACAGGTGCTCCAGCAACACTGTCAGAACCTGATCGGGCGGCCGCCGACCTATCGCGTGCTCTCGCAGCGTGGAAAGGCGCACGCGCGCGCCTTCCTCGTGGTCGCGGAGGTCAACGGTCGCCGGTTCCCGAGCGCATGGGGACGGACGCGGAAGGAGGCCGAGCGCTGGGCGGCCCAGGAGGCCCTGTTCCAGCTCGAGTCCGAGGAACCCAGGTGAGCGGGGATTCCCCCGTCCTCGAGGCGACGGAGCTCGACGGAAGCGAGAGCTTCGAGACCCTCGTCGCACGCGCGACATCTTCGACGCAGAGCGGTCCCGTCGCCGCGGGCGGACTGTGGGGCTCGTCGCAAGCCCTGGTCTTCGCGGGGCTGATTCGCCGGGTCCCCGCGCCGTGGGTCGCCGTCTGTTCCGTGGAGGACGAAGCCGAGTCCTTCGCGCTCGACCTCGCCAACGTAGGTGTCGACGCCCTGCACTTCCCGGCACACGAGACCGGCTCGCGCACGGTGGCCGCTGACACCGACGCCATCCGCAATCGACTCCTTGTGGCCCAACGCCTCGCAGCCCCCCCGGAGCGACGGCCGGGCGTCCTGGTGGCATCCCTGCTCTCGGTCCTGCAGCCGATCCCTTCGCCGGAGGAGATCGCGGGAGACTTCCTCCATCTCCAGACGGGCCAGCGCCTCGAATCCGAGGAGCTGCTCGAGCGACTTGTGGCCGCCGGATTCACACGTCAACCGCTGGCCGAATCACCCGGCGAGGTGAGCCTGCGGGGAGACATCCTGGACATCTACGCGTTCGCGGCAGAGCTCCCGGTCCGCATCGAGCTCTTCGACGACGAGGTCGAGTCCCTCCGGACGTTCGACCCCGCAGATCAGCGCAGCGTCGAGCAACTCTCGCGAGCATCGATCTGCCTGGCCAGCGACGCAGGCGACGTCGAGGACGGGCACGGCACGCATCCGGTGAACGTGCTGCCGAAGACGACGGCGTGGATCGACATCGAGCCGCTGCGCCTCGACGACCAGATCGAGGGCCTGCGCCTGCGCTCGAGCTCGCACGCCCAGGCACTCGCCGCGTTCCGTCGCGCCCGCCGTGACCAGCGTCGCGTCTCGATCCAGAGCCTCCCGGCGGACGGCGTGAACTTCGACGTCAAGTCGGTTCAGTCCCTGGCCGTCGGAGTCCGCAACGTAGGGGAGGCGCTGCGGGGAGCCGGGCTCGACGGGACGCGAGTCCGCGTCCTGTGCAAGAACGAGGCGGAGGAGCACAGGTTCCTCGCACGTCTCGCCGAGTCGAGTCCGCCCGTCACGGTCGAGACCGCCCGGGGCTCGCTCGCCCGCGGCTTCCGGCTCGTCGACCCGCCGATCGTCGTCATCAACCACCGCGAACTCCTGGGCATCGAAGGCGTCCAGCGCCGGGAGCCGACGAAACCCGCTCACCGCGCACGCGCGCTCGCTTCGTTCTTCGAGCTGAAGACGGCGGACCTCGTCGTGCACGCCGTACACGGTCTGGCGCGCTACGCCGGGCTGGTGAGGATGGAACGCAACGGCGGCGAGGAGGAGCACCTCCATCTCCTGTTCCACGACGACGTCAGCTTGTTCGTTCCGGCCAGCCGTATCGACCTCGTCCAGCGCTACGTCGGTAGCGGGTCGAAGTCGCCCCCTCTGGACAAGATCGGGAGCCAGTCGTTTCGCCGCCGCAAGGAGAAGGTGGGTCGGGCGCTCGCCGACCTCGCGGCGGAGCTGCTCGAGATCCAGGCCCAGCGCGAGGTGCACTCGCGGGACGGGTGGCCCGAGGACGACGAGCTCGTCCGGGACCTGATCGAGTCGTTCCCCTATCAGGACACCACCGATCAGGTGATCGTCGACGGCGAGATCGCGGCCGGCCTGGCCGGGCCGCAGTCCATGGATCGACTGCTTTGCGGGGACGTTGGTTTCGGAAAGACCGAGCTGGCCGTACGGGCAGCCTTCAGGGTCGTCAACGGAGGCGGGCAGGTCGCGGTCCTCGTCCCGACCACGGTGCTCGCGACGCAGCACGAGCGCACGTTCGGCGAGCGCCTGGCCGACTTTCCCGTGTCGGTCGAGGCGATCAGTCGGTACCGCTCCGGCAAGGCTACGCGCGAGGTCCTCGAACGCGTGGCGAGCGGCGAGGTCGACATCCTGATCGGAACGCACCGCCTGCTGTCCAAGGATGTCTCCTTCAAGAACCTGGGGCTGGTGATCATCGACGAGGAGCAGCGGTTCGGCGTGTCCCACAAGGAACACTTCAAGCGCCTGCGCGCGAGCATCGACATCCTGACGATGACAGCCACGCCCATACCGCGCACGCTGCACATGTCGCTCTCGGGAGTTCGGGAAATCTCGGCCCTCACCGTCCCTCCGGAGGGCCGGCAGGAGATCGAGACGCGGCTCGCCTACGCCGAGGATCGCGAGCTCGTCCGCGAGCTCCTCTTGCGCGAGAAGAACCGCGGCGGTCAGGTCTTCTTCCTCCACAACCGTGTCGCATCGATTCAGAGAGTGGCGCGGGAGCTCTCGGAGCTGGTCCCGGAGTGCTCGTTCCTCGTCGGTCACGGACAGATGAACGGAGCGGAGCTGCGCCGTGTGATGGACGGGTTCACACGCAAGGAAGCCGACGTCCTGGTCGCGACGACGATCATCGAGAACGGGATCGACATCCCCTCCGCGGGCACGATCGTCGTCGACCGGGCGGACACCTACGGGCTGTCCGAGCTGCACCAGCTCCGCGGGCGAGTGGGACGCGGCCGGCACAAGGCCTACTGCTACCTCTTGATCGAGAAGACGCGGCCGCTCGCCAGCGTGGCGAAGCGCCGGCTCAAGGCACTCGAGGAGATGAACCAGCTCGGCGCGGGCTTCGGGATCAGCATGCGCGACCTCGAGATCCGCGGCGCAGGGAACATCCTCGGCCCCCAGCAATCGGGCCACATCCTCGCGGTGGGCTACGACATGTACTGCCGGCTGCTCAAGAAGACCATCGAGTCCATGCGCGCGAGCGGGACGTCCGAGGTGGACCCGGCACAGGTCGCGGCGAGCCAGGAGAAGGAGACCAGCGTCGAGCTTTCGCTGGGAATCCGGGCCTTCCTCCCCTCGGAGTGGATCCCCGAATCGGACGCTCGGATCGAGCTTCTCCGCGCGCTCGACGCGATTGCGAGCGACGCCGACGCCGACGAGCTGGTCGGGATGCTCCGCGACCGGTTCGGGAGGCCTCCGGACGAGGCGCTGGCGCTCGTCGCGCAGTTCAGGCTGCGCGCGGAGCTCTTCCGGCACGGCTTGCGCAGTCTCACCTGGCAGGGCTCGCATTACGTGATCGAGTTCGACGATCGGGTGGCCCTCGAAGCCGTTCTCGGGGGCGAGGGGGGCGACCTCCGCTCGGTGCGAA
The DNA here is from genome assembly GCA_029259655.1 of Planctomycetota bacterium. GTDB lineage: Bacteria > Planctomycetota > UBA1135 > UBA1135 > OFTM220. The sequence goes on from JAJDET010000085.1 coordinate 8,260, forward strand.
CCGGGCTCGTCCACCTCGCGATTCCGCGCGACCGCCCCCTCGCCCAGGAGGCACTCGAATGGCTGACGGACCGGTTGCGATCGTCGGGCGAGCGCGCGAACATGTCGCACGAGGGCATCGTTAGATCGTGATCCAACTCCTGGCCGCATCCCTCCTCTCCCTGCAGGGTGGCTCCCCGCAGGCGGACGAGTCCTGGGTCCTCCTGGACGGTGTCGCGGCAGTCGTCAACGACGACATCGTCACGGAGGTGGAGCTCTCGCGCGAGGCCAAGAACCTGCGCGAGTTTCGAGGCGTATCGATAACGACGCCCGACGAGCTCATCGCCTTCGAGGAACGCGTGCTCGAAGCCGTCGTCATCAGACGCCTCGGTGCGCAGGCCGGCCGAGAGCTGGGACTCGGCGAGGAGGACGTGGAGCGCGTCGTCGATAGCCACCTGGGGAACCTCCGCCGCCGCCTGGGGCTCCTGACCTACATAGACGACCTGGAATCGCGTGGACTCGGCGAAGGCGACGTCCACACGGAGACGCGCCGCCAGTTCTACCGCGAGACCTGGGAGAGCTCGGTCGTCGGCGAAGGCACGGCCGGCCAGCGCCCTCGCCGGGACCGCTACGTCCGCCCGGGCGAGATGTACTACATCTACGGAGAGGTCCAGCACCTCCTCGGCCCCCCCCCCGAGATCCGCCTGCGACAGTTCGCCCTGGAGCCCGAGAAAGGACAGGGCGACGAGGAGCTGTACGCCGCGTGCAAGGTGCTGCGAGATCGGGCGCAGGAAGGTGAGTCGCTGGAGGAGCTCGTGCGCGAGATCGGCCTCGAGCGGAGCGCGGTCCGGGCCTGGACGGTTCCGGCGGATCGCATCGAGAGCGACGACCTGCGAGCCTTCGCCACGAACGCTCCGCCCGGCACGCTCTCCGAGGTCGTCCTGGCCACGACCGACAAGGACCGGACGCAAGCTGCATTCTTCGTGCTCGACGACCGGCGCGCGGCGGGGCTGCCGAGGCCGTTCCTGAGCGGGACCGTCCAGACCGAGCTCTCGAAGAGGGCGCTGGCCGAGCGGGACCGCTGGAACCTGGTGCGTGGCCAGCTCGAGCTGATCGAGGGCTCCTACATCGATCCCCCGCTGGCGAAGGTCGAGCCGACCCCGGGGGGATAGCCCCGGGTCCCGGCCGCTCGGGGCAATCCTCGGGCCGCCCTCGATATACTGTGAACCTCGGCGCACGTGCCCCGTTCGTAGTCGACCGAGGCCCCCCGTCTAGAGGACGGCGGCGCCCCTGCCCCGCGCCCAGCGAGCCCCCCGAGCCATGAGCGAAGAACCCGGCATCCACATCGAGTCCCACGTCTTGCGCTCGTGGGAAGAGGAACAGTCGTTCAACGACATCCTCTACGAGTGGATGAGCAAGACCCCCTGGCTGCTCATCTCCGCCGCAGCACACCTCCTGGTCTTCTTCATCCTGGCAGCGGTTCCGTGGAGCTACCTGCGGCCGGACCAGGACAACGAGTTCCAGGCCACGCTCGAGCGCCCCCCCGAGGAGATCTTCGAGGAGCCCGAAGAAGAGCCTATCGAGGAAGAGGTCGAGGAAGAGGTCGACGAGCCCGTCCTCCAGGACGCGGAGATCGTCGAGGCGGAGGAGCTCGAGTACGAGGAAGGAGATCCGGACTTCCTGTCCGACTCGCCCTTCGAGGACAACCAGTTCAACAACATCGCCGGCCTGGGCGGCGGTGCCGGCGGCAAGTACGGCGGCCGCGGCCTCGGCGGTGGGCGTCGCGCCCGTGGAGGCAAGGCCTTCGAAGCTGCCCTGAAGGACGGGCTCGAGTGGCTGAAGAACCACCAGGCACCGAACGGCTCCTGGGACTGCGACGGGTTCGACGCGGAGTGCGGCAAGCTCGGCTCGAGCGTATGCGGCGGCCTGGGCTACCCGGAGCACGACGTCGGAATCACCGGCCTCGCCCTGCTCGCCTTCCTCGGCGCGGGGAGCACGACGAACGCGGGCACCTATCAGGAAGCCGTGAAGAACGGCATCGCATGGCTCAAGAGCCAGCAGGATCCCGATTCGGGGTTGCTCGGCGACACCTCGTCGCGCGAGTTCCTCTACGACCACGCGATCGGCGCGCTCGCCCTGTGCGAGAACTACAACTTCACGAAGAGCCCTCTGCACAAGCGCGTCGCGCAGAAGGCCATCGACTACATCCAATCCGCCCGCAACCCCTACAGCGCGTGGCGCTACGACGTCCCCCCGTCGGGTGAGAACGACACCTCCGTCACGGGCTGGATGGTCTTCGCGCTCGCCGCAGCGAAGGACTCGGGCCTCAAGGTGGACCAGGCGGCCTTCGACGGATCACTGGCCTGGTTCGACGAGGTGACCGATCCCTCGACCGGACGCGTCGGCTACAACTCGTTCGGAAGCCTGAGCTCGCGTGTAACGGCCATCAACCAGCACTACCCGAAGGAGAAGGGTGAGGCGATGACCGCGGTCGGCCTCCTGTGCCGGGTCTTCCTGAAGCAGGACCCGAAGGACGAGCCGATCATGGAGAAGCACGCCGAGTTGCTCCTGCGGACGCTCCCCGAGTGGGATCCGGACGGGTACGGGTGCGACGTCTACTACTGGTACTACGGCACCTACGCGATGTACCAGATGGCTCCCCACAAGAACGAGTACTGGTCCAAGTGGGAGAAGGCGCTGGAGAAGGCCGTCGTGAAGTCCCAGCGGACGGACGGCGACGAGAAGGGGTCCTGGGACCCGGTCGGACCGTGGGGGTACGCCGGTGGACGCGTCTACTCCACCGCGATCCTGACGCTCTGCCTCGAGGTGTTCTTCCGCTACTCGCAGGTGCTCGGCTCCCGCTAGAGCTACCGAGTTGACTTGGCGCGCATCTGCGCGCGCCAAGGATGCCCTGCGGGCGGCACGGCGCGCTTGCCGAAGATTGACTCGGCGCGACTCCGCGCCGGGCTCGGCCTTCGGCCTCGGCGAGGTCCTGCTTTTGGGCCGGATCTCCAGTTCCCGTTCGAACGAACGACGAGCCCCGGTGACCTCACGGTCGCCGGGGCTCGTTTTCATTTCGGTGCAAGCTCCACCGAGTCCGCTCGGTGCAAGCAACGTGAACCGCGAGCGAGCCGGTTCGTTCGAGTGAGTGGTCCGAGGAGGACTCTCGACCTCCTCGCTTCTCACCCTTTCGCACGGGAGATCGAAACCATGAGCTCTCCGCAGCACGCCACCGGTATGCCCGCGGTTCGCGAGTCGGCGCTCGAACGCGACGACTTCCGCGAGAACCTCTACGAGTGGATGCAGCGCACGCCCTGGCTCCTCGTCTCCGTGGCGGCTCACGTGTTCCTCTTCTTCGCGCTGGCGGCAATCCCCTGGGAGTACCTGAAGGACCCGCCCGATCAGCCCGTGATCATCGTGGCCAAGCGCGACGACCCCCTACCTATCGTCGACCCTCCCGACGAACGGGACCCCGTGACCCCGGTCGAGACGCCCGCGGATCCGGAGCTCATGGACTCGAGCATCGATGAGACGACGGAGATCGTCGACTCGCAGCTCGATCTGTCCGACGCGCTCGAGGACCTCGCGCCCTTCGACGACACGGCGCTCGTGGGACTCGGGCCCGGCTTCCGGAGCGGCGGCGCGAAGAAGTACACGAAGCGCGTGGACGGGAAGGCCGGACGCGGCACCGAGGCCGCACTTCGTCAAGGCCTCGACTGGCTCGCGGCCCACCAGGCTCCGGACGGATCGTGGGACGCCGACGGGTTCGAGGCCGAGTGCGGATCCATCGGGTCGAACATCTGCGGCGGCGCCGGCTTCTCCGAACACGACGTCGGAGTCACGGGACTCGCACTCCTGGCGTTCCTGGGCGCAGGCAGCTGGTCCGGTCAGGGGGAGTACGCCGACGTGATCCGTCGGGGGCTCGCGTGGCTCGGGAACCGGCAGGATCCCGACAGTGGTCTGATCGGCGAACCGACCTCGCGCGAATACCTCTACGACCACGCGATAGCGACGCTGGCCATCTGCGAGGACTACGTCTTCTCGCACTCCCCCCGCATGAAGCGAGTCGCGCGCAGGGCCGTCGACGCCATCCTCGCGTGCCGCAACCCCTACGGTGGCTGGCGCTACGACAGCCCCGCCGCAGGCGAGAACGACACCTCGGTCACGGGCTGGATGGCCTTCGCGCTCGCGGCCGCGCGGGACGCGGGCCTCGAGGTGGACGGCGACGCCCTCGCGGGGACCCTGTCATGGCTCGACGAGGTGACCGATTCGGCGACCGGACGGGTGGGGTACGACTCCCCGCAGAGCTCGAGCGCACGCATCCAGGGAGTGAACGACCACTTCCCGCGGGAGGGTGCCGAGGCCATGACCGCCGTCGGCCTCCTGTGCCGGATCTTCCTGGGTCAGCGTCCCGATCGGGACCCGATCCTCGGAGAGCACGCGAACCTCCTGCTCCGAGCGCTGCCCCGCCGCGTCACCGACGAGTCGGGTCCCGACCTCTATTACTGGTACTACGGGACCTTCGCGATGTTCCAGATGGGCGCGCACCGCTCCACGTACTGGAAGCGCTGGGAGGAAGCGCTCACTCCGGCGCTCCTCGGCGGTCAACGCAAGGACGGCGACACGCGCGGCTCCTGGGACCCGGACGGCCCCTGGGGGCGCATCGGCGGCCGCGTCTACTCGACTGCCCTCGCGACCATGTGCCTCGAGGTGCACTATCGGTACGCGAGACTCCTGGGGGCTCGCTAGCCCGGAGCCGTCAGCAGACGCGGCGGTGGAAGAGCTTGATGAAGTGAGCGACGTTGGCCTTGTCGCGACCGATGAGGCCTCCGTTCGTCGTGCTCTTCGCGTGGACCGTGGTCGACGGCACCTCGGCGTCGCCTTCGACGGTGATCGTCAGCCTGGAGGTCCCCGCCAGCAACCCGCCCGACTTCTCGCAGACGACGACTCGCGACTCCTCGTCGGAAGAGACGACGCTCCACCCCTCGAGGTCTTCCACCATCTCCTTCAGGGCGTCCCAGATGCCCTCGCGGCGGCTGGGGACGCGAAGGGGGCGGTGATGCTCGCTCTGGTTGGCGTCGCTCGTCTCGAAGGAACCACTCACGTCGAGAGGACCTTCGCGAGCTCTAGCTAGCGGAGGCGGCGGCCTGCGCGACGCGGCTCTTGTAGCGCGCGGCTGCGTTGTCGTGGATCACGTGCTTCTTGGCCGCCTTGTCGATCCGCTTGATCGCCGCCGGCAGCGCCTTTTCGGCCTCCTCGGGCGACGTAGCCGCCAGGACGCGTTTCATCGCGCTGCGCATGGCGGAACGAACCTGCTTGTTCTCGAGGCGGCGCTTGTCGGCTTGGCGCAGGCGCTTTGCGGCTTGCTTGGAATTGGGCATCGTCTGCTTCTACTTCAGTTCTTCCATCTTCTCGGCCACGTCCCGGTAGCCGATGTCCACTTCGTAGATTCGGATGTAGTAGGTACGGGCCGCGGGCGCGTCTCCCTCGGCCTCCGAAATGGCGCCGAGATTGTACAGGATCTCCTTCTTCCGGTCGTTCATCCCGGTGATCCCGTCGAGCGCTGCAGTGAATTGATTCCGGGCCAGGTCCAGGATCCCCTTGCGCTGGAAGCTCTGGCCGAGGAAGAACAGGGCGTCGCCCCGGACGCGCGGGTCGGCATTGGCCTTCTGGAGCTCGACGACGGCGGCGTCCAGCTCGCCCCGCAGGAGCAGGACCCGACCGAGCTGGAGGCGCAGAGCGCTGTCCCCCGGGGAGAGGTCCACCCGTCGGCGGGAGTCCCCGAGCTCGAACTCCCGGAGCTCCGCCTCCAAGCGGTTCGCCTCGCCCTCGTCGCCGCGCTTGCTGGCCGCGGCCGTCCTCTTCTTGAGGATGCGCAGCACGAGGTCCCCGGCCCGGCCGACCAGGGCAGGGCTCTCCAGGGGCATCTCGAGGACCCTTTCGGCGCCTTCCTGGGCGATCTCGAGCTGGCCCAGCCGCTCTCGGGCCGCTGCAAGCTCGAGCAGGACCGCCGGGTCCCCGCCCTCCTCGGCCGCTCGCTCGAGCTCTACGATGTCGTCTTCGGATTGCAGCCCCGCCTCGACGGCGGACCCCGGCCAACCCCGCTCCACCATCAGCTCCCGGCTGTGGGCCACGCGGTCCAGGCCGGAATCGGACAGGGCCGTCTCGGCGGCCAGGTCCTTGCGGGCCTTGAGGGCTTCCCGGTCACGCGGATCGGCCTCCAGGGCTCGCTCGTAGAAGGCAAGGGCGCCGTGCGCATCTCCCGTCCTGCGCAACATCGCGCCCGCGCGCTTGAGCCCCTCGGGGTTCCCAGGCGCGATCTCGGCCAGGAACTCGAACACGGCACAGGCCGAGTTGAAGTGCCCCGCGCTCTCCAGGGCATGGCCGAGCAGCAGGTTCGCCTCCTCGTGAACCGGGTTCCCGGCCAGGAAGTTCTCGAGCGCGCCGGCAGCGGCCGCGTTGCGGCCCAGCTTGAGCAAGGTCTTGGCCCGCGCGAGCGGTACCGAGCCCGAGATCGCCCTCAGGAGCCCGCCACTCCCCTTCGATCGATGCCGCTCGAGGAGCGCACGGCGGAGCCCGGCCCGCGCCGGACCCAGGTCTGCATCCAGGTCGAGGAGCTGGCGGTAGAGCTCGACGGCGAAGTCGAAGTTTCGACGCCGGCAGGCCTCCTCGGCCTTCTTGATGTGCTTCGTGAAGTCCACGAGGTGCAGCCCGGGCTCGTGCGATCCACTCGGCCTCGCGGGCGCGCTCCTACGCGCCCTAGCAGCCCCCGGCGCGGCGGAAACGGGCTCGTCCCCCAAGCTCGCGCGCGAAACGAGCGGCGAAGTCTAGGTCGGGGCCCGGCGCGCGGTCAATCCTCGCCCAGCCGCCTATATAGTGGTCGTCCGTTCGCGGCCCCCAGATCTCCGTCCATGCCCGAGAAGCTCACTCTCAAGGTCGTCCACTATCCCGATCCGGTCCTTCGCAAGCGGGCGGAGGAGGTGGGTGTCGTCGACGATTCGGTCCGCGAGACGGTCGCGGCGATGCTCCAGACCATGTACGAGGACAAGGGCGTCGGGCTTGCGGCTCCGCAGGTCGGTCTGCGAAAGCGCATCCTGGTCCTCAACCCATCCGGCGACCCCGAGAGTCCCGCCGAGGAGGTCGTGCTCATCGATCCGACACTGGTCGATCTCTCGGGACCCAAGACACGCATGGACGAGGGCTGTCTGTCGTTCCCGGGCATCTTCGCCGAGGTGGAGCGCCCGGACCGCTGCACCGTCAAGGCGCTCGATACCGACGGGAACCCGATCGAGCGGACCTTCGAAGGCTTCACGAGCCGGGTCGTCCAGCACGAGTACGACCACCTGGAGGGCGTTCTCCTCGTGGACCGGATGTCGCCCGCCGAGAAGGTCCGAAACAAGCCGGACCTCGAGGAGCTGATCGAGACCTACAAGCGCCGGAAGGCGAAGGCCTGAGTCGGCCCGACCGTGCGGACGACCTTCGACCGCCGACAGCTCGAGCCGTCCCCGCGCGGGTCGGTAGTCAGCATCGGTGTGTTCGACGGCGTCCACCGCGGGCATCGCGCGATCCTCGAGGCAAACGTCGCGCGCTCCACCGAGCTGGGCGCGGAACCCACCGTCGTCACGTTTCGGCGCCATCCGAAGCGAGTACTGCTCGGCCGGGCACCGCGCATGCTGACGACCCTCGACCATCGTCTCGAGTTGTTCCGCCGCGCCGGCATCGAGCACGCGGTGGTCCTCACCTTCGACGAGGAACTGCGCTCGATTTCGGCCGAGGAGTTCACGGCGCGCCACCTGGTCAAAGACCTCGGAGCACGCGCGTTCGTCCTGGGCTTCGACAGCAAGTTCGGTCACGGCCGTCGGGGAACGCCCGAGCTCCTGACCGGGCTCGGTCACGACGTCCACGTCGTCGACAAGGTCGTCCTGCGCGATCGCGCAGTCTCGAGCACCGCGATCCGCGAAGCCGTCGAGCTCGGTGACCTCTCGGGAGCGGCCGAGATGCTCGGGCGTCCGGTCTCGGTCGTGGGTCACGTCGTGCATGGCGAGGCCCGCGGGCGCGAGCTCGGGTTCCCGACGGCGAATCTGGACTTGCACCACGAGCTCCACCCCCCGGTGGGCGTCTACGTCTGTCGAGTCGAGATCCTCGACGAGGGGGCCCACGAGCTCCTGGGAGCCGTCGCCAACATCGGGTACCGGCCGACCGTCGAGGGCACCCGCCCGGAGGTGCCCCTGGTCGAAGTCCATCTGTTCGACTTCGCTGGCGACCTCTACGGCCGACGATTGGAGCTCCAGTTCGTCCAGCGACTCCGCGGGGAGAAACGCTTCGACGGACTGGACGCCCTCCGTGCCCAGATCGAAGCGGACTGCCGAAAGGGGCGCGAGGTCCTGGACGGAGCGCCGTCCGATGGCAACAATCCCGGCCGCCCGGGTGGGTAGCTCAGTTGGTAGAGCACTTGACTGAAAATCAAGGGGTCGCCGGTTCAAGTCCGGCCCCACCCACCACGCGCCGGATCCCCCCATGACTCACCAGCCGCGCATCATCAAGCGCAGCGATCCGTCCCGGATCGAGATCGAGTGGGACGACGGGCACAAGACCGTCTATCCGACGCGAGCTCTGCGCGGGATCTGTCCTTGCGCGCAATGCGTCGACGAGCTCACCGGTGTTCGCCGCCACGACGCCGACTCGGTCCCCGAAGACCTGACGCACCGCGAGGTCGTGATGGTGGGCAACTACGCCATCTCGATCGACTTCGCGGATGGCCACGGCACCGGGATCTACACCTTCGCGATGCTCCGCGCCAACGACCCGGCCGCGCCCACCGGTCCATGAGCACCGAGCTCGAGGAAGCGGTGGCCGCCCTCGAAGGACTGGCGTCGAAGAAGAGACCGCATCCAGCGCGCCACGACGCTCGGGCACTCTTGATCTCGCTCGGGACGCTCGCACTCGAGGGTGACTCGGCCCTGAAGGTCGTCGTCGCCCGCGTGCACGCCGCCACAGGGAAGTTCAGCGAGCGCTGGGACGCCGTGGCGCAGGAAGAGATGCAGCTCGCGTCTGCCGAGTACGTGACCTCGGTCGACGAACGCTACCTGGGCATGCCCGACTACGACTTCGATTACACGACCGCGGCACGCCAGAGGCTCGAGGCCCGCCTGGCCGCATGCACGGCCCTGGGGCTGGAGCTCCCCGAAGGAATGCGGAAACGCATCGCGGACGCGGACTCCGTTTACGCTTCGTACGGGTCCTGAGGTCCGGGAGCCGGGGACCCCCGCGAATCACGGATTGCGGGAGGGTTGCCAAGCGGCCGGAAGGCGCTGAAGGGGTGGTTCGCCCGCCTGGGCCGTGGGGAAACCACGCATCCACCCCGTCGGTCTCGATCCCCGGCGGGATCGGAGACCAGAGCCAGGCTCGTCCTGGACTTTGAAAAGGGCCTCCCGTCCCGGCATGCTCTCGGGCGTGGATCCCCATCTCGCTACATGAAACCTCTCACTTCCGGAGTGCATGGAATGAAGACCCTCGTGACACCCGTTCTGGCGATCGTGGTGATGGGATCGCCCGGCTACGCGGCCGATCCCGAGCCGCTGCCGGAGAGCGAATGGTCCAGGCTCGACCGTGAGATCGGCGAGCTGGCGAGCACGCTGAACCGCGCTGGCTCGGAGACGAACGTCGGCGGACTCGTGCGTGCCTACTACATCACCTCGTCCGACAAGGCATTCGAGCTCGACCCGGCCGGCAACGACTTCCAGGTGAACTCGGGCAACGACATCGGAGGATTCCACCTGGGCGACGCGGACGTCTTCGCCGAGGGATCCATCGACGACCGCTACGACTGGCGAATCAGCTTCGACATCGACGACGGCAACGCGGACCTCGAGGACGCCTACGGGCGCGTGAGCTGCGGCGAAGGCATCCACGTACTCGTGGGGAGCTTCAAGACGCCGATCCTCCAGAGCAACCGCGTGGCGCCCGAGAACCAGCTCATGCTCCACCGCACGTTCATCGGACAGATCTTCGACACGTGGGACAACGGTGCGATGGCGACGGGCTCGTGGGGCGATTTCCAGGGCTCCCTCTCCGCCCAGAACGGTTTCGACTCGGCGGCCGAAGACCTGCTGGTCGCCGGACGCGCCGAGTACAACATCAACGGCGGGACCGGACAGGTCATGGGCGCCTGGGGCGCCGACTCCGACCTGGCCGCCACCGTGGGCGGGATGTGGCTGAAGGACGAGTCCGATGCGGCAGAAGGCGACGCCTTCGGCGCCGACGTCACGGTGACGTCGGGGATCTTCTCCTATCACGGCGAGATCGTGCACATCGACGGTCCCTTGCTCGCCAACTCGACCACGGGTCAGAGCAACCTGGCCGGCGGATTCGGCGGTGGCGGCAGCTACTTCGGGATGGTCCACATCCCGATCAATTACGCCGAGAGCATCGGGGGCGGTAACTTCCGCGTCGACAACTCTCTCCTGTGGAACAGCACGGTCTCCGTGCTCCTCGAGGCCTACGACCTCGAGGTCGGCTTCCGCATCGAGCTGTACGACGATCCGGGCAACACGCGCTCGGCCACGCTCGGAGCCAACTGGTACCGCAACGGACGCAACGCCATGTGGCAGGGCGGCATCACGCAGCTCAGCAGTAACGACGTGCAGGCCGCCCCGTCGGCGGTCAACGGCGTTGCCGAGGGCCTCGACGACGCCACGATCCTCTACTTCGGCCTCAGCGTCGGAACGTCGACCAAGAACATCTGAGGCTCACGCTCGGGTTCGATTCAAGCGGCCCCGCTGCCCGATCGGCAGCGGGGCCGCTCTCGTTTTCGGCCCTGGGAAGGCCTACCTTGGTCGCCACGATCGAGGAGAGCGATGGCCGAGCACCAGAATCGACTGATCCACGAGACGAGCCCCTACCTCCTCCAGCACGCCGGGAACCCGGTCGACTGGTACCCCTGGGGACCGGAAGCGCTCGAGCGCTCGCGCCGCGAGAACAAGCCGATCTTCCTCTCGGTCGGGTACTCCGCCTGCCACTGGTGCCACGTGATGGAGCGCGAGTCGTTCGAGGACGACGGGATCGCCGCGTTGATGAACGAGTGGTTCGTCAACATCAAGGTGGATCGCGAGGAGCGTCCGGACGTCGACGACATCTACATGAAGGCGGTGCATGCGCTGACGGGCGCTGGTGGATGGCCGATGAGCGTCTTCCTCACGCCCGAGCTCGAGCCGTTCTTCGGAGGGACCTACTTCCCGCCCGATGGACGCTACGGACGGCCGGGCTTCAAGGACGTCCTCCGGGCACTGCACGAGAGCTGGCAGAGCTCGCCGGAGAAGCTCCTGGAACAGGGTGCCCGGCTCACGAAGATGATCATGGACGAGGCCACGGCGAGCACGGTCGGCGATCTCGATCCGGACGTGCTCGACCGGGCGTTCGTGGAGCTGCACAAGAACTTCGATCGGACCTGGGGCGGGTTCGGCCACTCGCCCAAGTTCCCCCACGCCATCGACCTGCGCCTGTGCCTGCGAACGTGGAAGCGCACCGGCGACCCGACCGCGCTCGAGATCGTCACGACGACCCTGGACCGGATGTCCGAAGGCGGCATCTACGACCAGCTCGGCGGCGGTTTCCATCGCTACAGCACGGATGAGATGTGGCTCGTCCCCCACTTCGAGAAGATGCTGTACGACAACGCGCTCCTCGTCCCCGCCTACCTCGAGGCCAGCCTCGTGACGGGCCGCGACCGCTACGTGCGGATCGCCCGCGAGTGCTGCGATTGGATGCTGACCGAGATGAGGACGCCCGAGGGCGGCTTCGCGAGCGCGCAGGACGCCGACACGGAGGGCGAGGAGGGACGCTTCTTCACCTGGACTCCCGGAGAGCTCGACGAGGCCCTCGGCAACGAGCTCGGGCGATGGACCGCAGAGTGGTTCGGAGTGACACCCGAGGGCAACTTCGAGGACGGTCGCAGCGCCCTCTGGCGGCACGACGAAGCGGCCGACGTCGCCGCGCGACTCTCGATCGACACCAGCGAGCTCATCGAGGCGATGCGGGGTGCCCGCGAGGAGCTCCTCCGCGTCCGAGGAGAACGCGTGCGTCCTTCGACGGACGACAAGATCCTCGTCTCGTGGAACGGCCTGGCCATCTCGGCACTGGCGCAGGCCTACCAGGTGCTGGGTACGGCCCGCTATCTCGACGCCGCACGCACGGCAGCGAGCTACGTGCTCGAGGAGATGCGCCAGGAGGACGGCCGACTCTTCTCCACCGCTCGCGGCGGAACGGCTCACGTGAACGCCTATCTGGCGGACTACGCCTACCTGATCGCGGGCCTCATCGACCTCTACGAGTCCGACTTCGACGAGCGCTGGGTGCGCGCGGCGATCGAGCTCGAGTCCGTTCTCGAGGAGCGCTTCTTCGACCGCGAGAAGGGCGGCTACTTCACGACGGGAACCGATCACGAGTCGCTGATCGCTCGCCTGAAAGAGCCCCAGGACGGGGCGCTTCCCTCGGGGAACGGAGTCCAGGTCTCGAACCTGATCCGGCTCGCGGAACTGACGGGCGAGTCGCGCCTCGCCTCGCTGGCCGAGGCCTGCATCAGGTCGGTGGGCGGTCTCGTGAACCGCTACGCGTCCGCCTTCACGCAGTACCTCCTCTCGGTGGACCACCTGGCCGTCGGCGGACGGGAGATCGTCATCGCCGGCGAGCCCGACGACCCCGGCGTGCGAACGATGCTGGAGCGCGTGCGGAAGACCTACCTCCCCCAGCGAGTCGTCGCCCTGGCGCACGGGGGCGCGGACCCGGACCTGCTCCCGCTCATCGAGAACCGTGGAGCCGGGGCGAGCGGTCCCCAGGCATTCGTCTGCCGGAACTACACCTGCGAATTGCCCGTAGGTACTCCCGAGGCACTCGCCGAGCAGCTCGAAGCGTAGGAGTCCGTTGAAGAAGTGCTTCGGATGCCAGGATGGTGGCATCCGCTTCGTCGTGGTGCCTGGAACCGCAGGCGAAGCCGTAGCTTCGGCGAGGATTTCAGGTGCCGCGACGGAGTGGAGGACGCCGTTCTGGCGCCGGATGACTTGTTCAACGGGCTCCTAGGCGTCAGTGCTCCGGATCCGGAGCATCCGCGGTCCCTCCTTCGCGCATCGCCTTCCCCATCACGGCCTTCGTGCCGTACTTCAACCGCTCGTCGATCTCGCGGTCGAAGGCAGGGTGACGGGGAGACTCTCCGAAGCCGCGGTGCTCGCTCTCGCAGGAGTAGCACTGGACGACATCTCCCGCGAGCCGGTACAGCAGGAAGTCGAGCAGCGCCGCGGCGGCCAGGCTGGCGTAGTACGTGATCGGGGCGAAGAGAGCGGCCAGGACCACGATCGCGATTCCGATCGCGCGCGGGAAGTCCTTCCTCGTGTACAGCTCGGGGTGGCCGCAGGCTACACAGGCGCGAAGCCCGCCATCGCCCGTCACCGCCTCGCCGTGGAGCGCGAGCTCGTTCGCGATGCGCTCGACGAGCTGCACAGGGCTCGAGGCCCTCTCACCCGAGGACTCGAGCCGTTCGGCCAGCTCGGCTCCGAAGCGAACCTCGACAGGATTCAAAGCGGGATTCCGTAGGAGCTCTGCAGCGAGATGGAGACGGCCGTCCCGATCAGGACGAGAACGGTGGAGGCGTAGAGGATCCCGGTCGCGGATCGCGTGTTCTCGAACCTGAGCGAGCTGGCCGTCATCCAGGCGAACAGCAGGGGCAGGAGCAGCCCGACCGCGACGCGCGTTCCCAGGTGGAACAGCCCCCAGGGACCGAGCAGGGGACGATCGAACGCCTCGATCCGGTCGAAGAACACGAGGCAGGAGACGCCGATCAGCGCGAGCGACGCGAGCATGCTGATCGCGGTGACACGGTTGAGTCGGCGGAGGTGACGCACCTCCAGGTTCGGAACCGTGAGATACCAGTGGCCGAGGACCATCGAGAGCGCGACCGTCCCGGCGACGCTCCCGGTCGCGAGGGCCGAGAGGGTGGCGAGCGCGAGCCCGGCACCGTCCGCCACCTCGGTTCGCTGGAGGGCCACGGCGAGCGCGACGATGGAACCGAGAAGTGCAAGGGCGAGGCCGGTCCCCCAGCGGGCCCCACGCACCGGCCCCGAGTACACGGGGTAGGCGGCAACTGCCAGGGCGGCCCCTAGAACCCCCAGGTCGCTCCACGGCACGTCACCGAGAACGGGGGGTACGATCGCGGCAGCGAGGAGCGGGAGCATGGCCACCGTCCCCATGATCCGGTAGAAGAGCACGCCCACGGGCGCCCTCGGCACGAATGCGAGTGCCAGGAGCACGCCGAAGCCGAGTTCCAGGCAAAACTGCGTCCCGAGAGAACTCCACTCCATTCCGCCATTCTAAGCAGTCGTCGCCCGCGAGGCTCGACGAGCTCTCCCCATGTCACAGCTCAAGGTGATGGTTACAGGCGCCAGCCGAGGAATCGGACGCGCCATCGCCCTGCGATTCGCCCGCGAGGGCGCGCAGGTCGTGATCGCTGCGCGGACGGCGTCCGCCCTGGACGAACTGGCGAAGGAGATCGACGCCGCGGGGGGAGACGGCGTTCCGTGTCAGATGAACGTCGCCGACCTCGGGAACGTCGAGGCGGGGCTCTACCGGGCCCTCGAGGCGACGGACGGCGTCCTCGACGTGCTCGTGAACAACGCCGGCGTCTTCGCCATCAAGCCGATCGAAGAGATGCGCGCCGGTGACTTCACGCGAATCATCGACGTCAACCTCAACGGCCCGTTCTTCTGCACGCTGGAGGCCATCAGCGGCCTGCTCGCGAGTGAACGCGGTCACGTCTTCAACATCAGCTCGGTCGCGGGCAAGCAGGGCTTCGAGGGTTCGACGGCCTACTGCGCGAGCAAGTACGGCCTGCGCGGATTCGGCGACGCCCTCCGCCTGGAGCTCGCCGACAAGGGCGTTCGAGTGACGACGGTGTATCCGAAGGCCACGGACACGTCGATCTTCGACGACGTGCCTGGAGACTGGGATCGCTCGACGATGGACAAGCCCGAGGACATCGCGGAGATCGTCTGGCAGACGTACAACGCGCCCGCGGGCGCGGACGTCGACGACGTGGACGTCTGAGCTCGAACGGGAGCGCTCAGGCGTTGGGCACGAGGCCCAGGAACTCGCTCCGCGTGCGCGCGTCGTCCCTGAAGCAGCCGAGCAGGCAGGACGTCATTGCCGAGCTGTTCTGCTTCTGGACACCACGCATCATCATGCACAGGTGGTGGGCGTACGCGATGACGCCGACGCCCTTGGGCGCGAGCACTTCCTGGATCGCGCCGGCAATGTCGGCCGTCATGCGCTCCTGCACCTGGAGCCGGCGCGCGAAGACGTCGACGATGCGGGGGATCTTCGAGAGCCCGATGATCTTCCCGTCGGGGATGTATCCCACGTGCACGCGACCGTAGAAGGGCAGCAGGTGGTGCTCGCACAGGCTGTAGAACTCGATGTCGCGAACGATCACCATCTCCGAGCAGTCCTCGTGGAACACACCGTGCCCGACGACCTCCTCGACTGTCTGCTCGTAGCCCTGCGTGAGCTCGCTGAGACTGCGCGCCACGCGATCCGGCGTGCGCGCCAACCCCTCGCGAGAGGGGTCCTCACCGATCTGGATCAGGAGCTCGCGGATGAGATCCGCGCCGCCGCCGGACCCGGACCGAAGTAGTCCACGAAGTTGTTCTGGCTCTCGTACAAGCGAATCCGGTGTAGTCGGCATCCTTCGAAGGTCTCGATATCGGGTTGAAGGCGCTCCCAGAAAGCCACCGCGAGGTTCTCCGCGGTGGCGACCCTGCCTTGCAGGAAGGGCACGTCCTCCGAGAGGTTCTTGTGGTCGACCTCGAGGACGACCTTCTCCTGCACGAGGGACGTGAGATCCGAGAGATTCATGACCATCCCCGTCTGGCGGTCCACGGCCCCGCGAACGACGACCTCGAGCGCATAGTTGTGGCCGTGCGTGTTGTTGCAAGGACCGAAGATGCGCCGGTTCTCCTCGTCCGTCAGGGCATCGCTGTGGAGGCGGTGAGCGGAGCTGAACTCCTCCCTCCGCACGATCTCGACGACGGGGGTTGTCTCGGGGTCGGGTGTCATGGGGGCTCGTTCGGCAACCTGCGCAGCGGCATCGCTCCTGGGCCCGAGACGTCTGAGTCTCCACCCTGAATCCGCCGCAATCGTGGCTCGGAGACGCTCATGGGGCTGAGCAGCCCGGTATCCTACACGATGGTGGCCCAGCCCTCGGGCAGAGGGCGAATGGGGCCGGGGACCATGACCATCAAGCGCGTTTGGATCGAGGAAGGGTGCATCTCGTGCAACTTGTGCGAGGACCTCTGTCCCGAGGTCTTCGAGGTGCCGGCCGGCAGCGAGTGCCGGACGACGAAGCACTACAAGAAGCACCTCAACGGGGACGCGGAGATGATCGAGAAGATCCAGGAAGCCGCAGAGTCCTGCCCCGTCGAGGTGATCCAGGTCGAGGAGGAGTAGGCGCTCGCGCGCGTGCCCGAGCGCGAGGCGACCGGAAGACGCGGCCGGTGAATTCGCAGCGGATCGGAGCGTACGGTCGCGCCGAGTTCGCCCCTCCCCAGGGGTGGATTTGCCGTCCATGACGGCCCAAAAGGAACCACCATGCGAGCCACTATCCCCCCGGACCAAGCCCACCGCCTGCTCCCCCTGCTCCGTTCGATCGGAGAGGAGATCCTCGAACGAGCCGCCCGACTCGAGCGACTCGAGAAGATGGTCTCGGCCCTTTCGATCTCCCCTCGCGCCCACGCGACCGAGCTCTCGCTGCTGCATGCCGACCTCGCCGAAGAAAAGCGCGAGCTCCGATACGCCGAGCGTGAGCTCGAGAACCTCGACTGCAGGATCGACGACATCTCCCCTCTGACGTTCCTGGTCCTGACCGAGGCGGACAGGGGATACACCTGGCGCCTCGGGGATACCGAGCTCACCGAGAGCCTCCCCTAGCGACACGGCCCGGTACACGCCCCCGGCCGCGCATCGAAGCGCGACCGGGGGCGCTTCACTAGAATCCGGGCGCGATGAACCGTTCGGAACGACCGCGGCAGTGGACCCCCTATCTGCTGGGCATCTTCACCGGCGTGCTCCTCATGGTGACGATCGGTGAGCTCATTCGCTGGCGCCGTGGCGACCTCGAGCTCTACCGAAGCGTTCGTGACCTGGTCGTCGAGAGCTTCGTGGGAGACGTCGACCAGAGCGTGCTCGTGGACGACGCCCTGCGCGGGATGGTCGGCAACCTCGACCCCTACTCGCGCTACTACGCGGCGTCCGAGCTCGCGCAGCTCGATCGCGAGACGACCGGCCGTTTCACGGGGATCGGGGTGGTCTTCAAGCCCCCGAGCAGCGAACGCCGCGTCCTCTTCCCCGTGCCTGGAGGTCCCTCTGCCGACAAGATCGACGTCGGGGACCGCATCCTCGCGGTGGACGGCACGGAGCTCGTGGATCTCTTGCCGCAGGACCTGCGGGAGCTGATGGACGAGCGGAGCGGCCGCGAAGTCGTCCTGGACCTCGAGTCTCGCGCGGGTGAACGACGCCAGGAGACCGTCGTTCCGACGACTGTGGTCGACCCTACCGTGCGGCACGCTGCGATCCTCGACCGGGACCTGGGGATCGGCTACCTGTCGATCCTGGCCTTCAGCGCCGAGACGCCTCGCGAGTTCGACGACGAGGTCGTCCATCTGCGCGAGCAGGGGATGCGATCGTTGATCGTCGACCTGCGCGGCAACCCGGGTGGAGTCCTCCAGTCCGCCATCGAGCTCGCGAACCGCTTCATCGGCGAGGGAGACATCGTCATCACGCGCTCCCGTGCCGAGTCCCACGCCTACCGGGCGAATCCGGAGGACGCCCTGTTCGTCGGGACACCCCTCGTACTCCTGGTGAACGGCGACTCGGCCAGCGCGAGCGAGGTCTTCGCGGGTGCCGTGCAGGACCACCGGGTGGGCGTGCTCATCGGTGAACCGACCTACGGGAAGGGGATGGTCCAGACCCTGCAGCCGTTCGGGGGCCGCGCGGTCGTGAAGCTCTCCACGTCGCTCTACTACACACCGGCCGATCGCCAGATCGATCGAGCGCACACCTCGGAATGCGTCTCCGGGATCGATCCCGACCTGCTCGTGCCCATCGACAACGACAGGAGGGCGAGGGTGCACGGTCACCTCGCGACATACAGTCCGCCGCACGAGCTGATCGCGACGATCGAACGCTGGGAAGCGGAAGAGGGGCTCCAGCTCCTCTCGAGCTGGCCGGACGATCCTCAGCGGGCCGCGGCGAGGGCTCTGCTCTCCGGGCGCGTCGCGACGGAGTCGAGCGGATGAGCGACCTCGTTCTCGGGATCGAGAGCTCCTGTGACGAGACCGCGGCAGCCGTCGTGGCCGATGGCCGCCGGATCCTCTCGTCCGTGGTCGAGAGCCAGGCTCCGGAACACGCGGAGTACGGGGGTGTCGTGCCGGAGATCGCGAGCCGCTCGCATCTGCGCCGGATCCTGCCCGTCATCGACCACGCGCTCGACGCGGCCGGAGTGACGCTCGACGGGATTGCGGCAATCGCCGTCACCAACCGGCCGGGCCTCGTGGGCTCGCTCCTCGTCGGGATCTCGGCAGCGAAGGCGCTCGCGTGGACGAGGGGCCTGCCGCTGGTAGGCGTCCACCACATCGAAGCGCACGCCTACGCGGCGACCATGGAGCGTGACGAGCCCTGCCTGCCGGCGGTCGCCCTCATCGTATCGGGTGGACACACGGCTCTGTACCGGTACGAGTCGCACCGTTCACTCGAGCTCCTGGCGGAGACGCTCGACGATGCGGCCGGTGAAGCGTTCGACAAGGTCGCCTGGCTCCTGGGACTGGACTACCCCGGCGGTCCCGCGATCTCGAACCTCGCGCGGAGTGGGAATCGCAGCGCCCTCGACCTCCCGCGCTTCCGCCCGAAGAACGGCAAGCTGGGGTTCTCGTTCAGCGGCCTGAAGACGGCCGTCCTCTATCACGTCCGCGGCCAGGACGCGCTGGCACCCACGCCGTCCCCCGAGCGAATCGAGGATCGAGCGGACGTCGCGGCGTCCTTCGAGGAAGCAGTGGTGGATGCACTCGCGTCTCAGGCGATCGAAGCGGCTCGGAGGGAGGCGCTCGACACGATCGTCGTGGCGGGCGGAGTCGCGTGCAACACCCGGCTGAGAGAGCGCATGAGCGACGAGGCGGAGAGCGCGGGGTTGCGGGCGATCTTCCCGTCGCCGGCGTACTGCACCGACAACGCCGCGATGATCGCCGGGCTCGGCTTCCATCTCGTGAACGAAGGTGTTTCGGCCGGTCTGGACCTGGACGCGAGCCCGCGCTGATCACCGTGAACCCCGGCGCACTCGAAGAGCTCCTGCGGAACGTCCGATCGGGCGAGGTCTCTGTGGACGAGGCGGCCGAGAAGCTCGCCCGGCTTCCCTTCCGGGACCTCGGGCACAGTCGCGTGGACACGCACCGGGAGCTGCGCTGCGGGTTCCCCGAGGCCGTCTTCGGCGAGACGAAGACGCCGTCGGAGCTCGTGGACGTGACCCGCGCGATCGCGGAGGCCCACGGTCGTTTCCTCGCGACCCGCGTCACTCCCGAAGGCGCCCGCGCGCTGCTCGAGGCCTTCCCCGCGGCGATCCACCACGAGCGGGCGCGTATCGTCGAGCTCGAGCCTCTCGAGCCGCGCGAAGTCGGTCGGGTCCTCGTCGTCTCCGCCGGAACCTCCGACATGCCCGTGGCGGAGGAGGCCGCGCTGACCGCGCGTGCCCTGGGTGCCCGGGTCGAACGGCTCCTGGATGTCGGAGTGGCCGGGATCCACCGCCTGCTCGCACACGAAGCGGAGCTCGCGAAGGCCCGCGTGGTAGTCGTCGTCGCAGGGATGGAGGGTGCACTCCCGAGCGTCGTCGGAGGTCTGGTCACTCGACCCGTGATCGCCGTGCCGACCTCGGTAGGCTATGGCGCCTCCTTCGGGGGGCTGGCGGCGCTGCTCGGGATGCTCAACTCCTGCGCAGCGGGTGTGACCGTCGTGAACATCGACAACGGATTCGGAGCCGGGTACGCCGCGGCGCGCATCAACGAGATATCGGAATGACGGAGCGAACGAGAGCCCATCTGGCCGTCGAGAACGGAACCGTCCTCTCCGGCTGGAGCGTCGGCGCACCGGGGGAGCGGTCGGGAGACCTCGTCTTCAACACTTCCATGACGGGCTACCAGGAGATCCTCACCGATCCCTCCTACGCCGGTCAGGTCGTCGTGATGACCTATCCCCTGATCGGAAACTACGGCGTGGCGTCGGAGGACGACGAGAGTGCCCGCACCTGGGCCGAGGCCTTCGTCGTGCGTGAGATGTCCTCGATCGCCAGCAACCACCGCGCCACGTCGACCTTGCCCGAGTGGCTCGCCGCCAACGGTGTGGTCGCCATCGAGGGCGTGGACACACGCCTGTTGACGAAGATGACGCGGACCGAAGGGTCGCTGCGTTGCATCGTGTCGACCGAGGACTCCGACCCCGACTCGCTCGTGGCGAAGGCGCGCGCCGCCCAGACTACCGACGGCAGAGACCTCGCCTCGGAGGTCTCGTGCCGCGAGCCGTACACGTGGATGGATGACTACGACGATTCCTATCCGGGGCTCTTGCCGGGGGGCTCGGACGAGCGCCTGCGCGTCGTCGCCTACGACTTCGGCGCGAAGCGAAACATCCTGCGGAGCCTCGTGCATACGGGGTTCGACGTGACGGTCGTGCCGGCGTGGACACCCGCGAACGACGTGCTCGCCCTGGAGCCCGACGCGATCTTCCTCTCGAACGGCCCGGGCGATCCTGCCGCCGTGACGCGCGGGATCGAGGCGGTCGGCGAGCTGGTCGGGAAGCGGCCGATCTTCGGCATCTGCCTCGGCCATCAGATCCTGTCCATCGTGCTCGGCGCGAAGACGCACAAGATGCCCTTCGGCCACCACGGAGCGAATCATCCCGTGCGCGACCACATCACCGGCAAGGTGGAGATCACGTCGCAGAATCACTCGTTCGCGGTCGACCCGGACTCGCTTCCGGACACGCTGGAGCTGACCCACGTCAATCTGAACGACGGGACGGTCGAGGGCCTGCGGCACAGGGAGCTCCCGATCTTCTCCGTCCAGTACCACCCCGAGGCCGCTCCCGGCCCGCTCGACTCCTCGCACCTCTTCCAGCGCTTCCGGGACCTGGTGCGGACGAGCGCGGCCGCTACATGACCGAGGCCGGGTCCACGTCGACCGAGACGCGCAGGCGCGCGCCGGCCTTGACGAGACCCGCGGCGCAATCGCGCGCCTTGCCGAGGCCGACGTCCGCGGGGCACTTCGCGAGCACGTGGTGGCGGTGGCGCCCGCGGATCCTCGCCAGCGGCGCCGGAGCCGAGCCGAGCACCTGGAACGTGCCGTGCGCGGCCGCGCGCATGGCTGCGGCGACCCGCTCGGCCTCCTCGGTCACGGCCTTCTCATCCTGCCCCTCGACGATCACGCGAACCAGCCGCGAGAACGGCGGGTAGCCCAGCTCGCGGCGAAGCTCGAGCTCGCCCTTGGCGAAGTCCTCGTAGCGGTGCTCGGCCGCGAGCGCGATCGCCGGCTGATCCGGCGCGAGCGTCTGCACCAGGATGCGCCCGGGCCGCGTTCCGCGCCCGGCCCGCCCGGCGACCTGCTCGACGAGCTGGAACGTGCGTTCGCTCGCGCGGAAGTCGGGCAGGTGCAGCGCCGTGTCCGCCGAGACGATTCCGACCAACGTCACCCCTGGGAAGTCGAGGCCCTTCGCGATCATCTGCGTCCCGACGAGGACGTCGATCTCTCGTCGACCGAACGCCTCGAGCGTCTCCTCGTAGTCCTCCCGCCGGTGCATGGTGTCGGAGTCCATTCGACGGATGCGCGCCTCGGGTAAGAAGCGCGCGAGCGACGCCTCGACGCGCTCGCTTCCGCCGCCGACCATTCCGATCTGCGGGCTGGTGCACATCGGGCACGCCTCGGGGACCACGAGCTCTTCGCAGCACAGGTGGCACACGAGCCGTTTGATCTTCCGGTGCAGGCTCATCGAGGATGCGCAGCGCGAGCAACGCACGGTTTCCCGACAGTCGCGACACCAGAGGACCGGCGCATAGCCCCTCCGGTTCAGGAAGAGGATCGACTGGTCACCGGCGGCGAGCGTCTCCGCCAGCATGTCGCGCAGCGGCTTCGAGAACATCTCTACGCCGCGTGTCGCCTTGCCGTGTTTCTCCGATCGGAGGTCCACGACCTCGACCGGGGGGAGAGCGCTCCCCCCCACGCGCTCGGGCAGGACGAGGTGCTTGAAACGCCCTTCGCGGGCGGCGTGGAAGCTCTCGAGCGAGGGCGTCGCCGAGCCCAGGAAGCAGACCGCATTGGCTCGCCGAGCGCGCTGTAGTGCGACTTCGCGGGCGTGATAGCGCGGAGCGTTCGACTGCTTGAACGAGGGTTCGTGCTCCTCGTCGAGCACGATCGCCCCGAGCTCGCTCACAGGTGCGAAGACGGCCGAGCGTGCCCCGACCACGACGCGACGCTCACCGCGCTCGACGCTCTTCCACATGCGCAGGCGCTGCGCATCGGTCATCCGGCTGTGGAGCACCGCGACGTCTCCGAAGCGCGACCGGAACCACCCGACGGTCTGGGGTGTGAGCGCGATCTCGGGCACGAGCACGATCGCGCCGCGACCCGCGGCGAGGGCGTGCTCGATCACCTGGAGGTAGACCTCGGTCTTTCCGCTCCCCGTGACGCCTTGCAGCAGGAAGGCCTCGTACTCGTGGGCGTCGACCCTCTCGCAGGCCGTCTTGATCGCCCAGCGCTGGCCGAGGCTCAGCTCCAGCGGCCGGCGACGTTCGATATCCGAGCCCGAGAGGTCGACGAAGGTGGGCTCGACCCACTCCACGCGCACGAGCTCCTTCTTCTCCAGCGAGCGGACCGGGGAATCGGAGAGGCCGGTCTGACGCAGGACGTCCACGAGCTCGATCGGTGCTCCGATGTCCAGGAGCGTGCGCAAGAGGCGGTGCTGCTTCGGATACCGCCGCTCGAGCTCTTCGAGAGCCGCATCGTCCACGTTCGGCGCCGCGGAGACGATGCGCACCTTGCGCGGCTCGTGCTCGCGCTTGAGCGTGCCCGGGAGCACGGCCGCCAGCGCCTCGCCCCACGAGCACGCGTACTCGTTCGCCATCCAGCGCGTGAGCTCGAGCAGGTCGCGATCGACGATCGGCTCGGGGTCGAGCACTCGAGCCACGCTCAGGACCTTGTCGACCGGAAGCTCGGAGCTGTCGGAGAGGCCGACCACGACGCCGACCTCGCGCCGCCGCGAGAACGGGACCGCGACGCGCACGCCCGGGCGGACGGAGGTCGAGAGCCCGACTGGAACCGAGTACGTGAACTGGCGGCGGACAGGCCGGTTCAGGGCGACGTCGGCGAAGATGCCGGCGCGCGCCGGACCGCTCTCGCGCGGCGGCAAATCGAGCTCGGGGAACAGGCTGCCGCTCCGGTCCCGCTCGGCATGACGTCCCACGGCGTCACGCGCACACGCAGGGTGTTCCTTCGCAGCGCGGGCAGCCCTGGGCATACTTCCGCGCCGCAGCCTCCTCGAGGTCGACTCCTGCGATCGAGGCGAGAGTCGCGAGCCACGCGAGCACGTCGGCGAACTCGCCCTCGAGGTCGTCCTTCTCGCCGCGCCGTAGCGCGCGAGTCAGCTCTCCGACTTCTTCCGAGAACCACATGTGCGTCCCTTCCAGCCCCCGGCGCGAGTCGCGCTCGAAGTAGATCGCCTCGATCAGGCGCTGGAACTGTCTGACCTCCACGATCAGGCTTCCCGCGTGACGGTTACCAGGGAAACGTCGACATTCGAGCCGGCCTCCCCCGCGTAGTCGGAGAGGGCCTTGCGGATGCCGCGCAGGAACTTCGGTGTGGGCAGGGCCGCGTAACGCAGGACGGACGAGTAGAAGGCCTTCTCGCCGAGCTCCGCCCCCTCCGGGTTCCGGATGAGGATCGGCCCGCTGTTCGCGAGCAGGAGGCGGTCGCCGACCGCCAGATCGACCTCCTGGAGCTCGAGCCGCCGGTCGAACACCGGCCCATTGTCGAACCCGAGGGCGATCCCCTCCGGGTGCACGAGGCGGAGCGTCTCGTCCGACGCCGAGTAGCGCAGGAGCGGGACCTTGTGGCCCGCACAGGCGACCTGGACGCGGGCGCTCTTCGGGTCGAGGAGCACGTAGAGCGCGGTGACGTACATCCCGCGCCGGACGTCGCGCGCCAGGTCGCGGTTGACGGAGCGGAATGCCTCGCCCACGTCCCCTCCCTCGGAGAGCGCACTGCGCAGGAAGGCACGCGCAGTGGCACCGATGAGTGCCGCGGGGACGCCGTGCCCGCTGACGTCGCAGCACAGGAGCCCGATGCGGCCGTCACCGAGCTCGAGGTACTCGTGGAAGTCTCCGCCGAGCTGGCCGGGGATGTGCGCGGCGCCGACGTCGTAGCCCTCGACCAGCGGGGTGGTCACCGGAAGGAGCGCCTCGCGAACGCCCGTCGCGAGCTCCATCTCGCGCTCGCGAATCCCGAGCTCCAGCTCCGCGCCTTGAGCGTCCAGGAGCTCGCGCGTCATGCGGTCGATCGAGCGCGCGAGGAGCTCGATCTCGCCGCCGCCACGTGCGTTCGTACGGTGTCGGAGATCGCCCTTGCTGATCTGACGGATGTCATCGACGACGTCGTTGATCGGCCCGACGACCTGGCGTCCGACCCACATCGCGACGCCGGCACCGACCAGGACGACGAGCGCCATCACCACGAGGATGATCCTGAGGAGCAGTCCCTTCGACTCGTCCGCGACCTCCGGGACGATCCACTCGATGGGACCGGTCTCGGGCGTCGCGCGGAAGAGCGTCCCGCGCCGCTCCTCCGTCTCGAGGCGGCCGTCGCGCGCATGCGTCACGTCCCAGGCGACGACCCGGGACTCGACGCCGTAGGGTTCCTCGGCCCAGTTCCCCACACTCCGATGGTCGACGTCGCGGGCGGTCAGGCTCATCGCCTCGACGAAGCGCGTCTTGAGGTCCTTGTCGGACGGCTCCTCGAGCATCTTGAAGCCGTCCTCGCGCCCGCGCGCGTTCACGCGCTTCTCGTGCGGAACGATGAGCTCGATCGGTGCCGCCGTCTCGGGAGTGCGGCGGAAGTACTGGCCACCGATCACCTTCCCGTTCGCGTCGTAGTAGAAGACGGGGAAGCTCTCGACGTTGTTCGGGTGCTCCCGTGGATCATCGCCCTGGATCTGGTAGCGCGGGTCGACGTGGCCGAGGACGACGACGCCGGCTCCTGCGGCGTCGAGTACGCGGCGACGCACGTTGTTCGAGATGCTCGACGACGTGCGGAACAGGACCGCACCTGCGATCACCGCGACCACGGTGAGAGCGAGGGTCATGGCAAGGGCGAAGCGGGCCATCAGCCCCATGCCCGAGATCCTCAGCTCGTGTTCCCTCGCGCCCCGCATCAGACGGACCAGCTCCCCGCGTCCGGCAAGAGGACGCGGGCGATCGCAAGTACGAGGAGACCGTAGACTCCCGCGCCGACGTCGTCGAGCAAGATGCCGTCGCCCCCGCCGAGCCGCTCCAGGCGGCGCAGCGGAGGGGGCTTGACGATGTCGAAGAACCGGAAGACGACGAACCCGACCACCAGCGTCATGTAGCTCGGACCCGAGACCCAGGTAACCGTCACGAGGTAGCCGATGACCTCGTCCAGGACGAAGAAGCCGGGGTCCTTGCCGCGCGCCCGCTCCTCGGCCCAGGGGGCCAGGGCCCTACCGACGAGGTAGAGGGCGGCGGAGGCCACGAGAACCCACAGGAGGTAGTTCTCGGTGCCGGCCAGGAGGAAGGCGATCAGGACGCCGCCGAGCGTTCCCACGGTCCCGGGCGCCACGGGCGAGCAGCCGAGGAACCCACAGGTCACCACGGCGAGCTTGAGGCGGTTCACGCAACGCCCTCGGACAGGAGGCCTCGCATCTTCATCACGTAGGAGGCGCCCGAGCCTACCGAGGTGACGAGCGTGGCCCAGACGCAGACGTGGCCGAGCACGACGAGGATGTCGGCGAGGGCTTCCGGCCAGGCGAAGGCCGGCAACCCGAGGACCACTCCGATGGCGCTGCACTGCATCACCATCTTGACCTTCCCGAACCAGTCGGCCGGGAACTCGCGGCCGAGGCTCTCCACGTATCCGCGGATCCCCGTGACGAGGAACTCGCGCGCGAGAACGACGACGACGATCCAGGCGGGGAACCACTCGTCGCTGAACTCCATCACGGCCAGGAAGATCATCGTTCCCAGCACGAGGACCTTGTCGACGAAGGGGTCGGCGATGCGCCCGAAGGCCGACACCAGTCCGTCGCGTCGGGCGAGCCAGCCGTCGAGGATGTCCGTTGCGGCCGTGAGCACGAAGAGCCAGAAGACGACGGGGTGGAACCACGCACCGACTTGATTCTGGTGCCCGATGGAGAACAGGAGGAAGAGGAAGGACGCTCCGACGAACCGGAGCGCCGTGATTCGGTTCGGCCAGTGGGCGAAGATCCCGTTCACGGCTCTTCTCCGCAGACCAGGTTCAGGTCCTCGTCCACGTCCATCACGGGCACGCGCAGACGCTCACCGACAGCACCCTTCGCGGACCGAACGACTGCCATCGGATCGACCTCGGGCGCGTCCCTATCCGTTCGACCGACGAGCCCGAACCGCGTCTCTCCGTCGATCGTGACCTCGACCTCGCTCCCGACGAGCTCGCGCTGACTCGCTTCGAGCACATCGTTCCGGGCGGCGAGCACGGCCTCGTAGCGCTCGGCGATCGCTTCGGGCGAGACCTCCCCGTCGGCACCGAAAGCCGGAGTACCCTCCTCGACGGAATAGGGAAAGGCGCCCATCCGTCCCAGGCGATAGGTCCGGACGAACTCGAGGAGCTCCAGGACGTCCTCGTCGGTCTCGCCCGGGAACCCGACCAGGAGGGTCGTTCGGAGCGAGATCCCGGGCACTTCCTCGAGCAGCCGGTCGAGGATCCGCCGGACGTCCGCGCCGCTCCCCGCGCGCCGCATCGCGCGCAGCACGTTCGTCGCGGCGTGCTGGACGGGAATGTCGAGGTAGGGAAGCACGCGCGGATGATCGCGCAAGAGCTCGGTCAGGCGCCAGGGGAACCGGTTGGGATAGGCGTACATCACGCGCACGACGTGCTCACCTTCGAGCTCCGCGAGCGCGCCGACGAGGTCGGGGAGCTCGAGACCGAGGTCCCTCCCCCAGGCGGTCGAGTCCTCCGCCACGAGGACCAGCTCGCGCACGCCGAAGTCCAGGAGCTCGCGTGCCTCCTCGCAGACGGCCTCGAGGGTCTTCGACCGGTGGCCACCGCGAATCGCCGGGATCGCGCAGAAGCTGCACGTGTGGTCGCAGCCGTGGGAGATCCGGAGGTAGGCGTAGGACGTGGGAGTCGAGAGCAGGCGAGCTCCCTCGCGGCGCGACCCCGGACGCTCCACGGCCTCGAGATAGCGCGGCACCTTCTCTCCCCTGGAGAGCTTTGCGACGGCGTCCGCGAGTCCGCGATAGTCGGAGATCTCCGCGAACACGTCGACCTCGGGGTAGCGCTCGGCGAGCTTGCGCTTGTAGCGCTGGACCAGGCAGCCCGCGACGACGACGCCCGAGAGCGCACCCTGTCGTTTCCGCTCGAGCAACTCCTCCACGGCCGCCTCGGACTCCGCCCGTGCCGGACCGATGAACGAGCACGTGTTCAGGACCGCGATGTCGGCGACGTCGGGGTCGCCGGCGACGACCATCCCCGCTTCCGCGAGGCGTCCGAGCAGGACCTCGGAGTCGATCAGGTTCCGCGCGCAGCCGAGATGCACGAGAGCGACGGAGGGGGCGGCGTCTCGGGAAGCGCGGGTCATGCAGGTGAGCGAGAGTGAGCGCCGCTCAGGACGAGGCCTGCGCCTTCGCCATCCACTCCTCGCGGGTCAGGAGTATATCCCGGTGGCGCCCCCCCAGGTACGGGCCGATGAGGCCGCGCCCCTGGAGCTCATCGAGGAGCGTGGTCGACGTCTTGAAGTCCAGGTCGAACTCGCGCTGGATCATCGAGACGGCGACACGCTGGCGATCGAGGATGAACAGACCGACCTCGCGCAGGAGCTCCTCGCGGTCTCCGGGCGAGATGCGCTTCGCGATCGGTGCCGGCTCGGGCTCCGGCTCCTCGTCCGCTTCGATCTCGGCCGCTACCGGCGGGGCGGACGGCTCGAGCTCGACTTCGGGTTCCGCCTCCTCGTACTCGTCTTCCTCTTCTTCCTCCAGCTCCTCGTACTCGTCGAGCTCCTCGGGGTCGATCGGGTTCCCGTCCTCGTCGACGTACTCCCACTCTTCCTCGTCTTCGTCTTCCTCCCCCTCGTCGGCGTCCGCGACCTCCTCCAGCTCCGCGGCTTCCTCCTCGACTTCCGGCTCCAGGTCTTCGAGGTCTTCGAGCTCTTCGACCTCCAGCTGTTCGGCGGAATCCTCTTCGGGCTCCACTTCCTCCTCGGCCTCCCAATCGAACTCGGCCTCGGTCTCGGTCTCCACGGCGACCGGCTCGGCCCTCTCCCATTCGGGCGTGACGGGCGCGGGTGTCGCCGCGGCCTCCTCCGGTTCAGGGGCCGGGTCTTCGAGCTCGACCTCCTCCGTCGTCCGCTCCCAGGCGGGCTGCACCGCCGGTCCATCCCCGGCGCGGTCGGAGCTCGAGCCGAGAACGCGAACGGACGGGTCGTCCTCGACTAGGGCCGGGGCTGCCGCTTCGGCCGAGCCGTCGGCACGGCCAGAGCTCGCGGTCGCGGGTTCGAGAGCCAGATCCGCGCCAGCGCGCTCATCGCCACGGTCGTCAAGGGCGGCGGACTCTCGGCCTTCTGCAGCTTCAGCCGGACCTCGGGTCGCTGGGGCTTCATGGTGAGGAACGGGGTCCACCCGTCCGCGCAGGCGAACATCGATGGGGTGCGCGGGGACGACCGGATCGGATCCCTCGTCCAGCGGCAGGAGTGCCGCGGCCTCCGCGGAGCTCACCCCGATCTCATCGCCTTCCCTTAGAGCGGCCGATACCGGGTTCGACTCGCCCAGTTTCAGCGAGATTCTCTCCCGAGCCGGCATCCAGGCGACCCAAACCGTTACGGCTACGATGAATGCGCCCACGAGCGTCGAGGCCAGGGCACCCAGGAAGCGGTCGGCCAGGACGTTCTCGAACACTCCTCCGAGGGTCCCGCCGGCCCCCACCGAGGCGGCGCCGAGGATGAGGGTCGACCCGATCAGGAGCCCCGTGAGCCCGGCCAGGTGCCGCCCCCAGGAGACGCTGCGCCGGGCGAAGAACATGGCGCCCCCGAGCGCGGCCAGGCCGAGCCCGCAGGCGAACCCCATGAGCGGGCCCAGCGCGTCGATGACCCCGATCACGACCGCCGTGGTCGGATTCGGGTTCTCGCGGGCACCTCCCTCCAGCCAGAACATCGCCACGGAGAAGGCCAGGAAGGCTCCCGTCGCGAAGAGGATCGCCCCGAAGGCGTCCTGGAGAGGGCTCTTCTTGCTCTTCGGTCGTCTCGCGTCAGCCATCGCTCGCTCCACTGCCGGTTGTGGCTCCGTACATCTCCTCCCAATCCTCGAGGGAGAGGAGGACCTCACGCGCCTTGCTGCCCTTGTGATCTCCGACGATGCCCGCCTCGGTCATCATGTCGATGAGCCGCGAGGCGCGCGTGTATCCGATCCCGAGCGCTCGCTGGAGCAGGCTCGCAGATCCGCGGCGTGACTTCAGGATCACGCGTACGGCCTCGTCCCAGAGGTCGTCGCGCTCCGCCTGGTCCGAGGCGTCCGAAGTCCGCACTCCGGTCGCCGACTGGACCAGCTCCTGGTTGAAGTTCGGCGCCGAGTCCGTCGTCACGAAGTCGACGAGCGCCGTGATCTCGTGGTCCTCGACGAGCG
This sequence comes from Planctomycetota bacterium, assembly GCA_029259655.1. Lineage (GTDB taxonomy): Bacteria > Planctomycetota > UBA1135 > UBA1135 > OFTM220. The sequence goes on from JAJDET010000085.1 coordinate 38,191, forward strand.
CGCCCTGGATGCGCTTGATCTGCGACGACTGAGGCGGGTTGTAGAGCATGTCGCCCGACCCGAGGAGCTTCTCCGCTCCGCCGGTGTCGAGGATCACGCGGCTGTCGATCTTGCTCGCGACCTGAAAAGCGATCCGCGTCGGAAGGTTGCCCTTGATGACGCCGGTGATCACATCGGTCGAGGGGCGCTGCGTGGCCACGATCACGTGGATTCCGACGGCGCGCGACTTCTGGGCGAGCCGCGTGATCGAGAGCTCGGCCTCCTTCTTGGAGACCATCATCAGGTCCGCCATCTCGTCGATGACGACGACGATGTACGGCACGTGACGCGGCGTCCGCTCCTCGTCGAAGTCCTCGCCGAGTCGCTCCTTCAGCTTGTCTTCGCCGAGCGAGTTGTAGGACTTGATGTTCTTGACGCCGGCGTTCTTGAAGAGGTCGTAGCGCCCCTCCATCTTCTCGACCACCCACAGGAGCACGTTGGTCGCCTGCTTCGCGTCGGTCACGATCGGCAGGAGCAGGTGCGGAACGTTCGAGAACGTCATCAGCTCGACCATCTTCGGATCGACGAGGATGAGCTGGACGTCGTGGGGCGAGCGCGTCAGGAGCAGGCTCGCGAGGATCGTGTTGATGCAGACCGACTTGCCCGAGCCGGTGGTGCCTGCGATCAGGAGGTGCGGCATGCGCGCCAGGTCCGCGACGATCGAGTGCCCCTCCGTGTCCATGCCGAGGAACATCGGCAGCGCGGCGAACTGCTTGTCGTAGGCGTCCTGACTGATGAGCTGCGAGAGGCGCACGATCTGGCGCCCGCCGCTGTTCGGCACCTCGATCCCGATCGTCGACTTGCCCGGGATCGGAGCGATGATCCGCACGCTCTTGGCCTTCAGCGCCGCGCTGATCTCCGAGGAGAGCGCGGTGACCTTGTTCATGCGCGTGCCCTGGCTCACCTCGAGCTCGAAGAGCGTGACGGTCGGGCCGACCTGGGCGCTCTGCACGCTGGCCTCGACGTTGAAGGAGGCGAGCGCGTTCTCGAGCTTCCTGGCGGCGCCTTCGATCTTGGCCTCGGCCTCGGCCGGAGCCGCCGTGGGCGGTTCGAGGAGCTCGATCGGGGGGAACTTCCACGGGCCCGCGGGCGGGGTCGGCGGCTCGAAGGCCATCGCGTTCTGGATCGCCGCCTTGGCCTTGCCCTTGGCCCGGCCCTTCGTCGCGGGGGCGGCCGGTTCGAGCTCCTCCTCGTCCTCTTCGTACTCGTCCTCCTCCTCGTACTCTTCCTCTTCGTCGTCGTCCTCCTCGTCGTCCGCGTCCTCGTACTCGTCGAGCTCGTCGGGGTCGATCGGGTTCCCGTCCTGGTCGACGTACGCCCACTCCTCCTCGTCCTCTTCTTCCTCGTCGGGCTCTTCCTCTTCGTCGTCCTCTTCGAACAGCGTCTCCTCGACCCGACGCTTCCGCGACCGCTTGGCCGCGCTCTTGCCTCGGCCGCGCGTGACGGCGCCTCTCGGAGTCACCGCCACCTCGGGCTCGGCCTCGGGTCCCTTGAGGAAGTTCCACAACCCGACGAGCAGTCGTCCCGTCCAGCCGAGAATGGCGGCCGCCATGCTCTCGCCGCGCTCCTCGCGGCGCTCGTCGAGCCAGTCGAAGAGGGCGACGGCGGCGTTGTAGAACGCCATCTCCGTCGCGAGCATGAACGAGATCAGGGCCGCGAGGGAGAGCAGGATCCACGCGCCGGGCCCACCCAGCTCGCGCACGAGGATCGACTCGCCGTTCGGGCTCGACGGCTCGACCCCGCCGAGCTCGAGCGCCAGCCATCCGCCGGGGCCGTAGGGCAATTCGTTCCCGGTGTACTCCTCGCCGAATCCGAGCTGGAACAGGAACGCGGTGGACACCAGGAAGCAGAGCGCCCCGAAGACGCGCAGGGTCGGCCAGACGACCTCCTTGCGGGCGACGAGGATCCCCCCCCAGGCCATGCCCAGGAACACCAGGAGATAGCCCGACCAGCCCATCGACAGGAAGACCAGGGTCGCGAGGTAGTGACCGGCCTGCCCGCCCCAGTTCTTGCCCGCGGCCTCGGCCACGTCGGGGGGCGTGAAGTAGCTCGAGAGCGAGACCAGGAGCCACAGGGAGAGTCCGAAGAGGACGATCCCCTTGATCTCCTGGAAGTGCTCGGCCGTCTCCTCCTCGACCTCGCTCCCGAACACGAGTCCGCCGATCGCCGCCGGCCATCCCCGGATTCGCTCCAGGACACCGGGCGACTTCTTGCTGCGACGGTTCTTCTTCTTGCGGCTGGCCGCGCGCCCCATGGACTGCTCGTTTTTCGTCCGGGAATCTCGAAGTCGAGCTACGGCTTCTCGAGGCGCACCAGAACGCGCGCCACCGCGCGTTTGGTCCGGTTCTCGAGGCGCTGAGAGCTCCCGTCGGCGGCCAGGATGGTCACCGTCGTACGCGCGGCCGAGAGCGCGGTCTCATCGTTCAAGACCACGTAATCCACGCCCTTGCGCTCGAGCTTCCGCCTTGCACGTCGAACGCCGTTCCCGGTTTCCAGGGCGAAGCCCACGACGAGCCGCGCACCCTTTCTTCGGGCGACAGTCGCCAAGATATCGGGGTTCTTGACCAACTCCAAGGATGCGACTTCGGTCTTCTCGTCCTTCTTGCGCCACTTGCCCGAGAGCCGCTTCCTGGGTCGCCAGTCGCCCACGGCGGCTGCCATGAAGAGCGCGTCCGCGTCGCGAAACGCCTCGCGCGTTGCGGCCAGCATGTCGCGTGCGGAGACGATGTCGACGCGCTTCACACCGGCCGGCGTCTCGAGCGTCACCGGTCCCGCGATCAACGTGACGCGGTCGCCTCTCTCCGCAGCCGCACGGGCGATCTCGAAGCCCATCTTCCCGCTCGACTCGTTGGAGAGGTAGCGCACGGGGTCCACGTGCTCCCGCGTCGGACCGGCGGTGACCACGACGCGGCGCCTGCGAGGCTTCCCGGGCCCGGGACTCATCCGGCGGCGAGCTCCGCCACCGCCGCGACGATCGCCTCGACCTCGGGCAGGCGCCCGCGCCCCTCGACACCGCAGGCGAGGTGGCCCTCTCCGGGCTCCAGGACCCGCCAGCCGTACTCGCGGAGCTGTCCGAGGTTCCTCGCGACCGCCGGGTTGACCAGCATGTTCGGGTTCATCGAGGGGCAGACGAGCCGCGGGATCCCGGCCGGAACGGCCAGGAGCACGGTCGTGGCCAGGTCGCCGGCCAGCCCCAGGGCGATCCTCGAGACCAGGTCGGCGGTGGCCGGAGCGACGACCACCAGCTCGGCCCAGGCGGCCAGGTCGATGTGGTCCATGGCCGCACGCCGCGAGTCCCCGAACTCGTCCGACGAGGCAGGCTCGCCCGTCACCGCCTCGAAGAGCTGCGGGGAGAGGAGCTGGGCCGCTCGCGGCGTCAGCACCGTCCGCACGCGGTGTCCCGCCTGGGTCAGCTTGCTGGCGAGGTCGCAGCCCTTGTGGAGCGCCGCAGACGCCGAGGCGACCAGGAGGACGTTCGTCATCGGGTCTCCTCTGCGGGCAGGAGGCCGGCCAGGCCCTTGACCTCGTTGAGCGCACGCTCGATCACGTCGTTCACCACGACGTGATCGTACTTCACCCGCTCCTCGTACTCGTCGTGGGCCTTCAGGAGCCGCCGCTCGATCACCTCGGGAGCGTCGGTCCCGCGGCCCACGAGGCGCTTGCGCAGCGTCTCGAAGTCGGGCGGGGCGATGAAGACGTAGATCCCCGGCACCCCCAGCCGCTGGAGCTGGTTCGCGCCCTGCACGTCGATCTCCACGAGGTACACGCGGCCGGCGGCGAGCGCGTCGTCCATGGGGCCGCGCAGCGTGCCGTACAGGTTCCCGTGCACCTCGGCGTACTCGATGAACTCGCCGTGCTCCGCCCGCTCGCGGAACTCTTCCGGGGTCAGGAACAGGTAATCCCGGCCGTCGACCTCGCCTTCGCGCGGAGCGCGGGTCGTGGCCGAGACCGAGAACACGACGCGCTCGTCCTCGAGGAGCGAGCGGCAGATCGTGCTCTTGCCGCAGCCCGACGGGCCGGAGATGACCAGCATGCGTCCCCCGGCCACGCTCACTCGACGTTCTGCACCTGCTCGCGCAGGCGCTCCACGAGGGTCTTGGCCTCGACGACCCAGTGTGCGACCTGGGCATCGCCGCACTTCGCACCGAGCGTGTTGAGCTCGCGGAACAGCTCCTGGACCAGGAAGTCGAGCTCCCGCCCCACCGAGCCGTCGCCGGACCCGAGCCGGTTCTCGATCTGATCGATATGGCTCGCGAGCCTGGAGAGCTCCTCGGAGACGTCCGATCGGTCCGCGATCAGCGCGATCTCGCGCGCGAGGTCCGCCTCCGGCACGCGCGCGCCGTCCAGGAGCGTCTCCACGCGCTGCTTGAGCCCGGCCTGGGCATCGCGCACGACCCGCGGCATGCGCTTCCCGATCTTCGCCACGGTCTTCGAGAGCGTCGACCCGTTGCGCGAGAGGTCGCGCAGGAGCGCGCCGCCCTCGCGCTCGCGCATCTCGATCAGCGCGTCGAGAGCCTCTTCCACGGTCGCCATGACCAGCTTCACCTGGCGCGTGCTCGGGACCCTGGCGGCCTGCGGCGCGACCACGCCCGGGAGCGCCAGGAGGGCGGAGAGGTCGAGCGTGTCCTCGAGGTCGAGCTTCCGCGCCAGGCGCGCGAGCTCTCCCTGGTAGCGAGCCGCCGCGTCGAGGTCGATCGCGGTCACCGCCCCGTCGAGCCACGTCAGGGTGATGGAGACGGTCACGGCACCGCGGCCGAGGCGCTTGCGCACGGCCGCGTCGATCTTCGGCTCGAGCGCGGAGAGCTCCGAGGGAAGGCGCAGCTTGAGCTGCAAGTGTCGGTGGTTGACGGAACGCGCCTCGGCCTGGGTCGCGACACCGGCTCCCTCACCGGAGGCCGCCCCGAACCCGGTCATCGAGCGCAGCACGGTCAGGCCTCGGCGGAGATGGGTCGGCTGCCGGGCTTGACGGCGCGAGTCCCCTGCGCGCAGAGCGGGCAGGCGGCGGGTTCCCAGGTCTCGGCGGAGACCTCGCACAGCGCGAAGAGCGGCAGGCCCTCCGCCTCGAAGGGATTGCCTCCGGAGCGATTCACGACGGACCCGACGGCGACGACGCGCGCGCCGTGTGCGCGCACGACCGCGATCGCCTCCCTGGCCGAGCCGCCCGTCGTCAGGGCGTCCTCCACGACGAGCACGCGCTCGCCGGCTCCGAGCTCGAAGCCGCGGCGCAGTGCCATCGCGCCGTCCACGCGCTCGGTGAAGAGCGACCTCACGCCGAGCGCATTCGCGACGGCGTAGGACCAGACCACGGCCCCCATCGCGGGACCGACCACGACGTCGACCTCGAGACCGGCGCCGGCGAGCGACGCCGCGAGGCCGCGAGCCAGCTCACCCGCATGCGAGGGGTGCTGGAGCACCTTCGCGCACTGGAAGTAGCGGTCGCTGTGCCTGCCCGAGGAGAGCGCGAAGTGCCCCTCGAGCAGGGCGTCGCTCTCGCGCAGGAGCTCGAGCACGCGTCCGGATTCCAAGGGGCGGTCGCTCCTATCTCGGGGGAGGGTCCGCGGGAATCTCGATCGGCGGCGCGTCGATCAGCGACCCTTCGTCCAGCAGCGAGCCGGAGACCTGCTGCCGCGTCAGGACGTGGATCGTGAGCGCGCTCGCGAGGAACACGATCGCCGTCCAGGCGGTGAAGCGGTTGATGCCCTTGGCGGCGACGCCGAAGGTCGCTTGCCCGTGCTCGCCGAGCGCCTGACCGAAGCCGCCGCCCTTGCCCTCCTGGAGGAGGATCACGACGATCAGGACGATCGCAGCGAAGACGAAGAGGATGTAGAGAAGTGTCGTTACCAGGTCCATCGCAACCTCATTTGTCGAAGTCGACGATGCCGGCGAAGGACTCGGCCTCGAGCGAGGCTCCCCCCACCAGTGCTCCGTCGACGCCGTCCACGGCCATGAGCTCGGCGATGTTCCCGGGCTTCACACTGCCGCCGTACTGAATTCGCGTCGTCTCCGCGGCTCGTTCGCCGAAGAGACCTTCCAGGACGCCGCGCAGGTAGGTGTGCACCTCCCCGGCCTGCTCGGGCGTCGCATTGAGTCCCGTTCCGATCGCCCACACGGGCTCGTAGGCGATCGTGATCTTCGAGAGGCCGTCCACGCCGGCGAGCCCCTCGGTCAGGTGCCGCCGCACGACCTTCTCGGTCTCGCCGGCCTCGCGCTCTTCGATGGTCTCGCCGACGCACAGGATGACGTCGAGCCCGACCTCGAGCGCGTGGTGCACCTTGGCGTTGACCAACGCGTCGGGCTCGCCGTAGACGTGCCGCCGCTCCGAGTGCCCCAGGATCGCGAACGTGGCTCCCACGTCGCGCAGCATGGCACCCGACACCTCGCCGGTGAAGGCCCCCTTCGCCTGGTCGCACATGTTCTGCGAGCCGACGCGGATGGGCGAGCCCTCGAGCGCCTCGACGACCGCCGGCAGGTAGACGAACGGGGGAGCCACGGCGACCTCCACGTCGTTGCGCTGGCCGACGTGCTCGCGCAGGGCTCCGGCGAGCGCGAGCGACGACGCCCGGTCGAGGTTCATCTTCCAGTTGCCGGCGAGATAGGGCTTCCTCATGAATCGGACCTTCCGGAGGTGAGTGCGGGCTGGGCGGGTTCGGCCAGCCGGCGACCGGTGAGGTCGGCCAGGGCACGGACCTCGTCGGCGAGTGCGTGGAGCTCGCGGGGCGAGATCGCCTGGGCCCCGTCGGAACGGGCCTCGTGCGGCGCGGGGTGGACCTCCACCAGGATGCCGCAGGCGCCGGCTGCGATTCCGGCCCGCGCCAGCGGCGCCACGAGGTCGGATCGGCCCGCGGCGTGGGACGGGTCGGCAATGATGGGCAGGTGGGTGGCGCTCCGCATGTGAGCGATCGCTCCGACGTCGAGCAGGTTGCGCGTGACGCTGTCGAAGCTGCGGACTCCCCGCTCGCAGAGCACGACGTTCGGGTTGCCGGCGGAGAGGACGTACTCGGCGGCGAGCAGGAACTCACGCACGGTGGCGGCCATGCCGCGCTTCAGCAGCACGGGTGTCTTCGTGCGACCCACCTCGGACAGGAGCGCCGCGTTGCCCATGCTGCGCGAGCCGATCTGGAAGGCGTCGGCGACGGCGCCGACTTCCTCGACGTCGCGCGGATCGAGCACCTCGGTGACGACGGCCAGCCCGGTCTCCTCGCGGGCCCGCGCCAGGAGCTCGAGCGCCTCGCGGCCGAGACCGCGGAAGGAGTAGGGCGAGGTGCGCGGCTTGAAGGCGCCGCCGCGGAGCAGCGTCCCGCCGGCGTCGCGAACGGCGCGCGCGATCTCCAGCAGGCGCTCTCCGTCCTCGACGGCGCAGGGACCCGAGACGATCGAGACGAACTCGCCGCCGAAACGAGCATCGCCGATCGCGACCACGGTGTCCGGCCCGCCGGGCGGGCGCGCGGAGAGCTCGGCCGCCGCCGCCATCACCTCCAGAACCACGGCGTGGTCCTCCAGGCGGGAGCGGTGCTCGGGTCGCGAGGGCCCCTCCAGCTCCAACAGGGCCTCGGCGACGAATCGGGTCGAGTACCCCAACTCCTTGCAGAGTTTGAGGATAGAGTCCTTCTCCAGGGTTGAGAGGGGAACGCGCAGACGGAGCAACATGGCAGCTGGGGGGGCGGTTCCCCGGAATCGAACGGGGGAGTATAGGTGCGTCGCGGAAACCCCGTCAATCGAGGGCGAGGCGGCGGGGAGCCGGCTCGCAATCGACGACGGGTGGCTCCACGCCCGGGTGCGCTGTTCCCTATAGGGTTCGCGGTCCCCGCCTTTCACTCCCCCCATCGAACGAGCGCATGAACGGACGACCCGGCGCCCTGGAAGCCCTCCTCTGCCTGACGCCCCTGGCGAAGCTCCCCCGGACGGGGTGGCTCCTGGCCCACGTGCCCGCCCCGGAGTCGGTCGCCGACCACGCGCTCGGGGCCTGCCTGGTGGCCCTCTCCCTCGGGCCTCGCGTGGAGCCGCCGCTCGAGGTCGACCGGGCGGTCTCCCTCCTGGCCGTGCACGACGCACCCGAGGCGTATCTCGGCGACATCCCGAAGGCGGGCTCCGAGCTCCTCCCGGACGGGGCCAAGCGGACAGCCGAGGAACGCGCGGCCGACCGGTTGCTCTCCCCGCTCTCCGGCGTGGCGCGCGAGCGCTGGGCGGAGTTCGCCGCGGGCGACACGCGCGAGTCCCGCTTCGCGAGGGTCTGCGACAAGTTGCACATGGGAGTGATGCTCGTGGCCTACGCCCGCTCCGGACAGCGCGGGCTCTCGGACTTCGCGGCGACCCTGGCCGAGCTCGATTGCGCGGAGTTCACACCCTGCGACGCGCTGCGCGCCGAGATCCTGGCCGCGATCGAGGAGCTGGAGGCACGGTGAGCCGGCGGAAGCGACGCTTCGCCCTGTGGTTCCCGGCGATCGTGTTCGGATCGCTCGCCGTGGGACTCGTGATCGAGCACACGCGGCCGTCGCACTCCGACCTGCCCATCTTCGACCCGCCGGCCAAGGTCAGCTTCGAGGCGATCGAGATTCCCCGCGGCGAGCACACCCTCGAGGGGATCGTTCGCGACTCTTCGGGCGCGCCGACGGAAGGTGTGCTCGTGGAGCTCGTGCAGCGGGAGGAGCTCTTCTGGGACTACACCGACGAACGCGGCACGTTCCGGATCGACGGCCTGTTCGAGGGAGAGCTCAGCATCGCGCTCATCCAGGTCGCGCACCCGCCCGTGAAGCGCACCGTGTCGGTACCGGGAGGCACCGTCGACTGGATGCTCCCCGAACCCTACGCGGCACCCGAGTCACTCCCGGAGATCCGGCGCCAGGCACTCTACGGCTCGGTCTCGTCCCCGCTGGGCGCACCCGTCGGCGGGAGCGAGCTCGTGCTCGAACCGTTCGAGAACGAGGACCCGCTCTCGGGGCTCCTCCCGCGCCGCGCACCGATCGGGAACGCCGGGAACTTCAACGTGGTCGATCTGGCCATCGGGCGCTACCGGGTCGCGGTGGTGCCGGGCTGGGCCGCCGGCGGGAGCTGGCCGCGACTCGCGGAGCTCTCGTTCGAACACGGGGGCGAGCTGCGCGACCTCGAGATCCTCCTCGAGAGCGGCGAGGTCTCCGGCACTCTCCGCGATCGGGAGGGAGAAGCGGTTCAGCGGGCGCTGGTCACGGTGACGTCGGTCGCGAAGCCCGAGCGGGTCTGGCCGCCGGTACGGAGCGACGGAGAGGGCTCGTTCTCCGTGCGTGACCTGCCGGAAGGGGAGTACGACGTCGCCGTCCGTGCGGGTTCGGCACAGCGAACGCGGCGAGTCTCGGTGCGGGCGAGGCGCTCGACCCGCGTGGAGCTAGGACCGGTCGAAGTGGGCGGAGATGACGTGCAGGACGAGTAGACTCGGGGGTCCGCGATGGAACGCTCGATCTATCTGGACTGCGCGGCCACGACGCCGGTCGCACGCGAGGTCAAGGCCGTCATGGTCCCGTACCTCGAGGACGAGTGGGGCAACCCCTCGTCACGCCACGCGCGCGGTGTGAGGGTCATGTCCGCGATCGACGAGGCGCGGGCCTCGCTCGCCGCGCTGGTCGGGATCGCCGACGAGGGAGTCGTCTTCACGTCGGGCGGTACAGAGGCGAACAATCTCGCCGTCCTGGGCGCCGCCCGTGCGCGGAGCGCGCGCGTCGGGGGCACGGGTCACGTGCTCCTGGGACCGTCGGAACACCCGTGCGTCTCGCGTGCTGCGGAGGCCCTCGCTGAAGAGGGATTCGACGTCGAGACCGGACGTCACGCGGACGACGGAGCACTCGACCTCGAGGACTTCGTCGAGCGCATGCGCGAGGACACCGTGCTCGTGGCCGTGATGCTGGCCTCCAACGAGCACGGCGGGACCTACCCGGTGCGGACGATCGCGAGCCGCGCACGTGAGCGCTCCCCCCACGCCCACGTTCACACGGACGCCGTTCAGGCCTTCGGGAAGCTCGCGCTCGACCTCCCGGAGCTCGGCGTCGATTCCGCCGCCGTCTCGGCGCACAAGGTGCACGGCCCGAAGGGTTCCGGTGCATTGCTCGTCGCCGGTAACGCCCCGCTGCGCCCGCTGTTCTTTGGTGGCGGCCAGGAGCGAGGCGTGCGTTCGGGCACCGAGAACCCGGCCGGGATCGTCGGGTTCGTGCGAGCCGCCGTGCTCGCCGACGACTCCCAGGAGGAGACGCTGGCCCACCTGCGCCGTTTGCGCGGCGTGCTCGCGAGCGAGATCGACGCTCTCGAGCGGTCCGTGCGCGTCCTGTCGCCGGGCGGCGAGAACGCGGTCCTGCCCTCGATCGCCGCGATGCTCCTTCCCGACCCGCCGGACGCCCCGGCGGAGGTCGTGCTGCACCACCTCGAGGAGCGCGGTGTCCTGGCCAGCGCCGGCAGCGCCTGCAACTCGAAGAAGAAGGACGCGAGCCCGGCCATGACCTCGCTCGGGCTCGGGCCGGAGGAGGTCCTGAGGATCCTGCGCTTCTCGTTCTCCAGGTCGACGACCGAGGACGACGTGCGCGTCGGCGTCCGCGCTCTGGGCGACGTACTCGAGGAGCTCGCCTCGAAGATCGAACCCGCGCGCGCGGACCGAAGGCCATGACGGTCGACGATGCCGACGAAGGGGACGAGCGGCTCGTCCTCGTCCGCTACGGCGAGCTCGCCATCAAGGGGAAGAACCGCTCCGAGTTCGAGAAGGCGCTGGCCCGGAACATCGTGAGCGCCGCGGCCGCGATCTCGCCGGTCGAGGTCGAGCGCCTGCGCGGGCGCATGGTGGTCCACCCGAAACGGCGCGCCGAGCGCGTGGCGCGGCGCCTCGTGGACGTGTTCGGAATCGCCTCCCTGTCGGTGGCGCGGCGCTGTTCGAACGACGTCGACTCGATCGCCGAGCTCGCGGAACGGGAGCTCACGCGCGCGCTCGACGAACACACGGGTCCCACGCCGATCCCCTTTCGGGTCCGGACGCGCCGCTCGGACAAGCGCCACCCGCTCACGTCGACCGAGATCGACAAGCTGATCGCCGACCGGGTGCTTCCCGCGCGAGCCGACCGCCTCCGCGTGGACCTCGACCACGCCGAGCTCGTCCTCGGCATCGAGGTGCGCGAGCGCGACGCGTTCGTCTTCGCGGGACGGGAGCGTGGCCTGGGCGGCCTGCCCGTCGGAACGCTGGGGAAGGCCGTCTGTCTCCTGTCGGGCGGGATCGATTCGCCCGTCGCGGCCTGGATGGCGATGAAGCGCGGCTGCGACGTCGTCTTCGCCTCGTTCCACTCGGCGCCCTACATAGGGGAGGGCTCCCGGCGGAAGATCGTCCAGCTCGTGAAGCGACTCGGGCGCTGGCAGCCCCGGAGCCGCGTGGCGAGCATTCCCTTCACCGCGATCCAGGAGGCCATCCGCGATTCCTGCCCGGAGGGCTATCGCACGGTTCTCTACCGCCGCTCGATGCAACGGCTGGCGACCGAGCTCGCGGGCCGCGAGGGCGCCGGGTGCCTCGTGACGGGTGAGAGCCTGGGGCAGGTCGCGAGCCAGACGATGGAGAACCTGACCTGCATCGGCGCCGCCGCGAAGCTCCCCGTCCTGCGCCCGCTGATCTGCTTCGACAAGCAGGAGACGATCGACATCGCGCGCCGGCTGGGGACGTTCGAGATCTCGAACCTGCCGGAGCCCGACTGCTGCACGGTCTTCCTGCCCGCCCGGCCCGTGATCCGGGGCGTGCTCTCGCGGTGCCTCGACGCGGAGGCGAGGATCCCGCTCACCGAGCTCGAGGCGAACGCGTTCGAGCACATGGAAGTGACCGACGTCTGATCACGAGAGCGCGGGCAGCGCGATGCGGCGGCACGTCAGACCGAGGAGGGAGCGCTGGCTCGATCGCGCGTCGAGGCCGACGAGACCCTCGGCGATCGTCCGCGCCGTGTCCGTCTCGAGCTCCGGGGCACGGGACGCGTGCAGCGCGCGGACCACGACCCTCGTGCCGGACCGGGTAACCGTGAGGCGCATCCGGCGGGCGACGTGAGGAGCTCGAGCTCCCCGCGCGGCCGTGTAGGGAGCCGCCAGCAGAACGACCAGGACTTGCAACAGGCGTCGCAGCTCGGTCCGCACGACGTGACTCCCCTTCCCGACTCGCAGCTCGAGCTCCCCCCCGCTGGTACGGAAGAGGGACAGCGCAACGGAAGCCGCCGTTCGCGCGACGTCCCCGACGTCGGTCGGCTCTTCGCCGTCCACGGCGACCGCGGCGTACTCGCCGATGCGCGTGACGTCGTCGGCGGCCTTCGACGCGTGCTCGAAGAGCAGGAGCAGACGCTCGCGATCCCTCGAGTCGACCGCCTTCCTCGACGCCAGCTCGGACAGTCCCTGCACGACGCCGATTGCGTTGTTCAGGTCGTGGCAGAAGTGCGGGAGCAGGAGGGCCAGCACTCGGTTCCTGAGCTCCTCGGGCGTCTCGGCTGCGTCCGCCATGTCACCTACCTAGCCCGAGGGCGCGCAATGCACAACAGCGCGCCGTCGGAGATCCCGACACGTCCCGGTGATACCGTGTTCGCGCCGCGATGAACCGAACGACCTCCCTGTTCCTGGCACTCGGAATCCTCCTGGCCCACGTCGTGGCGATCCACCACGACGAAGTGGGCAGGTTCGCCGGAGCGTTCGACGAGTCGCACGTCGCCTACCGGCTCGCGCGCAACCTGATGCGCAACGGGCTCCTGTCCTGGAACACGACGACGCCGTCCTTCGATGCGTATCCGTCGCTCCTGTGGGTCCTCGTGTGCTATCTGCCCGAGCGCCGCTGGTACCCCGACCCTTCCCTCTTCTGCCAGGTCGTCGGGGTCCTCAGCGCGCTCATGACTTGCGTGGTGCTCTGTCGTTTCAGCCGCAACCGGCTCTCGGGAATGACCGCACCGATGCTCTTCGCGTTCAGCGGGAGCGTCGCATCGACGGCCGCATCGGGCACCGAGATTCCCATGCTCGGGCTGTGGGTCACGGCGAGCTTCCTCTCCTTCGAGCGGCGCAGGCGGTTGCCGCTGGCCGTGTTCCTCGTGCTCGCGACCCTCACACGTCTGGAGGGCGCCCTCTTCGCGCTGCTCCTCTTCGTGATGGAGCTCGGACTGTACGTTTCGAAACGGCGCAACGGAGGAGACGGGCGAGTGAGCCTGGCGCCCTACGTCCCCGCCGCGATCGCCGCGTGCGGGATCTGCCTCCTGCGCCACTCGTGGACGGGGTTGTGGTTGTCGCCGGCACTGTCGGCTTCGCTGAGCTTCGACGCGGAACGCGCTGCGCTGGGCTCGGGCTACTTCCTCGACTTCCTGTTCAAGAGCGGGAGCGCGTGGCTGGTGGTCTTCCCCCTCTTCTTTCTCGTGACGGGCAAGCTGGTCGGAACGGCGGGCCGGGCATTTTGGGTGGCGATCGCCTGGTTCGCGCTCGTGGTCTGGCAGGGCGGGAGCTCGATGCCCTTCTGGGGCGCGATGGCTCCCGTGCTCCCGATCTTCTTCCTGTCGATCCAGGAAGGAGTCACGCGCGCCATCGATATGCGGCGCGGTTCGGCTGCCCTGACCTGGTGCGCTTTCCTGCTCGCGCTCCTCCTCTCGGCTGTGGCCAGCAAGAAGCCGGCGAGTCTGGGCTCCATCGACACCCTGAACACGCACTTCGCCTGGATGGAGCCCTCGCCGGGCGTCCGGGAGGCGTACGACGCCAGCCTCGGACGCGAGGGGCTGCGCTCCGACATTCGACGCACCGAATCCCTCCGCGCCATCGGGCAGTTCATGCGCGAGGAGTTCGACCCGGAGTACACGGTTGCGACCTTGTGGCCGGGCGCGATCGGCTACCAGTCGCGCCGGTCGGTCCACGACATCCTGGGAAGGACGACCCTGCTGCCGGGGATGACGCGACTCCAGCCCTGGTTCGGGAACCACCGGGTCGACCTGGTCGCCATGCTCGAGAGCTCACCGGACCACGTCGTCTTGACCTTCGACTGGTTGATGAACCCCTTCGAGACGCGAGAGATGTTTCACGACTGGCTGGGACGCTGGGACGTCGAGGGCGACACGCCGGAGCGCTGGAGGAGCCTGATGCGCGCGGTGCGCGAGTACGAGCTCGTGACGATCCCCATTCGCGACCGCGGCGACGTCAGGGTCTCCGGCGCGGCATCCCCGTTCACGCTCCTCAGGAGGAAGAGCATCGGACTCGCTCCGCGCCTCGAGATCGCCCTCGATCCCGAAGGCGGCTATCGAGTGCTCGCCCACCACGACGGCTACGAGCAGCTGGTCGACCTCGAGGTCCTGCTCCTCGACGACGAGGGGCGCGAGTGGAGCATGGAACCCACGGGACGCTTCGTGGAAGGCTCCTATTCCCTGGCGCGATCCATGCTGCTCCTCCACCGGACCAAACGCCGCCCGATCGAGCTCGCACACGGTGCGATTCCAGCCGACGTCCACGCGCGCGAGCTCTCGGCCCGACTGATCAACCCCGGCATGCCGGCAAACAGCCCGGTCGCCGCGGTCGGAGACGGCGTCCGCGTCCAGCTCCGGTAGCGCTACTCCTCGTCGCCCGGTCGCGCGTCCACGCGAAGCAGCCGGAACTTCCAGTTCGAGTCGACTGCGGTTCCGAAGGCCGAGAGCTCCTCGAGCTCCCTGAGGTGCCAGCGAGCCATCAGGATGAAGTCGGGTCGGTACTCGTCCAGGATCGCCTCGCGCTCTGCCCGTGTCGCCTCCGGGGCGAAGAACGTCTCCGCGTCGCGCCGCCGCTCTTCCATGTCCTCGACCCAGTACAGCGGGTGCAGAGTGGCGACCACCTTCCCTCCGTTGGCCGGGATCCGCCAGCTCGAGCGGACGTCCGCCAGGACGAGGTCGTACTGACCCACGTGCTCGCGCAGGAACTCGTGCTCGTCCAGAGTGCTCCGGTGCTCGACGAGCCGCCGGACGTCCTCGCGCGACGTCGCGACGATGCCGAGCAGTACCAGCCACGCACCCCACACGACGGCGCGTCGTGACGACCCCTCCATGCCGGCGAGCCAGCAGCCGAGCGCGATCTGCAGCGCGATCATGGCGAAGGAGATGACTCGCCCGTATCCGAACCGATCGCTCGCGAAACCGTAGGCGTAGACGAAGACGAGCCCGAGGAAGATCCACACGAGCCGGTCGGTCCGACGCCTCGAGAAACGCTGGATGAGAACCGGGACACCGAAGAGGACCGGCCAGACCCGCTCCAGCACCCCCTCGTACAGGAACAGGCTCTGCCCGTGGAACTCATCCCCGCGCGAGACGAGGCTCCAGAATGGGTAGTAGGGCCACACGAGCGCGAGCAGCACCGACGCCCCGATGCACAGACCGACCGCGAAGTGCTCGGCCCGGGGGCGTAGTCCTGCGCGGTCCACCGCGATGACGATCAGCCCGATGTACAAGAGCACCGCCGTCAGGGGGTGCGTGACGAGCACGACGCTCAGCCCGACGGTTGCTGGCAGGCAGTGCCACAGGTGCAGGTCGCTCCGCTTCGAGCGCGCGTACAGACCGAGCATCAGGAAGCTGAGGCCCGCGGCGAACGTGGACGGATAGGGCGGAACGACGCGCAGCGCCGCCACGTTGAAGAAGCTGCTCCAGGCCCACTTCTCGCCGCCCAGGAACAGGATCAGCAAGAGGGAATAGAAGGCGGCTCTGCTGCCCCGTCCAGGTGCGAGCGATCCGATGAACAGACGCAGACCGACGAGGAGCAGCGCGAGGTTGAAGGCGCCGGCGATCGGGAGGAGATCGAGCGCGTCCGTCGCGGTGAACCGGGCCAGGAGCCCGAGCGTCACGGAGTACGGAGAGAAGAAGGGGTGCGGCGCATCCAGCGAGAGCTGCGGGTGCCGCGGTGAGAACGGGTGCGTCGAGAGCTCTCGGACGACCGCCGCGTGCTCCCAGAAGTCCGCGATCCAGTCCCCGTCCCGCGCGCCGATCGCATAGGCCACGACCGTGAAGAGGGACAGCAAGAGGAATCGACGGTCTGCGAGTGCCTGGAGCCAGGGGCGCGCCATCGGCGGGAGTATACGGCCGCGTACCCGCGCACCGCGTGAGCCGCAGGCCGCCCGACGGTGATAGGATCCCGCCTCGTCGTGAGTGCACCGCGCCGGGTCCGAACAGTCATCGCTCTTCTCGGAGCAGCGCTCGCGGGAGTGCTGATCCTGCGTGCCCTCGCTCCGAGCATCCGCCGGGAGAACGTCCTCCTGGTCGTGGTCGACACGCTCAGGGCGGATCGCCTCGGCTGCTACGGATGGCGCGAGGAGACCTCGCCGAACCTCGATCGGCTCGCGGCGGAGGGCGCACTCTTCGAGCAGATGATGTGCCAGGTGCCGCAGACGCTGCCCTCGCTGTGCTCGATCCTGACCGGCCGTTTTCCCGTCTCACACGGCGTGCGCGTCAACGGAATGTTCGCGCTCCCTGCAGCCGCGGAAACGCTCGCGGAGACCCTCCGCGAGCGCGGCTATCGAACGGCCGCCTACGTGGGAGCGTTCCCCCTGGACCGCCGCTTCGGCCTCGATCAGGGCTTCGCCGTGTACGACGACGAGATGAAGTCGGAGCGGACCATGGCGGGCCTTCCGCGGAACGAGGGCGGTGAGTTCGACTGGCGCGGCCATCGTTCCGCGTCGTTCGAGAACACGGCGGACGTCGTCACGGAGCGCGCGCTGCGCGGGCTGGAGAGCGTCGCGGGCGAGCCGTTCTTCCTCCTGGTCCACTACTTCGATCCGCACCACGACTACGACCCTCCGAGCCGCTTGCGTGAAGACTTCCGCCACCCGTACTCGGGGGAAGTCGCGTTCGCCGACGAGCAGCTGGGTCGCCTCCTGGCGAAGCTCGAAGAGCTGGGACTGACGGACGAGACCATCGTCGCGTTCACCGGCGACCACGGCGAGTGCCTCGGCGAGCGCGGACGCAAGTATCACCAGACGATGCTGGTGGATGCCGCGATCCACGTCCCGTTCGTGATTCGTGCTCCGGGCAGGATCCGCCCGGGAGTCAGCGTCAGCGGACTCGCGCAGTCGGTCGACATCATGCCCACGCTCCTGGACCTGCTCGGTGTGAGCGCTCCGGATGCCGTCGAGGGAACGTCACTCGTCCCCTCGATCGCGGTCGGGGCTACGGAAAATCGTCCGTGCTTCTTCGAGACGCTCTACGGCCGCCTGGAGGTCGAGACGGCGTCCGCACGGACACGTGTGGGTGTCCGCGTGGGGAGCTTGAAACTGATCCGAAACGAGCAGCTGACGCAAGACGGCGAGCCGGAGGTGTCGTACGAGCTCTACGACGTGAACGAGGATCCGCTCGAAGCCAGGAACCTCGCGCGGCGCCGCCCGGATGAGCTGGAGCGGCTGCGCGCGGTGCTGGAAAGGTTCGAGCGCGAGCATCCGCCGGGCCGGGCGGACGTCACGACTCCGGACGAGGACGCGATCGAGAAGCTGAGAGCGCTCGGGTACTTCTGAGCAGCCTCAGATCTCGTACTTGTTCAGCTTCCGGTAGAGCGTGCTCTTGCCGACGCTCAGGAGTCTGGCCGCCTTCAGCTTGTCGCCCTCCGTTCGCGAGAGCGCAAAGATGAGCGCCCACTTCTCGAAGAACTCGAAGCTGATCGGGATGCCGTCGCCGCCCAGCTCGGGGAGCGCCGCGAGGAGATCCTCGAGCACGTCCCTGACGCCCTCGGGAGCGGCCGGCGGCGCAGACGCACGGTGTGTCCCGGGGATCATCTCCGTCGGGGGCTGCGTCGGGGTGACCTGACCCTTCAAGTACGCCCGTTCGTAGACGTCCGGCAACGGCGGCGGGAGGTGCTCGATATCGATCCGTCCCGAGCTCCCGGCGCTGGCGAACGCGTGCTCGACGACGGCCTCGAGCTCCTGTTCGTTGCCCGGCCAGTCGTAGCACTCGAAGGCCACACGACAGGCCTCCGAGAACTCGGACTGCGTGCCGCCGAACCGGAACCGAAGCGCGTCGGTCAGGATCCGCAGATCTCCCATCCGCCGGCGCAGCGGAGGCAGCTCGATGCGGTTCTGAGCGACGACCTCCAGGAACTCGGGATCGAGATCGTTTGGTCCGAGATCGCGCGCGGTGGCGGCGACGACGCGGAGGTCGAGCCTGCGCTTCTTCTTGCCGCTCCCCGCCAGGCCCTCACGGAGGACGTCGGCGATTCGGCGCTGGAGGGCGAGAGAGAGCCTGTCGACGTCTTCGAGGAAGAGCGTTCCCCCGTCGGCGCGTTGGAGGAGTCCCGGCCGATCCTCATCGCCCAGGAGGAGACTGTCCACGGATTCCCTGGACGCGTCTCCGCACCCCATGGGGATGAACGCCCCCGTTCGGTGGCCGGCGAAGTGCAACGTTCGGGCGACGATCCCCTTACCGGTCCCGGCCTCACCCTCGAGAAGGACATGCTCCGTCGAGCTGCAGAGGGCCTGCACCTTCGCGCGGGCCTGCGCGATCTCCGGAGAGTCGCCCAGGATTCGCGCCGGCGTGAACTCGCGACATGCGATCTCGGTGAGCGCGGTGACCTCGGGCAGGGTCGTACCTCCGGCCGCGGCCTCGGCCCGCTCCCACACTCTTCCGTGTCGACCCGCGTCGTAGACCAGGACGATGCGGAGAACGGAGTCCGAACCGTCGTTCGGGGGAACGAACGGGAACGTGCACGCGACGAGGTCCAGAGCGATCCGACTCCCGCGCGCGGGGACCGTGAACCGGAACCCGGTGTGCGACACCTGGCGTGTGTCTCGAACGAAAGCCTCCAGCCGTGTACCGGGCGCGAGGCCGCCGAGGCTCTTGCCCTCGAGCCGCTTGCCGAAGACTTCGTGCGCACCGCGATCTGCGGACACGACGGTGCCCTCGGGATCGACCAGAAGAACGGCGTCGGGGACCATGAGCTGGGGCAAGACGGCCGGTGACGACGGCGAGGTCTTCTTGAGCTGGTCCTCCAGGGCCGCCTTGTCCTGCAGGGCCTGCTGGAGACGTTCGTTCCTCTGCTTGAACAAGGACATCTGCGACGCGAGCTCGTCCTGCAGGGCCTTGATACGGAGCATCGCACGCACCACGTCCTCTACGAGGATCGAGTCGTTCTTGATCAGGAACGCCTCGCAGCCAGCCTCGTAGCCGCGATGCTGATCCTCGCGGCTGCGGATCTTCGTGCTGATCAGGACGACCGGGACGTTGCGAGTGTCCGGGTCGCGCTTGAGCCTTCTGCAGACCTCGATGCCGTCCACACCCTCCCCCAGGTGCATGTCGACGAAGTAGAGGTCGAACACTCCCGAGCGCGCTTCCGAGATCCCCACCGCCCCTGTTTCGGCGATGACTACCTCGTGGCCGAGATCCTTCAGTCTGCTCTGGTAGAGCAGCTGATTCCCCGGATCATCTTCGATGACCAGGATTCGTCCCAATAGACACCCCCCTTTTGTGATTCCCGCTCTCCCGAAAGAAAGTCGCGAGACCCACGTCTCCCCTCCCCGCTACGGCTTCAGGTCTCGGTGCGACGTCGCTGGTGGAGAAGTGCCGCGTTCGAAGGAGTTCACGATGGTGTTGGAAGGCTCGCGTACGATCGACCCCGATGAACGAAACGCCGTGCGTCACGCGGTTACCTCCCCTTCGTGGTTCTCTCGACGACTGCCCGCCAATCTATGAGAAAAGCGGCATATTCGGAAGACTGGGAGTCGGCATTGGCCGGGCTCGACCCGCATTGCGACTCCGTACAGGCGTTGCAGGCGCTCCGCAAGCGCCTCTCGCCCGGTGCGGCGAGCGGCGCAGCCGAGCTCTTTCACCTGCGCCGACGAGCAGCAGGCCGGCTTCCGCGCGCGGGTGAACTGCTCGTCACGGCGAAGGGACTCGAACAGGCCACGCCCTATCCCGTGGCCGCACTGCGGGCGCGCACTATCGCCGACGGAGCTCCCGGTGCACGTGTCCTCGACGCGACCGTGGGCGTCGGAGGCGACGCGCTCGCACTCGCCGAGGTCGTCTCCGTCGTCGGCGCAGACATCGATCCGCTTCACGCGCGCTACGCCGCCGTGAATCTGGAACGGTCCGGATTCAACGCTCACGTGGTCGTCGCATCGGCGCAGCGCCCCGCGGTGCACGCCGACGTCCTGGTTCTGGATCCCGATCGGCGCAGCGGTGGCCGGAGGAGCCTCGACCCGAGGCAATGGTCGCCCACGTTGAGAGAGTGTCTCGACCTGCTCGGACGGTTTCGCTCGGCTTGCATCAAGCTCGCGCCCGCGCTCGATGTCGACGACGTCCTGAAGTCCGTGCCGGACGCAACTTCGAGCGCCTGGCAGTGGACCAGCCTCGGCGGTGAGCTCGTCGAGGTCGCCCTGTGGGCGGGTGAGCTCGCTCGCGAACGACCCGGACGCCTGGCCGTGGCTCTCGCCCCCGACGGGACGGAGCACGCATTCGCCGGCAATCTCGACGAGATCCGCACGATCCCCTGCATGTCGACGGACGCGGCGCGCATCACGCCCTGGATCCACGAGCCCGACCCTGCCCTCGTGCGCTCGGGGCTGCTCGGCCGCTACGCGCTGGAGCACGAGCTGGCTCCACTCGGTCCCGGCCTCGCCTTCCTTGGAGGAGAGCGGCGCGTGGATGCACCGCTCGTGCGAGCCTCGCGCGTCGTGGGCTCCTCCTCGGCCGACCGGAAGCGTGTGCGTGCGCTCCTGCGCGAGCACGACGTCGGACCGGTCACGGTCAAGAAGCGCGGTCACCCGCGGTCGAGCGAGGAGCTCGCGAGGGAGTTCCGCGGAAGCGGCTCCCGGACGGGTCGGTTGCTCGTCGCCCGGCTCGAGCGTGGGCACCGCGTCTACCTCGTCGAACCGTCGAGCGGCGATCGCGCATGACCCTGGCTTCGGGGATGGACCGGGGGGAGGATGGGTCGCCTCGATGACTCCGATCGGCCGAACCATCGCATGCGCGCTCGTGCTCCTCGCGGGGACCGGTTGCAGCCGGGCCCCCCTCGCGCGTGAGGTGACGCCCGCGGACTCGACGGGCTACCCGCGCGAGGTCTCCTTCCCGGACGGGAGCGTGATCGCGCTCGATGCGCGGCCGGTACGCATCCTTCCCGTCAACGCGAGCGCCGTTGACTTCCTCGCTTCCCTCGTCGAACCGAGCCGCGTCGTCGCGCTGCCGGAGACCGTGGGACGCTATGCGACCTTTCTGCCGGAGGGCGGGTGGCAGTCTCTGCCCGTCATGCACGACCTCGAGACCGAGAGCGTGCTGGTCCGCGACCCCGACCTCGTGATCGCACACTCGTGGCAGGACCAGAGCTCGATCGAGTCGCTGCGACGCGCGGGAATCCCCGTCCTGCGGCTCCCGGAGACCCACGAGTACGACCGCCTGCGCGAGGTCGTGCTCGCCCTCGGCGAGCTCTTGGACGTGGAGGACGTGAGCCAGGCGCTCGTCCGCGACTGCGACGCGCGGGTCGAGGCACTCGCCTCGCGCAGCAGCCGGTCGAAGGCGACCATGATGACCTACTCCAACTACGGCACCGGCGGCTGGACCGCCGGTTCGAGGACCACCTTCGACGTCGTCATCTCTCTCGCCGGGTACGAGAACGCAGCCGCCACGGCCGGTATCGAGAGCCATGCCCGCGTCGAGATCGAGACGCTGCTCCGGATCGACCCGGACGTCCTGATCGTCGCGGAGTCCGACGGCGACGACCCCACGCTCTCGCTGCTCTCCTCGGACGAGATCTTCCAGGGCCTCTCGGCGGTCCGCCTCGGGCGGATCGTCAGCCTGCCCGGCCGGCTCGCGCTGGCCGATTCCCACCGGGTGGTCGACGCCGCCGAGTCACTGGTCGCCGCCGTGGAGGGAATCCTCGGGGAGGGATCCGGGCAGGATGGTGGGCGATGAGGGATTCGAACCCCCGACTTCTTCCTTGTAAGGGAAGCACTCTAGCCAGCTGAGTTAATCGCCCTCGGAGGGAACCCTCGGGACACTGGGAATCCCCTGCGCCCTCGGCACACGTTATCCTGCTCGGCCGTTTGGCTCCAATGGGACCGAGCGCGCCCCAGGGGCGCTGCCGGCCCGGACGGCGCGAAGTTCAGATACCCCATCACACGGATTATGCGTATCGCCATCGTCGGAACCGGGTACGTCGGCCTGGTAGCGGGCACGTGTTTTGCCGAGAGCGGCAACAACGTGGTCTGCCTGGACATCGACGAGGAGAAGATCCAGAAGCTCAAGGACGGCATCGTCCCGATCTACGAGCCCGGTCTCGAGGAGCTCCTGCGCCGCAACATGCACGACGAGCGCCTGAGCTTCACGACCGACTACGCCGAGGCGATCCCCAGGGCGCAGGTCGTGTTCATCGCCGTCGGAACCCCGCCGGGTGAGAACGGGTCCGCCGACCTCAAGTACGTGCTGGCCGCGGCCGCCGAGGTCGGTAGGCACATGACCGAGTACACGGTCGTCGTCGACAAGTCGACCGTGCCCGTGGGGACGGCGACCAAGGTGACCGAGGCGCTGAAGGGAACCACGGACTGCGACTTCGACGTGGTCTCCAATCCGGAGTTCCTGAAGGAAGGCGCGGCGATCGACGACTTCCTCAAGCCGGACCGCGTCGTGATCGGAGCCGACAACGGGCGAGCCGCGCGGATCATGGACGAGCTCTACGAGCCGTTCGTCCGCACGGGC
Organism: Planctomycetota bacterium; assembly: GCA_029259655.1. GTDB lineage: Bacteria > Planctomycetota > UBA1135 > UBA1135 > OFTM220. Next base: position 60,852 of record JAJDET010000085.1, read on the forward strand.
AACCCGATCATCCACATGGACGTGGCGTCGGCGGAGCTGACCAAGTACGCCGCGAACGCGATGCTCGCCACGCGGATCTCGTTCATGAACGAGATCGCGAACATCTGCTCACGGGTCGGCGCGAACATCGACTCCGTCCGCAAGGGCATCGGTTCCGACCGCAGGATCGGGTCGCGGTTCCTCTTTGCCGGGCTCGGCTACGGGGGCTCCTGCTTCCCGAAGGACGTCCAGGCGATCGTCCGCACGTCCGAGGAGAAGGGCTACGACTTCCAGATCCTGAAGGCCGTCGAGAGCGTCAACGAGAGCCAGAAGCGAATCCTCTTCGACCTCATCCAGCAGCACAGCGGGAGCAACCTCGAGGGCAAGCGGTTCGCGCTCTGGGGCCTGGCCTTCAAGCCCAACACGGACGACATGCGCGAAGCACCGGCCGTGGTCGTGGCCGAGGCCTTGCTCGAGGCGGGCGCCACGGTCTGCGCCTTCGACCCGGAGGCCATGGAGGAGGCGCGCATGCACTACCTCGGCAACCGGATCGAGTACGCGGAGAATCCGATGTCGGCGCTCGAGGG
>JAJDET010000086.1 GCA_029259655.1 Planctomycetota bacterium
CGAGCAGAGCCCGCTTCATCGGGTCCTGTCGTTCGGTGGGTTCCGGATTCATGGTTTGGAGCGTTGGGGAAGGGGGTGACGGAGGCCCTATCGGCAGGGCGCTACCCCGGGATGAGGGCGCTCCTGAACTTCGCGCAGGCCGTTTCGAGCCTTGGCCCGAACCACGGAAACGGTTTCGGTGCCGCTACCGGAAGACGCGCCTGCTAGCCCTCGGTCGCCACGCCCGCGCGCTCGAGCAGGTCCCGGTAGACGGCCAGCACGCGCTCGGTCTGCTCCGGGAACGCGTTCGTCCCCCAGATCACGACGAGCGCGCGGCGGGTCTCCGCCCGCGTCTTCGTGCGCTGCGAGTCCTTCACGGCGTTGGCGCAGGGGCCCTCGCCGTCGAAGAGGCACAGGAGACCGTCGAGCCGGATCTCCTGACCGGACGGGTTGAAGACGTAGCTCGTCCCCTCTCCGGCGATCCCCACCCGGTAGGGCTCGTGCGCGAGGTCCGGGTCCACCACGCTGATCGGCAGCCCGCCGTGGAGCGAGGAGACGTTGCACGCATCGACCAGGAGGTTGATGGAGGCGAGAGTCCCTTCCTCCGCCGCGCGCACGAGGTACTCGCACGACGGCTTCCCACGCCCGGTCGGCTTGTGTCCGCCGTGCCGCAGGAGGTCGCGCACGGCCTTGCGCAGTTCCTCGCCGCGTTCGAGCGGGACGTCGGCGTCGGCGGCGAGGAGCCCGGTCAGCCAGTCCGGCGCGGGTAGTTCCGCGAGGGGCCGGGGCAGGGTCGCGGTGAACGAGCCGAGCGCGAGCAGCGGATGGGAGTCGACTTCGATCTTCGTCATTGAGAGGGCGAGCATAGCGTTCCCGGACCCGCCAGAGCGGCTTCGCCGACGCCCCGCGTCGGGATGCGTTACAACGCGCACATGACGCGCGTCGTCCACGTCGGTCTCGGCCCGCTTGGCTGTCGCATCGCGGGAGACCTCGTCGGTCGCGAGGGACTCGAGCTCGTGGCCGCCGTCGACGTCGACCCGAAGCTCGCGGGCCGCTCGCTCTCCGACGTGCTTCCCGGCGTGCCGAGAGGCGCGCGTGACGTCACGGTGGGCGCGAGCATCGAGGAGCTCCCCGACGAGCTCGACGCAGCCGTCGTGACCACCGTGAGCGATCTGGCGGCGTGCGCTCCGACGCTGCGGGCCCTGCTCGAGCGCGGCCTGGCCGTCGTCTCGACCTGTGAAGAGCTCTGCTGGCCGTGGCTCCGACACGCGGAGCTGGCTCGAGAGCTCGACGCGCTCGCGCGCGAGCGCGGCGGCCGCCTCCTCGGTACGGGGGTCAACCCGGGCTTCCTGATGGACGCCTTGCCCGTGTTCGCGTCCTCGGTCTGCCGTCGGGTGGACTCGGTCGAGGTGTGGCGCGTGCAGGACGCCGCGTCCCGCCGGCTCCCCTTTCAGCGGAAGATCGGGGCGACGCTCGACCTCGCCCGGTTCGAGGAACGCAGGAAGTCGGGAACGCTGCGCCACGTCGGTCTCGCCGAGTCCCTGGCCTTCGTGGCGACGAGTCTCGGGCTCGGCTTCGACGACTGGGAGGAGACGCTCGAGCCCGTGATCGCCGAGCGCGACCTCGCCTGCGACCTCGGACCGATTCCCCGAGGAGCGGCCGCGGGCGTGCGACAGGTCGCCGAGGCGCGCGCGGGCGGCCGCGTCGTGTGCCGGCTCACCTTCCAGGCCGCGATCGACCAGGCGGACCCCCACGACCGCGTGAAGATCGACGGCGAGCCCCCGCTCGACCTGCGTTTCTCCGGCGGCGTGCACGGCGACGTGGCGACCTGCGCGATCGTCCTGAACGCGATCCCGGCGTTGCTCGAGGCACCGGCGGGACTGCACACGATGGCGTCCATTCCGATGGCGCATTTCGGTCGGAGGTAACGTGCTCGTGCGCATCCTGACCGCGCTCCACGGTCGAGCGCGACCTCCTCGCGGACTACCGGCGCGAGCTGCTAGCGCCAGCGCGGGATCCGCGCGGCGATCGATTCGAACCCGAGGCGCGTGAACAGCGGTTCCACGAGCGCGCGGTCGGCGCCGCGGTAGGCGAGGTCACGCAGTCGCGCGACGGGCGGCGCATCGGTCGCGATCACGGCGAGCTCGCGCGAGAGGAACGCCGTCTCCCGCTCGGCGGCGAGCTTCGCGGCGAGCGACCTGGCTCCGCGCAGCTCGAGCTCGGGCACGCGCTCGAGGCCCTCGTACACGTCCTCCAGGTCCTCGAACTCGCCGAGCAGCGCCACGGCCGTCTTCTTCCCCACGCCGCGCACGCCGGGGATGTTGTCCACACTGTCGCCCGCGAGCCCGAGGAAGTCCGCCATCTGCTCGGGACGCACGCCGAACTTGAGGACGACGTCCTCCGGGCCGAGGCGCTCCTCGCGCGCGAAGTCGAAGAGCTCGACCTTGTCGCTGACGAGCTGGCACAGGTCCTTGTCCGAGCTCACGACCACGATCCGGTGCCCCTTGCGCACGAGCTGGTGCGCGAGCGTTCCGATCAGGTCGTCGGCCTCGTAGCGATGGTCCACGTAGATCGCGGCGCCCAGCGCCTCGCCCGCGTCCTGACACCACTTCTGCTGCGCCTCGAGGTCGGGCGGCGGCAGGTCGCGTTGCGCCTTGTACGCGGGATAGAGGTCGTTGCGAAAGCTCGTCGTCAGGCTCTCGTCGAAGCACAGCCCGAGGTGGGTCGGCTGCTCTTCGCGCACGTAGCGGTTGAGGAAGTTGACGAAGCCGTAGACGGCGTTGACCGGGTTGCCGTCCGGCGCGTCCATGTCGGGCACGGAGAAGAACGCGCGGAAGAGGTAGGGGCTCGCGTCGACGAGGTGGATCGTCCGCGACACCATCACTCGCCGTCTTCGTCGCCGCCCGCGTAGCCGAGCCCCGAGATCATCTCCTGGACCTCCGCGCTCACCTCGGGTACGTCGCCCTTCGTGATGACCCCGAGCGCACGCCACGGAGCCGCGTAGGGTTCGAGCTCCGACACGACGTCGGGATGCTCCGCGATGACGTTCATCGTCTCGGTCGGATCCGCCTCGAGGTCGTAGAGCTCGGGCTCGGCCGCAAAGAAGCGATGCTTCTCGAAGACAGGCCAGATCGCCTTCCAGCGGCCACGGCGCACGGCTATGTGTTGGTTGTGGGCCGATTCGAAGACGTGGACCTCGCGCTCGGCGAACCCGCTCGTCCCTTCTAGGAGCGGCCGCAGGCTCACGCCGTCCGTCTGCGGCAGGCCGAAGCCCACGAGGTCCGCGAGCGTCGGGAGGATGTCGAGCTGCGTCACGATCTCGGACACGCGCCGTCCGCCTCCAGTGCCGGGCCAGCGCACGACGAGCGGGATCCGCAGCGACGCCTCGTAGAGCCCCGCGTGGTCGAAGTAGACGCCGTGCTCGCCCAGGCTCTCACCGTGGTCGGCGGTGAGCACGATTCCCGTGCGCTCGAGACGTCCCGACCTGTCCAGCGCGGAGAGCAAGTCTCCGACGAGCTTGTCGGTGTAGGCGACCTCCGCCTCGTACATCGCCCGCGCCCAGGCAGGGTCGCGTACACCCGCGATCCACTCCTGCATCGGCGGGTAGTTCCACCCCGCGATGAAGGGCTCCTTCGCGAGCAGTGGCCCATCCCCACTCTTCGGATCGCCCTCGTAGAAGCGCTTCGCGAACTTCTCGGGCGGTGTGTAGAGCGTGTGAGGCTCGAACAGGTGGACCCACAGGAAGAACGGTTCGCGCGCCTCCCGCATCCAGCGCGCGGCCCCGTCCACGACCGGCCGCCCGTCGCGCGCGGCCGCCCTCGGGCCGTCGATGTGCTGGAATCCCCGCCACCCGGTCGACTCGCCGAGCTGGACGGCGCTCACGAACGCACCGGTCTGGTAGCCGCGATCGCGCAGGATGAGCGGAAGCGGCTCGACGTCCTCGGGGATCAGGGCCGCGTTCGAGAAGACGCGGTGCTGGATCGCCCGCGCGCCGGTCAGGATCGAGACGTGGGCCGGCTTGGTGACGTTCAAGGCGCTGTAGGCGTTCTCGAAGAGCACGCCGCGCCGCGCCAGGGCGTCGATCGCGGGCGTGGTCTTCGGTTTGCCGCCGTAGCACGACAGGACGTCTGCCCGCGTCGTGTCGAGCGTGACGAGCAAGATGTTCGTCGGCCCTTCGCCGCCGCCGCAGGCCGCGAGCAGCAGGCCGACCGCGAACAGCCCGACAGGAGCTAGTCGAAGAACGCGCATCCGAGGCAGCCTAGCAGACCCGAGGGCCGCGCGCGCAGGCGAGGACCGCGTCGCGAAGCGGCTTCTCCCGCGGGTCGTCGAACAGGTGAACGCCCATGCGGTTCGGCGTGTACGCGAACCCGACCCCGGTGTTGGGGTCCGCGAACGCGAAGCCTCCGCCGGCGCCCGCCATCCCGAAGGCCTGCTCGCTCGTCCCGAAGGAGAAGTCGCGCGTCGGGCGCAGGAACCCGAGCGAGTAGGCCGTCTCGGCGCGCGCGACGCGATCGACCGGACCGAGGCGAGGCGGGTCGGGATAGTCGGTGAGCGCGTCCGTCGTCGCGCGATCGACGGAGAGCGGGCCGCCGGGCGCCGCGAACGCGGCGTAGAAGCGCGCCAGCGCCCGCGCCGTGCCGTAGCCGTTCCCGGAGGCGAACTCGACCCTGCGCCACTCGGGCCGGCCGAGCGCGGCGGGGCTCCAGAACCGCGGGTTCGCCATCGCGCGGCGCGGGAGCGACCCCGGCACGAGGATGCGCAGGAGGAGCCCGAGGGGAAGCGCGCCGGGTCGCAGCTCGTAAAGGCGGAACGGGACGACCTCGGCTGCGCGGTCGTCCGCCGACTCGGGGAGCCCGATGTGGAACTCCTCGCCGAGCGGCGCAGCGAGCTCCTCGCGCACGAAGTTTCCGGCGGTGCGCCCGTGCGGATCGACACGCCGCAGGAGCTCTCCCGCGTACGCTCCGTAAGTGAGCGCGTGATAGCCGTGGCACGCTCCCGGTTCCCACAGGGGCGCCGCGCGTGCGTAGACCGCGGCCGCGCGATCCGGATCGGCGAGCAGCCCGGGGTGGATCCGTTCGGGCGGCGTGAGGAGCCCGGCGCGGTGCCCGAGCAGCTCGCGGACGGTGACGCGCTCCTTCCCGTGCGCCCCGAACTCGGGCCAGAGCTCGGTCACGCGCGCGTCCGGGTCGAGCAGACCGCGCGAGTGCGCGAGGGCGAGAGCGAGCGACACGACGCCCTTCGTCGTCGAGAAGGCGAGCGCCAGCGTGTCCCGTTCCCACGGGAGGGTGCGCGCGCGGTCGCGAAAGCCCCCCTGGAGATCGACCAGGAGCTCGTCGCCGCGCCAGGCCGCGCAGGCTGCGCCGACCTCTCGGCGTCGCGCGAAGTTCTCCTCGAAGAGCTCGCGAACGCGCTCGAATCCGGGCGCCACGGAGCCCCGGACGAGATCCGACACCGCGCCGTCAGGTCCCTGCCACGAGGACCATGTCCGTCGTGGCCGTCGCCTGCCGCAGAGCCTTCGGCTCGCGGTACTCCTCGGACGCCCACCACGCGCGCGCGCGCTCGACGCTGTCGAACTCGATCACCACGAGGCGCCGCGGCTTCCACTCGCCTTCGAGCGTCTCGGCCTCGCCGCCGCGCACGATGAAGCGTCCGCCGTAGGGCTCGAGTGCGGCGCCGGAGGCGCGCTTGTAGTCCTCGTAGCGCTCGGGGTCGGTGACCTCGATGTTCGCGATGACGTATGCGGTCACGATCTCCCTCTCAACCCGTTCCCTGGAAGCGTGTCGCGAGGAACGAGGAGGCGGCCTTCCAGTAGCCCGCGTTGTCCCCGAACTCCTTCCACAGCGCGCGCGATCCGTGGTTGCCGCGCGTCTTCGGCACGTAGTGTGTGCGCGTCCCCTCCGGCAGCGCCTCGTAGATCGGCATCAGGTGCTCCTTCTCGGAGCGCGCCGCGGTGACGAAGGCGGGACAGGTCACGCGCTTGGCGTGGCTCGCAACCCAGTCCTTCGGTTTGTCGGACCGCGTGAAGTACTCGCCCGGGGAGAACGCGAGCACGCCGTCGACGAGCTCGGGATGTTCGGCTGCAACGACGAGCACGAGCGCGGCCGAGTAGGAGCTCCCCCACGCGATCACGGAGCCCTTCGCGTGCTCGGCGCGCGCGTAGCGCAGGGCCGCGCGCAGATCGGGGAGCGCATCGAGGTACTCCGTCCCCATCTCCTCCTCCACCGCACGCCGATGCGTCTCGTTCGCGATCTTCTTCACCTCGCCGCCGGAACGCGCGTCGACCGCCATGCAGTTGAAGCCCAGCTCGACGAGCCGTGGTGCGATCTCGCGGTACGCCCCCCGGCTCCAGTTCGCCTGGTGGAACAGGACGAGGAAGGGCGTCTCCGGATTGTCGTGCCCGATGTAGAGGTCGGCCGTGATCTCGAGCCCGTCCTCGGACGGGAACTGGACGGTCGTGCGCTCCAGCGGAGCCGGGGCGAGCGCCAGCGCGAGGGTCGGGGCGAGCAATGTGGTCAGCATGCCGGGATTGTAGACCCGGCCGGGGAGGACGGTCGAGTCGAGCCGGGTACGCTCCTGCTCAGTAGGTTCCGTCGGTGTCCGTCTTCCCGGCCAGGTCCTCGTGCTCCGGGAAGGCGTCGTAGCCCTCCTGCCAGATCGCCTGGGCCTTCTCGGCGTCGCCCTGCTGCTCGTAGAGGTTGCCGAGGAAGACGTAGGTGTCGGCGAAGTGGTCCTCGACGGCGGGAGCGCCCTTCTGCTGGTCGAGCAGGGTCTCGAACTGGCGGATCGCCTCGCCCTGCTTGCCGAAGATCGGCGGCCAGAACGAGAGCGACACGGCCTTGCTGAAGCGCGCTCCCCAGTGCGTCTCGTCGAGCGCGAGCGCGTCGTCGTAGGAACCGTCCGCGCGCATCGCCCACTGCCCCATCTCCGGCCCGTTCTTCGCTTCCTGCAGGCGCTGGATGTACGCGTCGCCCAGCACGACCTGGGCGTCGGGGTCCTGCGGTCGCGCGGCGGCGTACCGCTCGAAGGCGGCGAGCAGATGACTCGAGGGCACGCCGCGCTTGCGCATCTCCGCGTAGTAGGTCTCGACTCGGTCGAAGGTCCCCTCTCCCATCTGGATCGCGGCGATCTCCGCGACGGTCGCCTCGATGCTGATCTCGGGCGTCTCTTCGGGATCGCCGTTGTCGGCGACGATCGGCTCGGTCCCGCGTTCGGAAGCGAGCACGCGCCGCACGACCGCCTCGACGTCCTCGGCCGACGTGCGGACCGGTGCGGCCTGGGGAGTGCGCAGCGCGAGGTCCTTGGAGAGCGACTCGACGAGCGCGCGCTGCGAGGCGATCTCCTCCCGCAGCGCTTCGATCTCGGGCGAGCGCAGCTCGACGGCCCCCTTCGGGGCGCCCTCGACGACGGGTTCCGGAGCCAGAACGAGCACGGCCGCCGTGGCGGCGCCGGTGGAGAGGAGGACGGAGGAGAGGACGATAAGGAGGGGCTTCATGGCGGTTCTCGTGGAAGGGGTTTTGGACTCGCCCCCTTGGTGCCCCGACCCCGCAGAATCCTTCGCGCCTTCTCGGGCTCCTAAGGCAGTTCGACGGCTGTCGCCGCCCCGGGGGTGACCTGGATCTCGACAGGGCCGGCCAGCACCAGGGCTCGCGCCCGAGGTCGCCCCCCCAAGATTGGACGGTCAGGGAGTAGCGACCGGGCGCAACACTCCAGAAGGGGAAGACCAGGTGGTCGTTGAGCGTGGTGATGATTCCCCCCCGGAAGTCGATGGGGATCAGCTCTGAATAGACCAGACCGGTGGACTCGATCGCATCCAACGCCTCGCTGCACGACACGCGCACCGAACCCGACTCCCTCACCGTGAGCTCGACCTCGCTCTCCCCACGCGCGATGCTCTGCTCGTAGATCCGTCCCTCGTGATGAAGCGCCACGGTCACCTCCCGATCCGGGGCCCACATCACGAAACCAGACTTCTTCCTGGCCACCTTGTGCAACCGAAGATCGAGTCCGTCCTCGTATGCGGTCAGGTGATTGGAGAGCCCGAGGCCGACTCCGTACCCGGCCTCCGTGCGTGGAAGGACCAGGAGCTCGCGACCGCCTTCCATCCGGAAGGATTCGTCCTCGGCACCTCGCAGTGAGTACTCGGGCAGCACGAGCGAGACCATCTCGTCCGCCTGGATTTCCATGTCGACCGTGTCCGCCCGAAACGGCCCCAAGACGAACTTCCCGGCCTCGTTCGTGTAGCACTCGAAGTAGGCATCCAGCCACGGCCGCAAGTGAAACGGTGGGAGGGGACCGAGACGCACTCGAACTCGAGCCGCGTTCACGGGCCGGCCGGCCTCATCGAGAACGAGGCCGCGAAAGAACCTCCCCAGCGGCTGCAGCCCAATCTCGTCCGTTCGACGCTCGCTCCTTCCGAGCGGCTCGAGCGGCCAAGGCTCGCCGAGCGGTTGTCTCCACCGACCCAGGATCTGGAGCTCGAGGGGCGTGTCGTAGGGCACGCCGACCCAAGTCCTGTGCACGGGTGAGTTCCTAGGACCCGAGAGCTCTCGTGGCCACGCCTCGGAGTCCGAGGCGCGCGGTCCGGAAGACGTCTCCCATTCCGGAGCGCTGAGTACCACTTCGACCACCAGGCTCTCGACGCCCTCGGGCAGAAGCAGGATCGTCTCGAGCTCGTTGAGCGGATCCAGGACCACGTCGACGTCTCGGCCGTCCGGTCGATCCATCTCTTGCTCCCAGTAACCGGGAGCGGAAACCGCAATGTGCCGGACCGATGCCGGGAGATCGTCGAAGGACGCTCTGCCGCGGCTGTCGCTGAAGGCGATGGGCGCGGTCGGGGGTGCCGGAACCACAGCCGCGTGCTCGAGGGGTTCGCCGTCGGAACCGCGGACCCACACCGTGAGGGCTGGAACCGACGAGGAACGCGTTGGGACTACGACCGACGGGGAATCCGCCTCTCGCCGCGGATCTCGGACCTGGAGGATGAGCAGGGCGAGACACGCGAGCGCACAGGCGAGAAGCGTGACGAGAACCGGTGTGAACCGCGCGCGCATGACGCGTTCGATCCTACCGCGAGAGCTCGAACTTCACTTCGAGGGTTCCCTCCGTCACGTCGAGCAGGCGTTCCTGGGGCGCGTACCCCTCGGCCGCGACGCGCAGCCTCCAGGCTCCCGGCCTCACGCCGTTCGCGACGTGGGCGCCGCGCGCGTCGGTGAGCTCGAGCTCGCTGAAGGGGATCACGAGCCCGACTTCGTCCGTGAAGGAGACTCCGGCTCCGGCGATCGGGTTCCCGGCCTCGTCGACGACGGTCGTCAGGACGACCGCGCCCTCGAAGAGCACGAGCTCGAGCGGTTCGTCGTCCTGCCGCGGGAGCACGTCCTCCACCGTCTCGAAGCCGCGTACGGCTGACTGCGCGATGGCGACCACCCGGTAGTGGTCGCGCTGCACGTGCGGGAACCTGAACCGGCCCTCCTGGTCGGTGAAGATGCGGCCGACGAACTCCCCGCTGTCCTCGGGGCCCGTGATGGCGAGCAGCACCACGACGGCGCGAGCCATCGGCACGCCCAGCACACCGTCCCAGACGCGTCCCTCGATCGAAGCCGCGGGGATCTCGAGGTCGCGCTCGACTGCAACCCAGTCGGGAACCTCGATCCAGCCGACCTTGAGCACGGTCATCCCCTGGTCTGGGGTGACGAAGAACTCGTAGTCGCCGGGCGGGATCTCCCGGAACTCGTAGCGCCCGTCCTCGTCCGAGTAGGAGAAGTGGTGGTCGTCCTGCTGGCGACTCGTCGCTCCCTTCAGGTTCAGGGAGACGCCGGTGCGAGCCACCGGTGCGCCGCCGGGCGTCGTCAACCGACCGAACACGCGCGCACCCGTGAAGGAACGCGTGAAGTCGACCTCGACATCGCCGCCGGGCCGGAGGTCCAGGAACTTCATCTCCAGGTTGTCGACGCCCGGAATAAAGACCGCGTAGTGCCCGGGAGGAAGCCCCGACACCGCGTACTCGCCGAACGCGTCGGTGGTCGTCGCGGAGTAGCTCATCTGCTGCTGCATCCGCCCGTATTCCACGTGGCTCGCGATGAGGTCGACGCCCTCCCAGGGCGAGCCGTCCTCGCGCTCGACGCGCCCGTGGATCCGGCCACCGCGCGTGAGCGCGATCCGAACGTCGTCGATCGTGATCCCGGCACTGATCGTGAGGGTCTCGGACCAACCGGCCGCGTGATCCCCGTGCGAAGCGCGCAGGATGTGCTCACCCGAGCTCAGCTCGAGCGAGAAGCGTCCGGCGTCGTCGGTCTCGGCGATCCCAGCGAGCAACGGGGAGAGCTGCTCGCGCACCATCGCGATCGGCTGCTGGGGCATCTCGTGCTCGGAGACGACCCACGCGCCGGTGACGGGTTCCCCTGCGGGATCGACGACGACGCCGCTCACGGTCCGCGATCCCTCGAGCGCGACGGTGATCGTCTTCTCCGCCCCGGGCTCGAGCGTGTAGGGCCCTCCGCGCCAGAGCGCGTGCTCCGGCTCCTCGACGTCGATCCAGTAGCGCCCCGGTGCGACGCCGCCGAGGGCGAACGTCCCGTCCGGCCGAAGCTTCGGCCGCGCGATCCCAGAGGTCTCGTAGTTCGGAAGATCCGTGATGAGGAGCGTCGCGACGCGAACGGTGTCGGCGGCCGCGAGCGGAGCGCCGTCGGATCCCGTGATGGCGAGGACGACCGTCGCCGTCAGCGGGTCCCGTTCGAGCTCCGGAACTCCGGGCTTCATCTCGACCTCGGCATCGACGACGTTTCGAACCGAGGGTGAAGCAGGATCCTGGAGCTCGGCGAGCTCGGCGCTCTCTTCTCCCGGCACGTCGCGGACGAAGCGCCCGTCGGCGAGCCGGCCGCGCTCTCCGACGTCGAGCGCGAAGCTCTCCCCACTCCCGAGAAAGACCCGGGCCGAACCGCTCACGAGCTCGACTTCGAGCGCGTCCCCGACGACGCGCGCGGTGAGGAGTCCGTGCTCGAGGAGCACCCGTCCACTGTCCGCAACGATGCGCCAACGGGCCTCGTTCGGGACGGCCGTCTCCGCGCGCCACTCGATCGTGATCCCTCCGCGCTCGAGGAAGAAGTCGACATCGTCGCTGTCGTGCCCTTCCCAAACCCGAGCGAACGAATCGGGGTCAAGCGCCGCGTGCTGTGTCCCCCGTTCGAGCGCAACTCCGGCCCGCGCCGGTGTTTCGATCTCGATTGGAAGGCGGGAGAGCGGGAGCTCGACGGCCGGGGCTTGCTCACGCCATTTCTCGCGCAGGAGCGACCGCCAGGCGACGTTTCCGCGACCGAGGATCTCCTCCCGCGTCGAAGAGTCAGGAGCGATCCACAGGACGGCGAGCACGAGGGCGGCTGCGGCAACGACGAGCGCGGCGACACGGGTCCAGCGGAGGGGCACGGACCCGACGTCCTCACCCGGCAGGGTCGCGATGCGTGCGAGGAACTCCGCCTCGAGGCCGGCACGATACTCCGGTCGTAGCACGACCGGCACGTAGACGCGACCGACGAGCGCCGCGAGGTTCTCGTCGAGGACGTTCCGGTCGGACATCACTCGACGCCTCCCCGGCGTCCTGCGAGGAGCTGGAACACCCGCGCGAACGCGAGCCGCGACCGGTGCAGCTTCGATTCGGCGGCCTTCTCGCCCTTGCCCTCGCTCTCGGCGATCTCGGAGACGGACATCCCGTCGACGTACTTCTGCACCAGCGTGCGGCGGTAGTCGGGCGGCAGGGAGGAGAGCGTCGCGCCGACGAGCTCGCGTGTCTCGCGCCGCTCGAGGATCCACTCCGGCAGGGGCTCGGAGTCGATCGCCGTCAGGATCGTGTCGATCTCCGGGTCGGTCTCGGCGAGCACGTCCTCCAGCGCGACGGCCCGCTTCTTCCGCCGATGAGCCCGGATCTTGTTCTTGGCGATCCCGCACAGCCAGGTGTGCAGGGTCGAGCGTCCGTCGAAGGTCTCGAAGCGCTCGACGGCGACGAGCATCGTGTCCTGCACGACGTCCTCGGTCACCGCCCGGTTCCCGCCCACGCGGTAGTGGACGAACTCGAAGAGCGGGTCGAGGTGGCGCCCGAAGAACCGCTCCGCTTCCTCCCGATCCCCGGACAGGATCCGGTCCCGGATCCGGATCTCGTCCAGGCGGATGGTGTTGGGCTCGACCATGGGGCGGGAAGGGGCTCCGGGGGTCGGTGCCCCGGCCCCTCGCCGTCCTTCGCGGAATCCGCGAGATCCTACGAGGAGAGTCCGGCCGCGGGCGCGAGCCGCCCGGGAGCGGCGCACTCGTGCCAGGACGCCAGGGCGTGTCGCAGGCCGAGGACCACCAGGGCCGAGAGGACCCACACCGCTCCGGCGTGCACGGCGGCGGGCCAGGCCTGGACGTCGGCGCCCGCCACGAGGACCTTCGCGACGAGCGGATGAACCAGGTACACGCCGAAGGTCACGCTCGCCACGGAACGGACGAACCCGGGGACGCGAGGCCGCCATCCGAAGCCCAGCGCCGCGAGCGGGACCGCGGCGGCGAAGCGGCGCGGAAGGTCCTCGTGGTGATCGCGGAAGGGCGAGAGCCAGAACGAGAGGAAGGCGAGCAGGACGACGACGGCGAGCAACCGGCGGCGCTCCCCGTCGTCGGCGGCGCGCAGGCTCTGGCCGAGCGCGAGCCCGAAGAACAGCGTCGGAGCAACGCGCAGCCAGGCGCGAGTCGGCATCTCGGGGAGCGAGTGGGTCAAGGACCAGGCGACGGCGTTGGTCGCCGCGACGGCCAGCACCGCCGACGCGATCACCGCAGTCGAGACCGGGATCCGGCGCATGACCGACTGCAGAGCCTTCACGGCCACGAGCGCGACGGCCGCGAAGGGAAGGAACCAGAGCTTCGGGTCGCCGCCGGTCCAGATCATCGCGGGCCCGACGCGCTCGAACGGATCCAATCCGCGCGCGGCATCCGAAAACGCGAAGATCACGAGATAGATCGCCGACCAGCGCAGCCACGGAACCAGGAGCCAGGCGGTCTTGCGGCGCGCGAAGCTGCCCAGCGCTTCCTCCTTCGTGCTGCTCGAGGCGAGGGCGAACATGATCACCAGGAAGAGCGGCAGCCCGAACCCCACTCCGAAGAGGAAGTCGGTCCGCATGTGGTGCCGCACGACCGCGACGCTGGCGAGGATGCGCAGCGGATCGAGCAGCGGCAGGAATGCCCGAGGCATGCGACTCAGGCGACGTTGTGACGTCGCGCCTCGAGGCTGCGCGGTAGCTCGGCGATCCACTGTTCGTATCCCCGGACGAGCTCGGCCACGAGCTCGGCAGCGGGTACGACCTCGCGCACCAGCCCCACGGCGGCGCCCGCGGGCAGGATGCCCTCCACGAGGTCGCCCTCGATACAGCCCTCGCGCGCGCGCCCGCGTCCGCGGACGGCGCGGATTCCCTCGGCGTCGCAGCCCTCCGCCTCCATGGCGACCATGCGCCGCACGACGGGCGTGGCCAGTGCGCGGCTCGCGTGCCAGGCACGTGAGTAGACGGCGGTGCCCTCGGCGTCGGCCGCCGACAGGGCGTCCTTGCAGGCGCGGTGCGCGTTGCACTCGGTCGTGGCGATGAAGCGTGTCCCGAGCTGCACGCCGTGCGCGCCGAGCGCGATCGCGGCGGCGATCCCGCGCGCGTCGGCGATGCCGCCGGCGGCGATCACGGGAACGGAGACCGCGTCGACCACCTGGGGGATCAACGCAAACGTCGTGAGTCCGTCGCTCTGGATGTGTCCGCCTGCCTCGAAGCCCTCGGCCACGATCGCGTCGACGCCCGCCGCCTCCGCCTTCAGCGCGAGCCGCACGGAGGGCACGACGTGGATCATGATCGACCCGGCCGCCTCGAGGCGGGGCGTGAAGCGCTTCGGCGAGCCGGCGCCGGTGATGACGATCGGAACGCGCTCCTCGACGACGACGTCGATCAGCCGCTCGACGATCGAGTCGTCGCCGTCGGGCCGGACGTTGACCAGCGGCACGTTCACCGCGAACGGACGCGAGGTCCGATCGCGAAGAGCGCGGATCTCGATCCGCAGCTCCTCTGCTTCCATTCCGCCCGAGCCGATCACACCCAGCGCGCCGGCCTCGGAGACGGCCGCGGCGAGCTCGTACCGGCTGATCCAGGTCATGCCGGCCTGGACGATCGGATAATCGATTCCGAGGAGCTCGGTGAGGGGGGATGCGTGCAAGGAGGACCTGCCGGGGCGGAGGGGCAGAGCTATTTCGGCCCCCGGTGACGGCCGAATTGAGAAGAGCTCGGATCGCCCCCGGGTCGAGGGAAGGAACCCCTCACCGGAGAGCTTCCATGCAGCCCGCCGTCTCGCTCGTCCTTCCCCTCCTGTTCGGACTCGGTGCTGTGGATCGCACCCCCGCTCGAGGAATACCTCGACGGGAACGGCGGGACGATGGCGACGTTCCTCGAGGCCTCGAACCGCGAGCGCACCTTGCCACCCAGTCGTCGGCGCCGGGTCTATTCCGCGCGGCCGAGCAGCACGCTCCAGCCCGGAGGTAAGGCGAAGCCGTCGTACTCCGCAAGCCGCTCGACCTCGAATCCCGCGACATCGAGTCGCAGCGCCACGTCGTCGGGATCGAACAGCACGAGGGCGTGACTCTCTTCGGAGCGCACCTCGCGCCCCTCCGTGTCGGTCCGTGTCGACGTGATCGTGCGCACGAGCGTGCGGGCGCGCGGGTCCTCGACGGCGCGATAGTTCACGCGCCACTCGCCTTCTTCCCACTCACCCTCGCGCGGCTCGGGGCCCACACGGCCGGGCGTCGCGAAGTCGAGGAGCAAGATTCCTCCGGGAGCGAGCACGGCGCGTGCACCTGCCGCGACGGTTTCGAGCACCTCGAGCCCGGCACCGACGTCGCGCTCGCCGTCATCGAACGTGTAGTTGAAGCACTCGCCGACGACCGCGACCGCAACGCAGGGTGGGATCTCCGCCTCGGCCAGCGTGCTCCGTACGAAGCTCGCGCCCGGGGCGTGCTCACGGGCGAGCTCGAGCATCTCGGGTGAGAGGTCGAAGCCGACTGCGTCGTAGCCGGCTTCGGAAACGGCGCGCGAGAGGATCCCGCTGCCGCAGCCGAGGTCGACCACGGTCCCGCTCGCGATCCCGGCCGAACCGAGCTCCGCCAAGAGGGTGCGCGCAGCCGCCCGTGCGGGGTCGCCGAAGCCCTCGTGGTGGACGCGCGCGAGGAGCGCTCCGTAGGCGGGAGGAGTGAGGGGCGAGGTCACCGAGGGCGGAATCGTAGCGATTCCACCGGTTTCCCCGTGACGCCGCTCGCCCGTCGGGAGTGTTCCACCCGGATCGACACGACAAAGGACACGACCATGCGTATTCCCCGCTCCCTGACCCTCATGACCCTCCTGACAGTGGCCGCACCGGCGACTGCCCAGGAGCTCGAGCCCACCACCCTCTCCGCCTGGCGGATCCCGATCCACACGGCGCCGGACGACCCGGAGACCGGCGAGTACGGGATCTGGGCCGCGGGTCCGGACTACAAGGTGTCCTTCCACGACGGGTTCACCTTCTATCCGGTGCTCGGCGAGAGCTATCCGGAGAACCTTCCCCTGCGCTGGGAGACGGAGTCGATCGCGGTAGGCAGCACGCGCATCGCAGACGCGGACAGTCCGACCCGCGCGACCTACACGGACTGGCGCTACGAGCTCCACTACCCCGGCGTGGTCGAGGCCTACGACGTTCGGCCCGACGGCGTGGAGCAGACGTTCACGCTGACACGGCGCCCGGTGGGAGCAACCGCGGGCGACGACCTCGTCGTCACGGGACGCTGGCATACCCAGCTCACGAGCGCGGACCGATCCGCACGCCACGACCGGCTGGTCTTTTGCGACGATCGCGGCAAGCCCCTCGTCGAGTACGGGGCGCCCGTCGCCCTCGACGCCGCGGGCCGGCGGTGCGAGATGACGGCCTCCCTGGCGAACGGCGTGACGCGATTGACACTGGACGCCGGCTGGCTGGACCGGGCGACGTATCCCGTGATCGTCGATCCGCTGACGCGCCCCCTGGAGCTCGGGCTGGGCGACATCAGGAGCGGCGACATCGCCCACGGTCCGACGAACGTCATGTTCCTGGTCGAGTCCCGGTACAACTCGGCGGGCGACGAGGACGCTACCGGACGGCTCCTGAACAATCGGTTCGCGAACGAGCGCGTGGTCTTCGCCGACATCAGCTCGAACTACCACTCGCGCAACGCCGAGGTCGCTTACGTCGCCGGTGCGCGTTACGGCTCTTTCGCGCAGGGCTATGGTCGTTGGGTTGTAGCTGTAGAGGTCAACTACAGCGGCCCTTCCACCATCTATGCCTACATCCACAACGTCGCCGGACCGACCATGAACGGTGGCGAATACCTGTACATGAATGGCCATCCAGGATCGGAGAGCCGCCCGACCATCGGAGGCTCGGTCTCCATGACCAGCGATCACGCGCTGATCGTGTTCCAGCGCGACATCAGCGGGGACGACGATCGAGTGACGTCGATCATCGTCGACGCCTCGGACCCGACTCCCAGCTTCGGAACTCCAACCACGGTCGATCTCACGCCGGGGTATCGCGGGATCTGGCCGAACGTGACGCGCAACTCGGACGGACCGAACTCCTCGTGGGTCGTGGTGTGGCTGAACGTCGGCACGCCGGCCCATTCCTCGGGCGACTCGACCGGCAAGATGGCTCGCATCGATCACAACGGCGCGGTCGCCGGACGCTATCCGTTCGCGTACGGGTACATCGGTGTGCCCAAGATCGACGGTCGGCAGGGACGCTATCTCGTCGTCTGGCAGGACACGCACCCCGGCTTCCCCGACTACCACCTGCGCGCGCGTCGGTTCGACTGGGACGAGAGCTCGTACCTCCCCGCAGTCCTCACGGGTCGCTCGATCGCCTCTGCGCCGACCGGAACGGTCGACAACGTCCTCGACCTCGGAGCCAACCGGAGCGTCGCCTACGACTCCAACACGCAGAGCCACTGGGCGGTCGCGTACCAGAACATGGCCCAAGACGGCGGGCTCGTCCGGGTCGGGTTCACCGCCGGGGTCGTAGAGTCCGTGCAGCCCTCGTCGCACCAGGTCTACGACACGTTCCTCTGCTACAACCCCGACGACTACGAGTTCCCGGTCGTCATGGACGTGAGGTTCGAGCAGAGCGGCGAGCACGCCGTCCACACGAGGCGCTTCCAGTACGACCCCCATGCCGAGAGCTCCACCTACGGCATCGGGTGCGGGGGAACCATCTCCGCCAACAACGCGGGTCTCCACGCGCCTCCGTACGCCGGCTCAGAGTTCCTCGGCATCGACCTGACGGGCGGGGTCCAGGGAGCAAGGACGCTGCTCGTGGTCTCCACCCAGAAGGGCAAGATCCTCCTCCCGGACGGTTGCTTCTTCAACGTCGGTGACTCCTGGACCGCCGCGGCCATCGGCACGACGGATGCGTTCGGCAATGCCTACGCCGGTCCGTTCAACCTGGGCGACGAACCCCTCTTCACCGGCGTCCTCAACTGGCAATGGCTCCAGGTCGTGCCGGGGAAGGGCGTCGTGCTCGCCACGGAAGGGCTGCGCACCGAGGTTCACTAGAGCGAGAGCTCGTTCAGCATGTCCGCGGAGAGCTGGATCGGCAGGCGCGAGAGCTCCACCTCGTCCTCGTAGAAGACGATCTCCGTCGCCGTGTCGGGACTCACGATGATGGCGGAGCCGCCGTCCGTGATCCCGACCCGGACGTAGGGCGACATGTCGAAGTTGCGGTCGAACTCCTCGGCGGCGTAGACCGTCAGCCGCTTTCCCGAGCCGTCGAACAGCGAGTAGTGCGTGGCCGTCTCGCAACACAGACTCCTCGCCAGGCGCAGGTGGGCGCGGCGCGCGACGGTGATCACGATCTGTCGAGGCTCAGCGCCCGTGGAGGCGGGGATGGGCGTACCGTTTTGCACGAAGTCGTCCCCCTTCACGGTCAGCGAGTAGCCGGCGCCGGGAAGGTCGCCCAGCTCGAAGCGACCATCCGCGTCCGTCGATGTCGAGCGCAACCGCATCTCGCTCGTGAAGGTGAAGCCCGGCTCGATCGGAATCCTGACGGTCTCGGAGACGAGTGCCACTGTCGCCCCCTCGACGGGACGCCCGCCCTTCGTGATGACGCGCCCTGTGACAGTGGAGTGCGCCTGATCGGTAGGGAGCGTGAGAATCAGGTCGCGCGTGCCGGCCGGCACGGGGTCACCCAGAACGCTGTCCAGCGTGGGTAGGTACACGCTGCCGATGCGGTACTCGCGGTCCATCAGATACGGGATCCGGAAGCTCCCGTCCTCCTCTGTGCCCGTGTCGTACGGAACGTTCCAGTCCGCAGGATCGATGATGTCCTCCGCGAACAAGGAGGATCGGCTCGTCCCCACCTTCGTCATGTCATGGCACCACACGTAGGCTCCGGAGACGGGGTCGCCGTCGGCATCTACGATGCGCCCCTCGATGACCAGCGGCGGATCCACGACCTCGATCACGAACGGATCCGGCAAGTAGAACCGTCCGTCCCCGTCACGAACGAGCTCGATCGTCACCGGGTGCTTCTGCTCGACGAGCACCCAGAGTGTCTCGCTCTCCCCCATCTCGTCGGTATCGAGCTGAAAGCCACCGCCCTCGTCCGTCACGGCGACGCCACGAGCAGCCGCGACCACGGCGTCTTCGATCCACGCGCCGTTCTCGTCGACGACGAACCCGCGGATGGGCAGACTCCTGGGTGGAAGAGGCTCGAGCTCGATCTCGAGCTCGAGAGGACCCTCGACGACGAGGTTCAGTTGCTGCGGAACGAAGCCTTCCTTCTGAACCTCGATTCGAGACCGGACCATCACGTAGGCGTCCTCCAGCTCGAAGTACCCATGGGCGTCGCTACGCGCTTCCGACATCACGGGCACCCAGCTGCGTTCAGGGCGTCTCTGGGACGCCGTGAACTCGGGCGACGATCTCATGTGGAGGGAGACGTCGGCCAGGCCGTCTCCCTCCGGGTCGACGACACGTCCGACCACCGATCGCACGGGTGCTGCAACGAGCTCGAGGGTGTGCGCACGCCCCGCGAACGGGACCGCCTCGGCCAGCACGGGTCGGTAGCCGGCACCGCGAGCGAGAACGCGGCCGTTGAACCCGGAGGGGATATCGAGCTCGAAGGATCCGTCGGAGCCGCTGACCGTCTCGGTGTCCGGTGGCCCCGTGACCGCGAAGACCCAGTTCCCCAGCGAGGCCTGCGGCGAGGTGATCTTCCCCGGCTCGGCGACAACGGGGATCCCGGAAAGGACGGCGCCCTCGGGGTCGACGACGCGTCCGGAGAACATCGGCGCTTCCGGGACCGTCCCCACGACGGGCGCGGACCCGGCAGAGGAGGAGAGGACCCTTCTGCGGATTGCGGTATCCGGCGAGGCCTGCGACGGCGAGGCCTGCTCGCCCTCCGGGACGTTCGAGACCTCGAGACCACGGACGGCGGCCGCGCTCGATCGCTGCGTCCTCGACGGAGCCGTGTCTCCGAGGACTAGCCACGGCGCGATCACGGTGAGCAGTCCTGCCGCTCCGAGGGCTACGAGCTTGGGCGCTCTCTTCGCATGCCGGCGCGGAAGAGCGAGCGCGATGACCATCCACGAACGGTCATCGAAGTTCCTGTCCATGCGACCGCGAAGCTGCTTCAGGCCGCGATTCACGCGCGTGTACACCGTGGTCACGGGAACACGCTCGCGTCGTGCGATCTCACGTGGCGGAATCTCTTCGACGAACCGCATTTGCATCGTCGTGCGATACGGCTCGTCGAGCTCGTCCACAGCTCGTGCGAGCGCGTGGAGGAACGCCTCCCGGTCCTCCTCGGTCACGAGCTCGTCCGGCTTCCCTTCTGGTGTCGCAACGACGACCTCGCGACGCTTGCGGCGAGATTCCTGGTGTCTCAGCGTCCGCGCCTTGAGTCGCAGGAATTCCCTCCACCAGCGGGATGGCGCACGCGGCGAGTGCGCACCGCGCTCGAGAGCCGAGAGATAGGCCTCCTGGATCAGGTCGTCCGCATCGTCCTCATCCTCGAGCAGGCGCCGGGCGAGAGCTCGCAACTGCCCATCGTGTGCGAGCAGTTCTTCCACCGGAGACCTCGGCATTCGACCAGAGTACCGTCAGCCCCCGGAGCCTCGTTGCGGGAGTTCCGAGCAGCTTCCTTGCCAGGTACTGACAGAACCATTACGGGTCCGTCTCATCCCAGGAGTGCCGACGTCGAGGGTCTAGAGATGGTTTCCAGCCGATTCTTTCTCTCCGAACGAAAGCGCGGCGGCTCCCCTCGCTCGATCCTCACGAGGGAGAAAACCGCCGCGCATGAGACGGGCCGGCATGCCCCGTCACTTCGAGAATCTCAGGTGTTCGGGCAAGCGTACGTGCACACGAACTCCTTCGGTCCGACCTTGGTGCACGTCGTCAACACGCAGATGAACTTGCCCAGCTTGATGAACTTGGCGCATGTGCAGTTCGGCGCGATCGGATCGGACTTTCCCGCGACAGCGGTCGAGGAAATGGCCGTCATCATGCCGAAGGCGGCGACGCCGAGAAGAGCCGTGGTACCCAGTTTGCGAAGTCTGTTCATGACAGCTTGTACTCCCGGTTCGGAGATGGGGAATCATGTCGGCACAAGAATGATCGCGTCCGTGTGCGACGCGATTGCAGCCGACGGAACTCCGTCATGATAGCTGTGCGTTGCACTCCGAAGAGGATTCGGAACCGTAAGAGAAGGGCGGACAGAACCGACTCACGACATCGCGAAACTTGTCAGCAAAAAGCGAACTTCGTCGTCGTGAGAAACATCGTGAAGACAGCGCCGGTGTCGGTGCTAGTAACGGCAGGAGAGGCGGGATGAACGGACCACGGCAGGACGAAACTTGTCACGAAAACAAACTTCATCGAGAGCAGAGCACCGTGAAGCCGAGGCCGATTAGCCGCACGTTCGTGGCAGTTCTGGTCTTCGTTTGCCTCGCGCTCGCAGCGGAGATCTTCGTCCTCTCGAAAGAGAACCACCGGTTGCGCGGAGAGGTCGCCACACCCGCGCTCGGCTCCGACTCGCCGGGACGGCCCCCCTCCGAATAGCCGTAGGCGGGCTAGCCCGGACTATTCATGACCACGCGGACCGAACACCACGAACGGCCGGCTTCGCCGGCCTTTCGGCCCCTGCCGGCACCTTGCACGCACCGGCGTCC
>JAJDET010000087.1 GCA_029259655.1 Planctomycetota bacterium
GGTGAACTCGGACTCGCGGAAGTCGTAGTCCTCGAAAGGCCCGACGTAGGTCACGTTCTCGCTATTGCTCGAGCTACCCCAGCTACCCCAGCTTCCGCTGCTGCCCCAGTCACCCCAGTCGCCCCAGTCTCCCCAGTCACCCCAGCCTCCGCTGCCACTCCCGTCGACGGGGCGGTAGGAGACCTTGGCGGTCCACGAGTAGGACTCGCTGGACTCGCTCGCGGCCGCGATCTCCTCGGGGGCCACGCTCAAGAGCACGAAGGGGTCGATGCCGCGTGCACGGACTGCGGGCGGTATGTCGGTGATCTCCCAGGAGACGAGCCGCGGAAGCGCGATGGGGCCCGATCCCCCGGCGATACCGCTGTCGAAGTGCAGTCGCACGTCAGGACCGATGGCGAGCGAGCGTGCGATCAAGGCGCCGAAGACCTCGAAGGGGCTCTCGATGTCGACGCTTCCCTCGGGGGCGTAGATCATGCCGTGAAACATGGAGTCGGCGTGCAGGACGATCGGCACGTTGCCCGCGCCCTGCAGGGTGAGCCGGGACGGGTCCTCGCTCGTCACCTCGACCCAGGCGCCCGACGCCAGGTCAGCGGACTCGGTCACGTAGATGTGCACGACGCCCGAGAGGTTGTCGATCCAGAGTCCTGCACCGTCGCTCAGCTCGAGACTGCCGACGACGAGCGTCGCGGGTCCCTGGACGTGCACCTCGCGACCCGCATCGACGCGCAGATAGTCGTAGGCCACCTCGGAGGGCGGGATGACGAGGGGGAGCGATTCGCTGTGAACCACGCCGGGCAGGACGGGCACGTTCGGTGCCGCGACCTTGTCGAGCTCGATGGCCTCTCGGCGAGCCTGGGTGTGCCCGGTGATGCCGACGTGCTCGGTCACCACCACCTCCTCGTCCGGTCCCGGGATGACGTCCCCGTAGACCATGGCTCCCGCCTCGAAGGTGATGCGCCCGTTGGAGCTGAGCTGCCCGCCGCCGGGCGTGTGGGGTCCGAGGTCGGGCAAGGCGCCCGCGCCTCCGTCCGCATCGAACATTGCGTTCGGAGCCGCTTCCGCCTTCTCGAGGTAGACGTAGTCCGCGTCGTGGCAGTCGACGACGTACGGCTCGCCTGCGTAGTAGACGATGCCGACTTCGTCCGAATCCAGGTCGAAGAGGTCGCCGACGTCCTCGATGACTTCGGTCTCGTAGGTCGGCCAGGAGGTCGCGACGTCCTGATCGTCGGGTGCTCCCCATCCCCAGTTCGTCGCATAGAGGTCGGAGTCGACCGGCATGGCCGTGAACGTGTCCGTTTCCACCGGATCGTCCTGTAATCTCTGTTCCGACAGGATGTCCTCGAGGTCCTCCAGGCGGAGCTTCAGCAACTCGCTCACCTGTTCGACGTACGGTGCTTCCTCCGAGTCGTACCCGTCGACGAGGATCGGAGCCGCGATGACGATGTCCTCGTCGGCGAAGATCCCGATCGGCTCGTCGTGCCGCTCGACGGTCACGGCCAGCGACGAGCGGCCGAGCCCGGTGAGGGCGTTGCACTCGAGCCGCACGAGGCGCTCGCCCGCGTCCTCGGCCGTGACCCACAGGAGGCCGTCCCCGCTGCCGACCGGCTTCTCCTGCGAGCCGATCCTGCCGGTGTCGCCGGTCGCCAGGCCGTGGTAGGCCTCCGCGAGCCCGGCCTCGGCCAGGTAGAAGGCGCGCGCGTCGTGCTCGGCCATCACCTTGCGACGGTTGAACACCGTCGAGAGTTGCAGCAACACTGCGGCGGTTGCGGCGAGTGCGGTAGCCGCGATGAGCGCCATGATGAGGGCACTCCCCGCCCTCCCCCGGGGCGTTCGCGTTCTCTTGCTCGTGAGCTGTCTCAAGGTGTCTCTCCTTGCGGGTTGCGGCAGGTCACGGTGCGCTCGAGCGTGCGCGTGACGATCTCGCCCTCGCGCGTTCGTTCCTCGAGCGTCAGCCGGACCGTCACCGCCTTGCGGTCGATGCTGAAGCTGAGCCCCTTCTCGTCGACGAGCCCGTTGCCGTTGTCGTCCACGCCGTTCAGGAGCTCACCCTCGAGGAAGGGCGCGACGAGGCTGGTCCAGAAGACGCGCCGCTCCTCGTCCGTGTCGGGGTTCTGGCTCCAGAAGACGCGGGAATCGCTGTCGTCCAGGGCGATCCGCTCGGGATCCTCCCAGATGACCTCGCCGTCCTCGATGCCGAGCTGGATGCGGTAGTTGATGTCGTCGCTCGAGAGCGGCGCTCCGAGCGCCGGCTCGAGCGTGTCGCGATTCGTTCCCATGATCGCGTTTGCGATGCTCTGCATGACCGTCAGGGCGTGGTCCTCGAGGACCATGCCGGTCGTGTCGGTAGTCGTCGAACGGCTCGCGACGCTGATCACGGTGAAGACCTGGTAGGCCAGGACGCCGAGCAGGGCGACGGCCAGCAAGACCTCGATGAGCGAGTACCCCGCTCGTGTGAGGTGACGGGTGAGTCTCATGCTGCGGTTCATGGGTCCATGCTGTAGCCGGTGAGCAGCGTGTACATCCGGAGCTCCTTGCGCCCGAACCTCCCGACCCACTCCACGCGCGCCTCGACCGGGAGGAGGACGTAGTCCTCGCTGTGATCCACGGCGTCCACCACGTTGTCGCGGTTGAGGTCGCGCGGCATCCCGAGGCTCTCCCACTCCATGTCCTCGCGCAGCTCCCAGACCGGAGGCATCCCGGGCTCGGCGACGTTCACGTACGGCAGCAGGACCTCGCCCGCCAGTCCGTCCGGAGCGTCCGCGAGCGGGTCCAGGCCGAACACGTCGAATCGGCTTCCGGGGGCGGTGCCGGGACCGAGGAGGTCGTCCTCCGGGTCCTCGTTGAAGAGGGCGTAGACGTCGCCGATCTCCTCGTTGCGCATCCGCTCGAACTCCGAGCGGACCGCCTCCGACGCGAGGAAGCGCTCACGGCTGATCTCCCGCTGCTCGAACATCGCCACCAGCGCGCTCGAGAAGAGGCTGATGGCGACGAGCAGGATGGGCATGGCGAATGCGAGCTCGAGGAGGGTCACCCCCGAGCGGCGACTCAGCCGGCGGGTCGAACGAAGCGTCGTCTTGATCTCTCGTTCCTCAATTGGTGACGACTCCCTCTTGTCCGGTGCTTCCCCAGGGCTCCCATTCGGCGTGCGCGGAGATGAACATTAAGGGGATATAAAGAAGGGGCCGGAATTGGCCCTGGACGGGTTCCTCTGGTGGGAAGAAGACCTCATGGGTCGGCTCGCGATGGAGGGCGGGCCCTCGGATCGGTGCTGCGGAGGCCCCTCTCTGCGGCTTCAAACCCGGCGGCGGCCCTCGTCGGCCGTGGCCGGGAGCAGGCCCCGGCCGGGCTCCCCCCTACAAAGGGGCACCGGAGGGGTTCGACCGCCCGACCCATCGGCTATCTTGGATCGCTCGTTTTCTCGGCGCGAGCGCCCGCGCCCTTCCCTGACGCCCGCCCCCGGTCCGCCTCGCGGGGGGCGAGGACCCGGCTTTCGAGGACCCTTCTCCGATGTCCAGACGACTGTTCACGTCCGAATCCGTCTCCATGGGCCACCCCGACAAGGTGGCCGATCAGATCTCCGACGCCGTGCTCGACGCCTGCCTCGAGCAGGATCCGGAGAGCCGCGTGGCCTGCGAGACGATGGTCACCACCGGGCTCGCCATCATTGCCGGAGAGATCACGACCCGGGCGACCCTCGACTACCAGAACATCGTGCGCGGTGCGATCCGGCGCATCGGCTACACCGACGACGCCTACGGCCTCAACGGGGACACGTGCTCCGTGATGTTCGCGCTCGACAAGCAGTCGCCCGACATCAGCCAGGGCGTCACGGCGGGCGAGGGGCTCCACGATGAGCAGGGCGCCGGCGACCAGGGCCTGATGTTCGGCTACGCGTGCGACGAGACGCCGCAGCACATGCCCTTCCCGATCCACTACGCCCACCGGCTGGTCGAGAAGCTGGCCGAGCTGCGCGAGAAGGGCGTCCTCCCCTGGCTGCGTCCCGACAGCAAGAGCCAGCTCACGGTGGAGTACGAAGACGACAAGCCCGTCCGCGTGCACACGGTCGTGATCTCGACGCAACACGCACCCGACGTCGACCACGAGGAGATCCAGCGCGAGGTGATCGAGAAGGTCGTCAAGCCCGTGATCCCGGCCAAGTTCCTCGACGACGAGACGATCTACCACATCAACCCGACCGGCCGTTTCGTGGTCGGCGGACCGCACGGCGACTGCGGGCTCACCGGCCGCAAGATCATCGTCGACACCTACGGCGGAATGGGCCGGCACGGCGGCGGCGCCTTCTCGGGCAAGGACCCGAGCAAGGTCGACCGCTCCGCGGCCTACGCCGCGCGCTGGGTCGCGAAGAACGTCGTCGCCGCCGGACTGGCGAAGCGCTGCGAGGTCCAGCTCTCCTATGCCATCGGCGTCGCGAAGCCGCTCTCGGTGCGCGTCGACACGTTCGGAACCGGGAAGGTCGACGAGGAGTCGCTGGCCGCGGCGATCGAGACCGTCTTCGACCTGCGCCCGGCCGCGATCATCCGCGACCTCGACCTGAAGCGCCCGATCTTCGTCCAGACGGCCTACCACGGGCACTTCGGGCGTGACGAGTTCCCCTGGGAGCAGGCGAACCGTACGGAGAAGCTGGCGGAAGCGGTCGCGACGCTGGCTCGGTAGCCGGAAACACGCGTGGGAGCTTCCTTGGCCGACGGAGGGAGTGACCGGAGAGCTCCGCGGGCATACTGTCGGTCGGACCCCCTCTCGGCCTAGCCCCATGCACCCCGCTTCCATCGCCTTCCGGCGCGCCGGTTTCACGCTGATCGAGATCCTGGCCGTGATGGTCATCATCGGGATCCTCGGCTTCTACCTCGTCCGCAACCTCCCGGACTACTTCGACACGGCCGAGGTGCGCGCCTGCTCGGCGAACCTCAGCGAGGTCTACACCGGCATCACGCTCTACAAGAGCAAGTACAACCGGATTCCCGCAAAGAGCGGCGCGGCGTTCTTCGCCGAGCTGATCTCGAAGGGCGCGATCTCCAACACGAAGACGAACGCGCGGCGCTTCACGTGTCCCGCGGTCGACATCGGGTCGCTCGCCATCCGGGACCTCGATCCGGAGGAGTGGTGGACGGATCTCGACCTGGTCGACGGGACCTGGTCGGCCTACGCGGGCCGCGACAGCGAGCGGTTCCCCCTGCGCAAGTTCCCCGGTGACGGCAAGGAACCCCTGGTGGCCGACGACAACGACGGGGGCATGAATCACCGGACGACGACCAACGTGCTCTACGCCGACGGGTCGGTGCAGACCTTCGAGCTGTTCGAGGAGCGAGAGCGCGGAAGCGTCGGCCCGGAGGAGGAGATCCTCCTCGTCGGACCGGACTCGCCGATCGAGGACCTGCAGAAGCTGAGCCTCGACTGATTCCACCCCCTCGGCGGAGGAGGTATGGTCTTCGCCGCATGAGGCTCCCCGCCCCGCTACGTGCCCTGCGACCCCAGCAGTGGTCGAAGAACCTCTTCGTCCTCGCGGCGCTGGCGTTCGCCTACGGCGACCGGAGCGCCGAGGGCACCGTCGGGAGCGAGGACTTCCTGCGGACGGTCTGGGCCTTCCTGGCCTTCTGCCTCGGGTCGAGCGCGATCTACCTCGTCAACGACGTCATGGACGTCGACAGCGACCGAGCGCACCCGACCAAGAAGAACCGCCCGATCGCGTCGGGCGAGATCTCGATCGCGACCGCCAAGGTCATGTCCGTCGGCTGCGCAGCGGGGGCCATCGGGCTCAGCTTCCTGGCCGGCGGGATGGGCGTGACCGTCGTGTGGATCGTCGCGGCCTACATGGCGATGAACCTCGCCTACAGCATCAAGCTGAAGCACGTCCTCCTCGTGGACGCCTTCTGCATCGCCACGGGCTTCCTCCTGCGCGTGCTGGCGGGCGGCCGCGCCGCGGGCGCGGAGATCTCGCACTGGCTCTTGCTCTGCACGCTCTTCCTCGCCCTCTTCCTCGCGCTGAACAAGCGCCGGGCCGAGATCGCGCTCCTGGGCGACGACAAGAGCGCTCACCGCGCGATCCTCGACGAGTACACCACCGGGTTCCTGCACCAGATGACGTCGGTGCTCGCGGCCTGCACGATCCTCTGCTACGCGATGTA